>DAIRVL010000140.1:0-6810 GCA_036802845.1 Pseudomonadales bacterium | reverse complement strand
CATTTAACGACTGTGACACTATGATTTCTGCAATGCGTCATCTTTTCCATGAAAGATACGATACAACACGGGCAGCATCAGCAGCGTCAACAAGGTTGATGAGATAATTCCACCGATCACCACCGTTGCCAGGGGACGCTGAACCTCAGCCCCTATATCGGTATTGAAGGCCATAGGGACAAAACCCAGGCCCGCCACCAGCGCCGTCATAAGCACCGGGCGCAAACGGATCATGGCGCCCTCTACGATCGCATTGTGCAAATGCCCCTGCTCCAGCCATAACTGCCGAATAAATGCCAGCATGACCAAACCATTGAGCACAGCGATACCTGAAAGCGCAATAAAACCCACGCCAGCAGAAATGGACAGTGGCATATCACGCAACCACAAGGCCAAAACTCCCCCGGTCAAGGCCAGCGGCACGCCCGTGAAAATAATCAGCGCATCCTTCAATGAACCAAACACCATCAGCAACAAACCGAGTATCAGTAACAGTGTGATGGGCACTACGATAGCCAAACGCTGACTTGCCGATTGCAACTGCTCAAAGGTTCCACCATAATTCAGCCAATACCCGGGAGGCAGCGTTATTTCATCGGCAATACGGGTCTGCGCTTCGGCTACAAAAGAACCTAAATCACGCCCACGCACATTGGCCGTCACTACAACATAACGCTTGCCATTTTCGCGACTGACTTGATTGGGTGCCGGGGCCTGGTGCAGTTCGGCCACTTCACCCAAAGGGACATAATCGCCGGAAGGTAGTAACACCGGCAAATTAACCAAGGCATTCAGATCGGTGCGGTGCGCTTCAGGCAAACGCACCACCAATTCAAAGCGACGATCCCCCTCAAAAATCAATCCAGCGGTTTGTCCGCCAGTCGCTGTTGCCAGCCAGTTCTGCAAATCGGCAACATTCAAGCCATAATGCGACAAGGCCAGGCGTTTCGGCAAAATGGTTAACATGGGCAAACCCGTGACCTGTTCAACCTTGGCATCGGCCACACCTTCCAGCGTCTGCAATACACGCAGAATGCTCTGCGCCGAAGCCAGCAACTGATCAAGATCATCACCAAAAACTTTAATGCCCAGATCAGAGCGCACACCGGAAATCAATTCGTTAAAGCGCATTTGTATCGGCTGGGTAAACTCATAATTATTTCCGGGCAAGGTCTTCACCGCCGATTCTATCTGTGCGACCAGATCCTGCTTCGACAACTTAGGATCAGGCCACTCACTGCGTGGTTTCATGATAACAAAATTATCCGCAACACTCGGCGGCATCGGATCGGTTGCCACATCAGCCGTACCCAGTTTGGCAAACACTTTGTCCACCTGGGGAAAGGTTCTGATTTTTTCCTCCAGAATACTTTGCATGCCGATGGCCTGTTCAAGACCGGTGCCGGGAATACGCAAGGCATGCAGCGCCATATCACCTTCATCCAGTTGCGGAATAAATTCTGAACCCAGCGTCGTCGCCAGCCAAGTGCTCACAAACACCAATGCACCTGCCAGACCAACTACCCACCAGCGCCACTGCAAAGCCCTCAACAATGCACTACGGTATATTTTCTTGGCTCCACGAATAATAAAACTGTCCTGCTCACTGATCCAGCCTCGCAAAAAAACAGCCAGTGCAGCCGGCACCAGCGTCAGACATAGAACAGATGCCGCTACCAAGGCCATCACCACGGTCATCGCCATAGGATGAAACATTTTACCCTCAACGCCGGTGAGCGCGAACAAAGGCAGATAGACAACAGCAATAATGCCCACACCAAAGAGACTGGGTCGTATGACTTCATTGCTCGCACTATATACCAGCTCCAGCCGCTCCCCGAGGGTCAACAGACGACCCTCACGATGTTGCTCCTGCGCCAAACGACGAATAGCATTTTCGACAATAATAACGGCACCATCGACAATCAAACCAAAATCCAGCGCACCCAGACTCATCAGGTTGGCGGAAATGCCGACTTGCACCATGCCCGTTATGGTCGCCAGCAGCGACAGAGGAATAACCATAGCCGTAATCAGCGCCGCCCGGACATTGCCCAGCAACAGGAAAAGCACGGCAATGACCAGTAAAGCGCCTTCCAGCAAATTGTTTTTAACGGTATTGATGGTTTGATCTACCAGTGTAGTGCGGTCATACACCGCTTCCGCCACCACACCCGCTGGCAGTGTTTGATTCACCGTTTTGAGTTTAATAGCCAAATCCCGGGCAACGGTGCGAGAGTTTTCCCCCATCAGCATAAAGGCCGTACCCAGAACAGTTTCCTTGCCATCACGCGTTGCAGCACCGGTGCGCAGTTCTTTGCCAATGGCGACCTCAGCCACTTCGCTCAGCGGCACCGGGAAACCCTTATGACGGGTAACTATCACTTGCTCTATGTCTGCAATACTGCCTAGCTGCCCCGGTGAACGGATCAACAACTGCTGGCCATTTTTCTCGACATAACCTGCGCCGCGATTGTCATTATTACGCTCCAGCACCGTAATCAGTTGTTCCAACGAAATCCCGTATTGCAACAATTTCAGTGGTTCAGGGGTCACGTGATACTGCTTGTTATACCCCCCAATGGTATTGATTTCAGTCACCCCTTTTACCAGCACCATCTGTGGTTTGATAATCCAGTCCTGAATTTCCCGCAAGGCCATGGCATCGTACGCAGAACCATCGGCCCGCACAGCACCAGGCAGGGCGCGCACCGAATACATAAAAATTTCGCCCAAACCGGTCGCAATCGGCCCCATTTCTGGCGAAAGACCCATGGGTAAACGGCTTTTTATTTGTCCCAGCTTTTCGTTAATCAGATTCCGGGCAAAATAAATATCGGTACCTTCCTCAAACACCACCGTCACTTGCGACAGTCCATAACGGGACAAGGAGCGGGTGTACGCCAGTTTGGGCAGACCCGCCAATACGGTCTCAACCGTAAAAGTAATTCGCTGCTCCGCTTCCAAAGGCGAATAACCCGGGGCTTCGGTATTAATTTGCACCTGAACATTGGTGATATCTGGTACTGCGTCAATGGGCAAGTGCTGATAACTCCAGCCGCCCACCACAATCAACACGGCAATCAGCGACAACAACAACCATCGACGCACGATGGCAAAATGTAAAATAAAACTGATCATGGCAACCTCGTTTTAGTGATCGTGAGAGGCGCCGGATTTCTCCAGATCTGCCTTCAATAAATAGCTGTTACCCACGACATAGCGATCACCCGAATTCAGACCTTCGAGCACCTCACTGACGCGACCATCACTGCGCCCTAGACGCACCGGACGAATTTCGTAGGTATTGCCCACCTGAATGAAAACCACCGTCCAGTCACGGAACGATTGCAAGGCTCTGTTGTCGATTACCAAGGGCGCGCTGATTTCACCTGCCACTATGTCGGCAACTACCATCAAACCCTTTGGCCATTTGAGCGTGCGATTATCAAGCTCAACCCGTGCACGACCGGAACCGTGACTCACGAAATCAATACGCCCTCGCTGCTCAATCCCGTTGGCTTTTATAACAACAGCCTGACCCACGCGCACTAACGGCGCATCTCCGGGGAAAAGGTTCAACTCCACCCAGGCATGCTCATAATTCACCAGCGTAAGTAAAGGGCCATCGGCAATGAACTCGCCAGGATTGCCCCGACGCTCAACCACCGTGCCACTGATAGGCGCCACCAAGGGATACCGTTTCAGACTTTCATTGGCCTCAACGTCTGCGACCACTTGCCCCTGCTTGACCTGATCACCCAGCGTCACATGAACCGCACGAATCAATCCCGGAAAACGCGCCGACACATGCGCCATCTGACGAGGATCGTTAACAACACGGCCATAAACCACCACATTCTTCTGAATGATTCCGGCTCCTGCCACTGCACTGCCGAGTCCAGACTTGGCAGCCACCTCGGGGCTTAACTCGACACGACCTTCATAGGAAGGGTACTGCCAGCGATAGTCCTTACCCTGATAACTCGCCGTCACCGTGACATCAAACGAATGCGGTTCTTCGACCACACCTGCGCCACGCAAAAAATCGTCCTCTGGCGAAAAACTAAAATTATCCACCTTGCCGCCCAAACGGCTCAGAGAAACCTGCAAAGTCCAGTCAGCCGGCGCAATGGCCTTGCCCGCCATCGTGGCCCACGCACGGTACTCCGGGGGTACGTCCGTCTCAAAAATCGCCAGTTCAAGCTGAAAATCGTCTTGAGCAAGCAAACGTCCCCGATGTGGGCCTTTGACAACGACGTCTTCGATCGTCTTCGCAAGCGGTTCACCACTGCCATGAACAAGCAAGGGCAGCGGCAACATCATCAGCCCAAGCCATAACAAGAAAACCCGTTTTGTTCTGTGTTTCAAACTCGCTCTATTTACATTCTTGATCGTTTTCATTGTGCTAATCCTGTATCTGTTAATGACGGCGTACTGCCAACGTCAAGCAAGGGCTCGGCCGTTAATTGCTCAATGTCCATCTGACTTCGATGCGCGCGCACCGACACGTCGATAAGCGCCTGACGGGCGGCGAGCAGATCCTGCTGGGCAGCCATCCACTCGACATAACTGTAACGACCGCTCTCATAGGCAAGACGCGTCGCATTGACTGCTTTTTGTAATTGCGGAAGCACTTGCGTTACCAGCGCATGCTGGGCATCAATAGCTTCTTTACGCTGATAAAACGCATCAAAAAGCCGGACATACAACTCATGACCTGCATGGAATTTACGCAAGGCCACCTCATCCCGTTTCATTGTCGCCGCTGCCACAGCCCCCTGATTACGACGCTCACCAAAAAGTGGCACGCTCACACTGGTCATCAGCGCCGAATCATTGTTTTCCTGGAAATTACGTGCGCCCACTGACCAGCGTACGTTACTGTGATTCGCCGTTTGAGCCATGCGTAACTCAGCCTCACGCAAACGGCTTTCGGTGACAAAACTCTGCATTGATGGGTTATGCAAGGCCCGCTGATACAAGTGATCCAGACTGCCCGTTTCCCCGAGCGCAAACAAATTGCCCCTCACCTGGTTAAAACCAGGTGCTGTTTTCCCCCAGTGCAGAGAAAGCGCCACTTTGGCACGTTGCAACTGACTGCTTTGCTGTGTGTGCGCCAATTGTGTTTGCGCCAGCGCGGCCTCGGCACGCATCAATTCAGCATCGGGGCTGGCGCCCATTTGCACCCGTCTGGCCACGGAGTCAACGGTTTCCTTGGCAATCGCCACGGCATCACGTGCCAGCTTGAGCTGTTCCTGAGCCGTCAAAACCTGAAGATAATCGCGACTGACTGCCCCCAATACATCGAGCGTCTCAATGCGCTGTTCCACCGCTAATTGCTCCAGGCGCGGACTCGCCAGTGATTGCCGTGCCTGCCACTTTCCGCCCAGTTCAATCACCGATGACAAGGACAGAGAGACTTCCGCACGATCCACCCCCGAATACGCTCCCGTACCCGCAGCATTTTGCACATCGGCGCCCAATTCAAATTGGGGTCTGAGCCGTGCCGTTTCGGCCTCGGCCCGCAACACCGACTCACGCAAAGGAAAAACCTTCAAAGAAGGCTCATGTTCCAAGGTACGTGACATGGCCTGCGCCAGAGTAACGTCTTCCGCACGAACACTCGACGACGCAGCAAAACAAAAACAACTCAAAAAAATAACAACTAACGCGCACACGCGACGCGCCCAACACACGCCGCTTTTTAACGGCATCCGCAAAGGGTCATTCATACATGACTTCCGAATCAAAAAAAGAAAAAGAACAGCCACAGCAAGCGCTGCCCGGCTGAAGAAAAAGAGTGTTGCAGTTAAGCGACGATAGGAGGGCGTAAATGAGGAGCCAAGAAGACAACGCGCAGGGCCGCCCTAAACTCGACGGACTCCATTACGGCAGGAATTTTACTGAAGAAAAAAGGCAATACTGGCAGGGAAATAAGTTTAATGCCAAACACATGGCCACACTGATGCTCGTTGGCATCATGATTCGTCTGCCAATTATCCTGCACAGATTCGGCAGAGGCTATGTGCTCAAACGTGACGCCAGACTTTTCTGCATCATGTTGATGCGCGAAGTGTTCAACAAAGTGCTGGTAAACAGGGCTTACATTTGAGTGCGGATCCACCGCGCCCAGAACCGACTGCACAAGAACAAACAGCGCCAACAGAACAATACAGCCACGCTTGAAAACAGCCGTTCCTGTAAGATTGTTTGTCGTAACAGCAGACCGTAGCAAAATAAGATTTCCGTGTTTTCATCCGTCAGTGCGCTTGATGCTAGCAGATCACTACCTCACTCGCCAATTTTTTCGGATAACGTTTTTAGCGTCTGATCATCTCCTTTTGAAACCAAGACGCAACAAGAAAGACACAAATAAAACAATCCTCCATGCCCATCCAACCAGCATTTAAAAATAGCGCCCCTTCGTTTATGATGTTTGTGCGGGTCACCTCTCTCTTTTATGTTCTACTACGCAAAAAGACGTTAAAGCAAAAGGGTTTACTTCGCGCGCTTCAGCCCAGGCAGTCATACACGCCGCTGTATTCAAACGCATGTTAATTCATTCGTTACACTCAAAAACCCCCGCGCTCAACCCCTGATACAGCAAAGGAACAACCCAATGGCACGTGTCAAAACAGCAAAAGAAACCAAAGAAGAACCATTGGAAAAGCAACTGTGGAAAGCCGCCGACAAGCTGCGCAAGAACATCGACGCCGCTGAATACAAGCATGTGGTGATGGGGTTGATCTTCCTGAAATACATTTCCGATTCATTCGAGGAAATGTTTACCAAGCTGCAAGCAGGCGA
>DAIRVL010000139.1:0-6848 GCA_036802845.1 Pseudomonadales bacterium | reverse complement strand
CAATACGCAACTGTGCTTGTGCATAATTACACGCTTGCAGTAAAAAAAGGATGGCTAGAATTTTTCGTAATATCACAGTTATAAATCCTCGGGTCTAAATATGAGTTCCAATGTTCTGAAGTGGCGATCAAATATTTTGGCATCAGGCGGCACAGGCAACTTGCCTGCCCTATTAACGGCTTGTTCTGCGGAACGGTCAAACGCTGCATTGCCACTGCTTTCCAGAATAGATACCGATACAACCTCCCCGCCAGGAATCAAACGTATCTTTAACGTAACCTGCATTCCCTTTCGAGCGCTCGGTGGCCGCGACCACGTACGCTGAATTTGCTCTTGAATAGCGCCAATATATTGATTTACCACATCCTGATCCGCAGAGGAACTCGCGTTATCCATTCTCTGATTTTCTTGCGCTCGAAGCGCTTCAAGCTCTTTCAAACGCTGAGCTTCCTTCTTCCTCATTTTGTCCAACTCTGTCGCTCGCTGCTTTTCGAGCTGTTTTTTATCTTCAAGCGCTTTTTGCTTTTTTTCTTTTTCTTTCTGCGCCTTTTCTTTTTGTGCTTTTTCTTCCGCCAGTTTCTTTTGCTGCTGCTTTTCTAGTTTTTCTTTCTCAATCTGTTTTTGTTTTAGAATCAGTTTCTGCTGTATTTCTTGTTCCTTAACCTTCTGCTCAACTATTTTTTTTTCTTCTTGTGGTTTTACTTCATTCACCTTTTCTTTAACTTCTTTTTTTACAGTCTCCGCCGGTGGTTTAGGCTTCTGTGCGGATGTTTTTTTTACATCCGCAGATTTGACCAGCGACACATTTATATGCGGCTGTAAAACAATGGGGTCTGTTGGCAGTCGCCAATTAGCAAAAAGCAGCAAGAAAACGCCTGCATGCAACAAAAGCGCTTTAACAACAGGGTGCGATAAGACGTTAGGATTTTTCAACACGGAATCTTATATTATTTAGGTGGTTCGGTAATCAAACCTACGTTTGACACGCCAGACTGCTGCAATGTTGCCATTAACTGAATCACAGACCCATAAAGAGCCTGACTATCGCCATTCACAAGAACAGGCGTTTGAGGCTTGTTTTTAAGAATCTTGCCTACCATGTCACTGACAATAAGCAGTGATTTTGCCTGGTCTTTTTTCTCACCCAATTCAATGTAATATTCGCCCGATTTTTTAACGGTAACAATCAGGGGCTCCTGGTCTTTTAGCGGAATGTTTTCACTGACAACCTTGGGCAAATCCACCGAAATTCCTTGTGTTAACATGGGCGCTGTTATCATAAACACAATTAACAAGACCAACATAACATCAATGTAAGGCACCACATTAATATCAGACATGGGCTTTTTTCGTGCACCGCGTTTCATTGTTTCCATAATCCAAGCCTCCTCACATGTCTTGCGCTGAAGGGCTATGACTGTTTGCCAAATCACCCTGACCATGCGCCTTACGGTGCAGAATACTCGAAAACTCATCCGAGAATGTGTAGTAACTATTCAGAATTGACTCTATCTGGGATGAAAAACGGTTATACGCAATAACAGCCGGTATCGCAGCAAATAGACCCATGGCGGTGGCAATAAGCGCTTCTGCTATACCCGGCGCAACAACAGAGAGTGTTGCCTGATTCATTTCTGCCAAAGAACGAAAGGAGTTCATAATACCCCATACAGTACCAAACAGCCCGATATAAGGGCTGGTTGAACCCACTGTCGCCAGAAACGACAGGCTTTTTTCCAAACGTTCCTGCTCTCGTGACAAGGCTACGCGCATGGAGCGCTGCGTGCCTTCCATGACGGCCTCGGCATCAGCCTGGGAATGCTGACGTAATCGTGCAAACTCTTTGAATCCTGCTTTGAAAATATTTTCCTGACCGCTTTCTACCGTTGGATGGGAGTTAAGGCGCACATACAAACGACCCAAATCAACACCGGACCAGAACTCATCTTCAAAGGTGCGGATAAATTTCTGCGCTTTTGATAGTACAGAATAACGCTGAAAGATGATGGTCCAGGATGCAATCGAGACAATCATTAACAGCAGCATCACCAGCTGTACCAAAACACTGGCATTGCTAATCAAATGGACAATAGACATGTCTGCTTTCACAAGTAAAGTACTCCGGTTTATTCGTATCGATGAATTAAGAGGTATGCTTGGTCAAATTCAATTGGGTTTATCAGTCACCTGTAATGCTTGTTGGTTCTTCAGCAAAAACAGCCTGAACGGTCATGACTGGGGTAAGTCCAAAGTGAAGGTAGGCGCTTTGGGTTGCAATTCTGCCACGAGCCGAGCGCATCAGGAAGCCCTGTTGAATAAGATAGGGCTCAACAACATCTTCGAGCGTACCAACTTCCTCACTGATAGCTGCGGCAATACTGCTTATTCCCACAGGGCCACCCGAAAATTTTTCTATCATACACAACAGAAAACGCCTATCCATTGTGTCGAGACCACTTTGGTCAACCGACAGCATATTCAGCGCGTCCCTGGCAACAGCCAGAGTAACAACACCCTGCGCTTTGACTTCCGCAAAATCACGCACACGTCTAAGCAGTCTGTTGGCGATACGTGGCGTTCCACGCGAGCGACGCGCGATTTCAAAAGCACCTTCAGATTCGATATGTACACCTAATATGCGGGCAGAACGTTGCAGTATGGTCGATAAATCGTCGGTATTGTAAAATTCCAGCCGTTGCACAATGCCAAAACGATCGCGCAAGGGCGATGTGAGTAAACCAGCACGCGTTGTGGCACCCACCAAGGTAAAGGGCGGCAAATCGAGTTTGATTGAGCGTGCGGCAGGCCCTTCGCCAATGATGATATCAAGCTGAAAATCTTCCATCGCCGGATACAGGATTTCCTCTACCGCCGGATTCAAACGATGGATTTCATCGACAAACAACACGTCACCTGCTTCGAGGTTAGTGAGCTGTGCCGCCAGATCACCGGCTTTTTCCAGCACTGGGCCAGATGTTGACTTGATATGCCCGCCCATTTCAGTGGCAATAATGTTCGCCAAGGTAGTCTTGCCCAATCCCGGTGGACCAAAAATCAGGGTATGATCAAGCACCTCATTACGCTTGCGCGCAGCGGCAATAAATATTTCCATCTGTTCGCGCACAGCAGGCTGACCTATGTACTCCTTCAAGGTTACTGGACGAATAGCCCGGTCGAAGTGCTTTTCATTTTCCTTGGGGGCGGCCGAGATAATCCGGTCTGACTCAATCATGTAAACACCTTCATAGACTCACCATTGAATAGCCCCATTACCTTAAGGAAACGTCTAAGCCAACATGCCTTTGAGTGCCAGGCGAATCAAACTTTCACTGCTGTTTCCCTGATCTTTCACCCGCGCGATCATACGAACGGCGTCCGCGGGTTTATAACCCAAAGACACCAATGCCTCTTCTGCCTCACGGATAAACTCATTGGCGGATGACGCTATCTGACTGGTATTAATAATGTTCTGCGCGCCCTCTCCTTCACTGCCTGAATGTGCCAGCACTTCCCAATTCTTGAATTTGTCCCGCATTTCGACAATAAGCCGTTCTGCTGTCTTATTGCCCACACCCGGTAATCTTGTCAATGTAGTGGCATCACCATGCCGGATACACAGCACAAACGCATCTGCTTCCATACCTGAAAGAATAACCAAAGCCAATTTGGGGCCCACACCAGTAATTTTGATTAAAGACTGGAAAAGTTGCCGGTCTTTTTTATCAAAAAAACCATACAAGGTGTGCGCATCTTCACGTATCACCAAGTGGGTGTAGAGTGAGATTTCTTTATCTGTTAAGGGTAAGCGATAAAAAGTACTGATAGGGGCCTGCACTTCATAACCCACCCCGTTCACATCCAATAAAAGTAAAGGTGGTTGTCGCTCAACAACGCGACCGCGCAAAAATCCAATCATTGCAAACGCCCCTGTCGAAATTTTTCTACGCCCGGCAGGCGTGAAAATACCTTGCTCATGTGCGCGTGGCATAAGGCAACGGCCAAGCCGTCGGCAGCATCCTCTGGCGGTGTCGAGTCAAGACGCAACAACTGACACACCATATGCTGCACCTGTTTTTTTTCAGCGGCGCCACGTCCTACAACCGTTTGTTTTATTTGCCGCGCCGAATACTCCGCCACGCAAAGACCTTGACTTGCCGCCGCCACAATAGCCGCACCCCGGGCCTGCCCCAACTTAAAAGCCGAGCTGGCACTTTTACCCAAAAACACCTGTTCGATGGCAGCCTCATCAGGCTGATGCGCCTGTATGACTTCTTTCAAATCAAGATAAATTTGATGCAGACGCTCTGGAAAATTTTCATTCGTGGTACGAATACAACCGCTGGTCACATAAAACGGTTGGCTGCCCTGCAAACGAATAATACCAAAGCCGGTACAGCGCGACCCTGGATCAATTCCTAAAATAAGGGACATGGCATTTCCATACAGTGGCATTCATTGGGGGGCAAAAGCAATCTTTCCTGACTCACCCTGCGCGTTATGGAAACAAAAAAAGGTCTAAGCCGTCATTTGTCCCATTAACTCTTCGGTAAAATTAGCATTGGAATAGACATTCTGCACGTCATCCAGATCTTCGATGGCATCAATTAAATGCATCACTTTTTCTGCAAGTTCCAGATCCAGATCGACCCGATTTTCTGCTGCCATGGTGACTTCGGCACCCGTCGGCGTAAAACCGGCCGCTTTAAGCGCATCAAGAACACTGCCAAAGCTTTCAAACGTTGTAATAACATCAAAACTGCCGTCGTTATGACGTTGAATATCCTCGGCGCCTGCATCAAGTGCTTTTTCCATCAAGACATCTTCATCAACATCAGAAGGAAAACTGATTTCCCCACGTCGTTTGAACAGGTAAGCCACTGAACCACTGGTGCCAAGATTTCCACCCGCTTTGGCAAAGGCATGGCGCACTTCGGCAACGGTGCGATTCACGTTATCGGTCATGGTTTCGACCAAAATTGCCACACCACCCGGACCGTAACCCTCATAAGTGAGTTCGTCAGGATTCTTGAAATCACCTTCACCCGTGCCGCGTTTAATAGCGCGATCAATGGTATCACGGGACATATTTACCGCCAGCGCCTTGTCAACGGCGGCACGCAAGCGCGGGCTATAACCTAGCTCGCCACCACCGCCCATACGCGCCGCAACGGTAATTTCACGAATCAGTTTGGTAAATACCTTGCCTCGTTTAGCATCCTGACCTGCTTTGCGATGCCGGATATTGGCCCATTTACTGTGTCCCGCCATGAGTCAACTCTTGTTTATATCCCGTTATTCCTGTGTCTTTATTCAACGTCGGCTTTAGCTTCGGCCACAACCTGTCGCAAACGAATGCCAACATCTCGCAGTTTATCATTGCTCACCCGCGAGGGTGCATTGGTGAGCATACAGGCGGCTGACTGGGTTTTGGGGAAAGCAATAACGTCACGAATACTTTGCGCACCGGTCATTAACATCACCAGACGATCCAGCCCAAAGGCCAAACCACCGTGCGGTGGACAGCCATATTGAAGCGCATCCAGAAGGAAACTGAATTTTTCCCGAGCTTCTTCTTCACCAATTCCGAGAATGCTAAATACTTGCTGCTGCATCTCTGACTCGTGAATACGTAATGATCCACCACCCAGCTCAACACCGTTAAGCACTACGTCCCACGCACAGGAAAGCGCTTCGCCAGGATTCGCTGCCAGTTCTTCTGGTGAGCACAGAGGACGGGTGAACGGATGATGTAAAGGCGTCCAGCCACCATCATCGGTTTCGTCGAACATCGGGAAATTGACCACCCACAAGGGTGCCCAGGGTCGTGTATACAGGTTTCGATCCAGCCCCAGCTTGATACGTAATGCACCCAGCGATTCGTTCACTATTTTGGTTTTGTCAGCGCCAAAGAAAATGACATCACCCGTTTCAGCACCCACCCGATCAAGCACTTCTTCGACAAGCGATTCAGGCAAAAACTTCAAAATAGGCGACTGCAAACCTTCGGCTTTTTTGCTGCGATCATTAACTTTGATATAGGCCAAACCCTTGGCACCATAAATAGCCACAAACTGGGTATATTGATCAATGTCCTTACGGCTTAAATCAACCCCCTGCGGCAAGCGCAAGGCAGCGACACGGCCCTTGGCATCATTAGCCGGTGCAGCAAACACATTAAAATCAACATTTTTCATCAGGTCGCTGATATCCACCAGCTCCAGAGGAATACGCAAATCAGGTTTATCACTGCCAAAGCGTGTCATGGCTTCGGCGTAGGTCATACGTGGAAAAACGCCCAGATCAACCTTGAGCACCTTTTTAAACAGCTCAACTATCATGCCTTCGGCGATCGAGGTGATAAAGTTTTCATCAATAAACGACGCCTCAATATCAACCTGGGTAAACTCTGGCTGACGATCGGCACGTAAATCTTCATCACGAAAGCATTTTGCAATTTGGTAATAACGATCAAAACCGGCAACCATCAGCAGCTGTTTAAATAGTTGCGGTGACTGGGGTAAGGCAAAAAAATGACCCTGGTGGGTACGGCTGGGCACCAGATAATCACGCGCACCTTCGGGCGTTTCACGTGTCAGGATAGGTGTTTCGACATCGATAAAACCATGCGCATCAAGATAATCACGCATCACCTTGGTAACTTTGGAACGGAAACGTAAACGCTCAAGCAATTCAGGGCGACGCAAATCCAGGTAGCGGTAACGCAAACGCACGTCCTCGCCGACGGTCTGATGCTCGTCAATCTGAAAAGGCGGCGTAATGGATTTATTAAGGATGATTAATTCTTTAGCCAAGACTTCAATCTGCCCCGTGGGCATATCGGTATTCAC
>DAIRVL010000138.1:1207-6863 GCA_036802845.1 Pseudomonadales bacterium | reverse complement strand
GGGTCAGGTCTTTGGTTTATGTATCAGCGCGGAGATCTACCTTAAAAACACGGGGGAATCTCTTTGGGTTGCGCTATAGAGCCGTGAATGGGATTATTAAGACTCATAAAGCAAAGCCCCCTTTATCCACTTACGACAACAAACCTTTGGCGAAACATTATGGCGCAACTCGGTCACTATAACGACATGACCCTTTTAAAAAAAGAACACATGGGCTGGATTCTCGATGGGGGAATATTGGGCAATATCTTGCTGCCCAATCGTTATGTCCCTGAAGGCTGTAAAGCCGGAGACAGGCTAAATGTATTTTTATATCTCGACTCTGAAGATCGCGCCATTGCCACCACACTGCGGCCTTTCGCAACAGTGGGCCAAGTGGCCTACCTCCAGGTAAAATCCACCAGCACGGTCGGTGCTTTCCTTGACTGGGGTCTTGCAAAAGATTTACTGCTGCCCTTTTCCGAGCAGAAGCAGCCCATGAAAGAAGGCCAATTTTACCTTGTCCATGTCTACCTTGATAAAACGAAGCGCATCGTCGCCAGTGAACGCCTTAATCGCTTCCTTAAAGATCAGGCCCATCAATACCAATTCAATGACAAAGTGAAAGTGATGCCCCACTCCCCCACCGATCTGGGCTACAAGGTTGTGGTTGATGACCAATATTGGGGGGTCGTCCACGCCTCAGACCTCAGCCAAACACTTAAAGTGGGCCAAACGCTGGAGGGGTATGTAAAACAACCCAGAGAAGATGGCAAGCTGAATATCAGCCTGAAACCGCTGGGATACAAAATAACTGGCCCGCTATCAGACGTAATACTGGAAAAGCTGGCACAAAGCGGCGGCAACATTCCGCTTAGCGACAAAAGCTCCGCCGAAGACATTGACGCTTATTTTGGCGTAAGCAAACGGGTTTTTAAAATGGCTATCGGAAAGCTTTATAAAGAAAAGAAAATCATTATCGAGAAAGAAGGCATCCGTTTGGCAAAACCTGGACAGGCCTAAAAAACTGCCCCGTGCGAAAAGTTCACGTAATTAAAGCAATCAAGCCGCTAAACGCTCAGATTTTTGATTTATGGATCAACGCAGATGGCCCAGAGCGGCGCTATATAACAGTGAGAGGAATTATCATAAACCCTAAGTCAAAGTCTAACTCTATTTCTCGGGAGCCGGGTATTACAACGGCCGTTTTCTTGCTCACCCTTCTGTTGTTTTCTTCCTTGTTACAGGCAGCGCCAGCGGGTATCTCACTTGAGCAGATCCGCGGACAATTACAACACGCTTTTCAAGCAAGCAGCGATGGCAAAACCCCTGCTATTGAGCTATCCCAAGCAGAGCGATTACATGCACTCTATCTCCGGCGGGACTACCAAGCACTATGGATAGGAGCCGACGGACTCAGCACCCAGGCTAATGTTCTGATTGAGCAAATTCTGAATGCCAGGCAGGAAGGGTTTGAGGTCGACAACTATCATTTGCCCCGTATCCGATCACTGATAAACGGCGGCAAAGTATCAGCCACCAATGCAGCAGAGCTGGAACTGCTACTAAGCGATGCCTTGTTCAGACTGGCAAGCGATCTGTATCGCGGGCGCTTCCTGCCGGTTGAGCTTGATCCTCAATGGCACATTCCCCTGCCTGAGTTACAAGCCGACGAGCGGCTGGTGCAGGCGGTGGAACAGGCCCACGTGAAAGAGGTAATCACCGGCTTGACCCCTTACGATTCGCGTTACATGGCATTACGCCGTGCCCTGAATCACTTACGCCACATTGCCGCGGCGGGCGGTTGGCGCGCGCTGCCAACAGGCCCGACCCTGCGACGCGGCGATCGGAATCAGCGAGTAGCCCTGTTACGTGAGCGGCTTAAAATCAGCGGTGATTTGACGATGGAGCCCCTTGAGTCCGCCGACCTTTTCGATGACGCACTGGACGAGGCGGTCCGGTTTTTTCAGTCCCACCACGGCCTTGAAGTGGACGGCGCCGTAGGAGCCCAGACCCTTAAGGCGATGAATATATCGGTGGAACAACGCATCACTCAGGTGCGCGTCAACCTTGAACGCTGGCGCTGGTTACCACGAAATTTTGGCAGCCGCTATATCCTCGTGAATATGGCGGGTTACGAACTGGAACTGAATGAGAGCGGACACCTGCCACTGAAGATGCGCGTTATCGTCGGCAAGACCTACCGCCAGACGCCCGCCTTCTCCGGGCGTCTGACTTATCTGGTCGTTAATCCAACCTGGACCGTTCCGTCGGTAATTTTAAAAGAGGATATTTTTCCCCAGCTCCGATCGAATCCGAATTATCTGGCTCAACAAAAGATCCGCGTTTTCGATAGCTGGAAAACGGACGCCACCGAAATAAGCCCAGCGCAGGTCGACTGGAGTCGAATCACCTCTCGTCACTCACCCTATAAGTTCCGACAGGACCCGGGACCGGGCAACGCCCTCGGCAGCATCAAATTCATGCTCAACAATCCCTTCGATATCTACCTGCACGACACACCAAAACGGGAACTGTTCGACAGAGCCGTACGAGCCTTTAGTTCGGGTTGTATCCGCTTGGAACGGCCCTTGGAGCTGGCGGAACGGCTGCTGAATGACAACAATGCATGGAATGGCGCGCAGCTGTTGGACACCATTAAGTTCAATGTAAGCAAAAATGTCGATTTACGACAGCCAGTGCCGATCTATTTCACCTATATGACAGCCTGGGTCGATGAGCGCGGCCTACTGCAATTGCGCCCCGATGTTTATGAGCGGGATAAGGCGATGGCCGTTGCATTGTTCGGGGCCAAGGTCGACTGATTGCCACGACGCTATTACTACCGACGGATAATACCGACGGATAATACCGACGGAGTTTTGATCGGAAATTAGTCAGTTTTACGTTATTTCGCCTTGTTCGCATTGAAATCCAGGGAATTAGGTTGTTTACTTAATTAGCTTACACGCGTTTGTTTCTGCTTTTTTATCAGAGTGCCGGTCAATCCGTTGTCATAACGATAGCCAATAGCAGCGACAATAGCGGCAGCCAGAACCGATGGCGGCTATAAAACAGAGGTGCTACCGGCTTGGGTAGGCTCAGGTTTTACGACAGTTTTTCACACCATCGTTTTTCATATAGCAGACAGGGTTAGTACATGGGTTTTAAAAAAAATCATCCGCAAGAGGAATCCCTGGTGTCACCAGGTCGGCGGCGCTTGCTAGGTTTTGCCGCCATGACAGCGGCGGGTTTCGTGATCTCGCCCGCAATCGCTCAGATTCAACCTCAAGTTCGCGGCGAGCGGGTTCTCACTTTTGAAAATCTGCATACCGGCGAAAAGCTCACTACCACCTACTGGGCCAATGGCGCTTACGTCACCGACAATCTTGCTGACATTAATCATATTTTGCGCGATTACCGCACCAACGATAGCATGGCCATTGATCCCAAACTGCTTGATCTACTGCATGCGCTGAAGCTTAAAGTAAAGAGCAATAAGCCTTTTGCTGTTATCTCTGGTTATCGCTCCCCTGCAACCAACGCCCTGCTGCGGGCTAACTCAAACGGTGTCGCTACGCACAGCTTGCACTTGGAAGGCAAAGCCATTGATGTCCGCATCCCGGGCCAAGGTCTGGCCGGTCTGCACCAAGCCGCACTCGCTCTACGGGGCGGCGGCGTGGGCTATTATCCGGGCAGTGGTTTTATCCATATGGACACCGGCCCCGTTCGCGTCTGGAACGGCGTGTAATTGGTTTTTTTAAGAGCCAATAAACTGCGATCGGTTCAACTCTGCGATCAGTTTGCGCTTTGCCGCCTGGCCTTTGGCTTAAGCTGATTTACCAAAGAAGGTTTAATTTCCCGGCTTTAATTCCTTGCCACGATAACTAACGCGGCGCACTTGTATGGGGCTGCCGGCATTGGGTGCTGCGTTATCTAACTGCACCTGTCCCTTGTGTATCGTCAGGCCCAACAGGGCATAGGCCGCAGACATCATGCGGGCGGCGGCGCCGGTGTACCAACTCCAGCCACCGTGCCCTTCATAGCCTTCGCCAAAATAGACATCGGCCGCTTGCTGATGGGGTGCAAGACCGTATACTGGCCAAAGATCTGGCGTGAGCGTGTCGAGTGGTGAAATTTTCAGCCAGATTTCGGCAGCACGGGTCTGAAAGTGCTGGCTGAGGGTGACATCGCCTTGGGCTGTGGCAAGACGGCTCAGGTTCATCAGTGCATCCACCAGCCACGAGGTGCCGTGTGAATATTGCCCACCATTTTCACGCACCCCCGGCGGATAATCAGCAATACGTCCGGGATAGGGGCTGGAATCTTCATCAAAGGGTTTGTCGAGCAAGAGTATCAGATCGTCCAGTTCCAGTTTTTTAAGTGCCGTTTCAATGGCCACCCGCCCGCGCTCCAGTCCGGCCACACCGCAGAGCGTGGGCCAGGCCGCAGACAAGGCATCCACCGTGGTCATTTCTTCACCCTTGTCGGTAATCAGCCGCACATAACGGTCTTCGCGCCACATGGCATCGAGTGCGTGGCGCAATTTATCGGCCTGCGCCAGATAACGCGTCTGCGCAGTGGCCCCTTCCATTTGCGCCGCCAAATCAGCAAAACCCAGCAGTACATCATGCAGAAAAAAGCCCAGCCACACGCTTTCGCCAGACCCGGCAATGCCGGCCAGATCAAAGCCATCGTTCCAGTCACCGGCGCCAATCAGCGGCAAACCCCGCGCGCCCTTGTTCGACAGGCTCAGCTCAATGGCACGTTTGCAATGCTCATAGACCGTACCCCAATCACGCGATGGACGGGGTGCAAGCAGCAATTGCTGTATACCGCGTGGCAGCGTTTCGCCTTCAAGAAAGGCCAGTTTTTCGTGCAACAGGGATTTATCCCCTGTCCCGGCTATATAGCGCGTCACCACGTAGGGTAACCACACATGCGGATCACCTGCGCTGGTGCGTTGGCCTATGCCCGTGCCACCTTGCGGTGCCTGATGCCACCACTTGAGCACATCACCTTCGCGAAATTGCTGTGCGGCATTCATCAAAATCTGTTGGCGGGCAAGATCCGGCTGGCTAAAGATGAGCGGCAGCACGTCCTGCAATTGATCACGGTAACCATAAGCCCCACTGCGCTGGTTAGGCCCGGCGCGGCCCCACAGCCGTGCCGTCAGCAATTGATAGGGCAACCAGTCATTGATCATGCGGTCAACATCCGGTCGATTGGTTTCAACACGAATGACCGAAAGCTGTTCGCGCCACCAGTTTTTGGTTTTGCTTAAAGCATCGTGCGCTATAGCCAGATCAAGAGAGTGGCGGATCAGTGCATCAGCCTCAGCCTGGGTTGGGGTTTGCCCCACCAGCATCACGATGGACACCTCACTTTGAGGCGGGATCTCTGTTTCGCCCAGATGCACGGCGACACGGCGACCATCATCGGCCTGTGATAAATCAGCCGCCCCGTGGGTCAGCATATAGGGCGAGCTCAGATCATGTCCGGCACCACCGATAAATCGGGTGCGGACGGTTTCTGTAAGCGCTGTTTTCATACTGCTGGCGACAAAGGCCCAGCCTTGATGAAAATCATTTCGGCAATTACGGAAATACAGCGCGCCTGTTGCGGTATTTTTTGCCGTTTCGATACCTTGAAGACTGTCGCGAACCAGCTGTGCCAG
>DAIRVL010000138.1:0-1107 GCA_036802845.1 Pseudomonadales bacterium | reverse complement strand
GTGTTGAGGTCTTTCACAAAGATCATCTGGCTTGGTGCCTGTGTGGGCACCGTATCAAGACAGAAAGGACTGATACCATTTTGCTGGGCGTTGCCGGCAAACGAAAACAGCGCGCCCTCATTGCTGACGATAGCCCCATGCCCCAATGGATTGGCCAGCACATGCGCCATGGGGCGCGGCGTGTTGCATTCAAGGCGCAACTCTTTGCCATCGGCAGAAAAACTGAATGGCAACGCTTTGGTTTCATGCGGGGCATGCGGTGGAATTAATTGCCGTCGCCGTGCAAACACCGCATCAAGCTGCTCGGCATTGAGGGCTGCTTTGCCGGAATAGTTGCTTATCAGTTTTGCGGCTTCGTATTCGTCGCACGCATAACCATCGGTAAACGGAATTTCCACGCTGCCGCCCGGTGGAATTTCAATACGTAATTGCAGGCTGGCGGCGGGATCAAAGGTATAGAGCAAGCCTTCATCATCCACCGCACGGTGCTGTCCGCCGTTAAGTAAATCTGGTGCGCGTAGTGTACCCGTGCCAATAAAGTGCGTTCGGTTATCTTCATAACCCAGCAGTGTAATCTGCCCTGGGGCAGCATTTACATTCACGGCGTGGAAGGCAATTTCACGCGACGGGCGCCGCAGGGCAATATTGGCCTGCCCACTATGCAACAGCCGGTTGTGTGCCAGCACCGCACCCAGTTGGCGGACAAAACAGGTGCCAACATGGATGGTGTTGTAATCCGGATGCCGCTCATAACCGTCAGGCACATTAAGCGCCATTTCCTGATACGTAGTCAGAAGCAGCACCCGTTTTTTGTCGCCTTTATTGTGCAAACGGATGCGCCATTGTTCGACCGGTGCGTCCGGCGCAATCTCAATCTGCGCCTCAGCCCGGATGTCTCTATTGCTATTAATCCAGCACGCAGAGTTGGGGCTGGGTCTCTCCAGCGCGTAATCGGGGCCCAACAGGCCCACCGGCTGACGGCCCACTGACCACAGCGGTTCAGCAGGGGCACTTTCGTTTATTTCACGCAGATAGAAAAACTTTCCTTTCACATCAAGGCTGTCTCGCGGTCGGCGAGTGATATCAAGCTCTTCGCCTTTACGCACC
>DAIRVL010000137.1:0-7029 GCA_036802845.1 Pseudomonadales bacterium | reverse complement strand
CTTTCGCTGGTAAAAGAGTAAGGTTTATTTCATACAGGCACGTCAAATGCGACTTTATCGGCGTTGGGTTGGTGCGACGCTTTTTTTTATTCTGTCTCGGGGTTACCATGCGCCAGCTTGCTTGCTCTGGGCCTTCTCTTTAACTTGCCTTATTCAGTTCGCTCAGTAGTAAGGTCACTAATATTGATTGTGGAAAAATTCTATGAGTACAAACATTGTTTGGCATGCGCATCATGTCACCCGTGAAGAACGTAGTGCGCAAAAAAATCAGCGTCCCTGTGTGTTGTGGTTTACTGGTTTGAGTGGCGCAGGTAAGTCGACGCTTGCCAATGCAGTGGAAGCCTTTTTGTATGAAAAACAGCATCACAGTTATATTCTCGATGGTGACAATATTCGCCATGGTTTGAACAAGGGCTTGGGCTTTAGTGATGCCGATCGCATCGAAAATATCCGGCGCATCGGCGAGGTGTCAAAACTCTTGGTCGATGCGGGTTTAATTGCCTTAACGGCGTTTATATCGCCCTTTCGTGCGGATCGTGATCTGGTGCGAAGTCTGTTTACGGGTAATGAGTTTATTGAAATCTACGTCCATGCCCCGCTTGATGTGTGCGAGCAGCGTGACCCCAAAGGTTTGTACAAAAAAGCGCGCGCAGGTGAAATCAAGAACTTTACCGGTATTGATTCACGTTACGAGGAGCCTGTTAGCCCGGAGTTGGTCGTCAATACTGCGCAGCACTCTTTAGAAGAATGCGCGCGTCAGGTTGTGACTTATCTGGAAGGCCGAGGTTTTTTAACTGTTTGATCAGGCAGTTTTTCTGATTCTGCATGGGCTTTGATTATTCTTGATAACAGGCCAGCGGAAAATATTCCGTGACCAGCAGCGCAGGATGGTGATCGATAATAATCTGATAACTGCGGAATATATCTGCATTGTTGACTTGACCGAGATTAACCAGCTGGCGATACGTTTCCAGCTGGCTTTCGCGCAATAGTTCGCCAATGCCAATGTGTCCGTCTATTAATTGTTGACGTATGTTCGCTGGCAAATGTTGCAAACGTATAAGCGAATCGGCTTTGGTGTAACAACGCTGACTTGTCTGGCCGACAAGTTCGACCGAACGTTTTAATACCTGTTCCCCTGCTTGTGTTGGCAAATAGGGGCAGGGTTCATTCAGAATAATTTCCTCCTGTTTTACGCCAAGTACCATTATCGGTTCCCAATAGTAGGCTTCGAGTGTTTTGGTGACGGTGCCGTCAGTGCTGAGCAACACCCGTAAAATGGGCGGCAGCGTACGCATATCGAGCTTTTGTTGTTGGTCATTAATGATAAATCCATCGGATACATAAGCTTTGCTTTTGAAATAGTTATTCATGGAGCGCAAATTCCTGGTTGATTTGCAGGCTTAATAAAAAGCACTTGATCTTGTGGAGTCAAAAAACCATAATACGCGCCTGTTTTTGCTGTGAATATGCACAAAACAGAATTTTTATGGCGGCTCTGCCGGTTCCCTCGCAATGCTAGGTGGTGAACCCCGCCAGGCCTGGAAGGGAGCAACGGTAACTACTGATGCGTGTGCCGGGGTGTAGCTGGCAGAGTCGCCACCCATCTTGAAATTCTATTTCTCTTTTGTTCGTTTTTTCCCCGCCGCACATCCTGTGGAAGCCTAGTGTTGCTTTGTCTGGCAATAGGCTATGATTCCAGTCCTTTGGCTTTTTTATTGACAGAAAATTCGCACAGGCTACGGCGTTATGGCGTATCAGGTTCTGGCTCGCAAATGGCGGCCACATACATTCAAAGAGATGGTAGGGCAAACCCATGTATTACAGGCATTAATCAATGCGCTGGATCAGAATCGTTTGCACCATGCCTATCTGTTTACCGGAACGCGTGGTGTTGGCAAAACAACGATTGCGCGGATTTTTGCCAAATGCCTCAATTGCGAAACAGGTATCAGTTCACAGCCTTGTGGGCAATGCACGGCTTGTGTTCAGGTTGATAGCGGACGTTATATCGATTTGATTGAAGTCGATGCCGCGTCACGAACGCGTGTCGAAGATACGCGTGAATTACTCGATAACGTGCAATACGCACCCGCCAGTGGTCGCTACAAGGTTTACCTGATTGACGAAGTCCACATGCTATCGGGTCACAGTTTTAACGCGCTACTCAAAACGCTGGAAGAACCGCCACCGCACGTTATATTTCTTCTGGCTACCACCGATCCACAAAAATTGCCGGCAACCATTTTAAGTCGTTGCCTGCAATTTAATCTCAAAGCGATGACACCTGACCGTATTGTGAGTTATCTCAGACACGTTCTGGAACAGGAAAAAATCGGGTTTGACGACGTCGCGTTATGGGAAATAGCAAAAGCTGCTCAAGGCAGTATGCGTGATGCGCTGAGTCTCACCGATCAGGCGATTGCCTTTGGCAAGGGACAGGTGACAGGCGATGATGTCAACGCCATGCTGGGTACGGTTGATCGTGGCGCCGTTATGCTGCTTGTAGAACATCTTGCGCAAGGTGATGCCGCCGCATTGTTGCAGGTCGTAACGCAGCTGGCGGAACACAGCCCTGATTACAATGATATTCTCGCCGAGATGCTGACCCTGTTGCACCGTATCAGCGTGGTGCAAGCCGTACCTGATTATTGTGAGAGTGAAGAACAAGACGCGGGTCTGGAATTGGCGACCATCAAAACGTTGGCGGCTAAATTGACCGCCGAAGATGTACAACTCTTTTACCAGATTGCCTTAATGGGGCGCAAAGACTTGCCACTGGTGCCGGATGCGCGACGTGGTTTAGAAATGATTCTGCTACGTATGCTGTTGTTTCGTCCACAGGGGGCGGGATCATCTGGACAGTCTTCGCCCAAGAAAAGCTCACAACAGACCAAGGCTGTGTCTCCTGCGGCCTCTGCGCAGGTTAATGCTAGCGCTAATAAACCTGCGCAAGCTGACACTGCCAAAATTGATAGTAATCTGCTTGCATTTGCGCCAGATTCCCCAATGGTATTAACGACTGAAATCGAAAAGTCCGTATGGGCGACCTTGCTCCCTCAGCTAAAACTCAGTGGCGCCGCCTTGAATCTGGCCCGCAATTGCAGCCTTGAACAGCAACGTGATCACGACTATCAGTTTGTACTCGATCGTGGGCACGGTATTTTATTACAAGCCGCGCCGCAGGCTCGTATTAAAGAAGCGCTGGCTGCCTATTGTGGTCATGACATTAGCATGCACATTAGCGTCGGGCAGCCGACACAGCTCACGCCCCAGCAACTTGATGAACAGCGTCGGGCACAACACCAGCATGAAGCAGAGCAAAGCATTACCAACGCCCGTGGTGTGCAGGCGCTGATTGAGCACTTTGATGCCCGAATTGAAGCCGGGTCCATAAAACCGCGTGTTACTCACTAATGCAAAATGTGACAGTGATGCAGCGAGCGTAATTTTTTTGTTCTGACGAGGTAAAACATGTCTAATCCATTTGATGATTTAATGGGTAAAGCCAAAAAAATGCAGGAGCAGATGCAGGAAAAAGTTAAAAAAATACAGGATGAACTGCTGAACACCCAGGTGACAGGTGAGTCGGGTGCCGGTCTGGTGCAGGTGGTAATGAACGGTCGCCATGATGTGCCCCGTGTCAGTATTGATGCGTCGTTGTTGAAAGAAGATAAAACTGTTCTGCAAGACCTGATCGCAGCGGCAATCAATGATGCCGTGCGAAAAGTAGACCTGGCAAACAAGGAAAAACTGGCCAGTGTCGCACCTGGAATTAATTTAAATTTCCCCGATGGTTTTAAGCCCTTCTAGGTTTGTATGAGTTTAAGTCCTTTAACTGATCGTTTGGTGGAAGCGCTGACCCTGTTGCCCGGTGTGGGTAAAAAAACGGCGCAACGTATGGCGCTGTACTTGCTCGAACGTAACCGTCAGGGTGGCCACTTGCTGGCTCAGTGTCTGGATGAGGCCATGGAAAAAGTGGGTCATTGCAGTCGCTGCCGTATTCATAGTGAAGAGTTGATTTGTCGTATCTGTAGCCATCCCTCACGTGATCAAGCCGTACTCTGTATTGTTGAAAATCCGGCCGATGCCTTGGCCGTTGAACAGTCGGGCAGCTTTCGCGGGGTTTATTTTATTCTGATGGGGCATCTGTCACCTCTGGATGGTATTGGCCCGGAGCAACTGGGTATCAGACAATTGATAGAACGCGTGGCGGCAGGTGAAATCAATGAAATTATTATCGCGACCAATCCGACCATAGAAGGCGAGGCAACGGCGCATTACATCGCCGATAGTCTGAAAGATTATTCTGTGATGGTGAGTCGTATTGCCCACGGTGTGCCAATGGGTGGTGAACTTGAGTATGCAGACGGTGGTACTCTTCATCACGCATTTGCAGGACGTCGACGTCTTGAGTGATTTTTTTGAATTAGCTGTGCCGGAATTACCTGTGAGCTGGGTTGATAGCAGCGCACAACTCAATGCCTTGTCTGTTCGCTGGATGCAGTGCGCCGCCTTGGCTTTGGATACCGAATTTATACGAGAACGCACTTTTTACCCGATCATAGCACTGATTCAAATCACCGATGGTGAAGGCGTGTATCTGATTGACCCGCTCATGGATATTGATTTCACGGCGTTTAAAAATGTGCTGGTGTCGCAGGACGTTATCAAAGTCTTTCATGCCTGCAGTGAAGATCTTGATGTATTTGAATATTTTTGTGGGGTGATCCCGTCGCCTGTTTTTGATACCCAAATTGCGGCTGCGTATTGTGGTATGGATGCACAAATGGGTTATCAGCGACTGGTGCAAACCTTGTTTGGCATTGGTTTAGGCAAGCATGAAACACGCAGTAACTGGTTGCAGCGCCCTTTAAGTGACTCACAGCTGGCCTATGCGGTGGAAGATGTGCGCTTTTTGCTTGATATGCACAAAGGATTGTCCGAACGTTTAAAAAACTTGTCACGTGAACAGTGGGTGCAGGCAGAATGCCAGGCGCTGATCAATCGCGGGCGCTCAGGAAAAGTAGCAGACCAATATTATTTAAAATTCAGTAATGCCTGCCATTTTTCCTATAAACAACAGCGACTTTTGCAACGTTTGTGTGTCTGGCGTGAGGAAGAAGCACGGCGCAGAGATTTGCCACGCAGTTTTATTTTGCCTGAAGGGTGTTTATTGCCTATTGCCGAGGCCTTGCCTCGATCCATCCGTGACTTGCCGATTATGACTGTGCCGTGCAAACGTGAGTTGAGTCGTTATGGTGCTGAAATTGTCCAACTGACAACGCAGGTATTGGCAGAAACACCCGATGAGCAGTTTATATTTATTCCACTGCCTTTGCGTAAAGAAAGCAAACCTTTGCTGGAAGCATTAAAACATGCACTACACATCAAATCGAAGCATATGGCTTTGGCGCCTGAGCTCTTGCTAGGGCGTAAAACCCTGGAAAAAATACTGCATTACGTGCTTAAACCAGAAAGTGGACGTTGGCAGAGCCTGTTGACGGGCTGGCGTGAAGAAGTGTTGTTGCCAACGTTAACGCTTGAGCTGCAACAACAACAGGCACTGATTGAGCATTTGCAGGGTTTGAATAAAACCAAAGTGCTCGAGAAAAGGTAAATTAATGAAAGTGATATGTTCAATCTATAAAACAACCCGCCAAGATGAAATGTATCTCTATGTGGATAAAAAAGAACAGTTTGCCAGAGTGCCAGCGTCGCTGATGGAACGATTTGGTAAGCCTGAGTTAGTGTGTGATATTTTGTTGCATGCTGAGAAAAAGCTGGCACGCGCCAACGCGGAAGAAATTCTAAAACATCTGCAAAACCAGGGTTATTATTTGCAAATGCCACCGGAAAAAGACAAGAGTTTACTCTCGCTTCTTAAGCCAAAATGAGATGATTTTGTGCAGGTAAAAAACCTCTTCTGGAAAGATAAAACGCTGGCAGAAATGAGCGAACAGGAATGGGAGTCGTTGTGTGATGGCTGTGGTCAGTGCTGTTTGCAAAAACTCGAAGATGAAGACACGGGTGACGTTTTTTATACCGATCTGGCATGCAGGCTCTATGATTTAAAGAAGGGTGGATGTAAAGATTATCCACATCGTCTGCAACGGGTGAGCAATTGCATCAAATTAGGTATTGAAGATATCCCGCAGTTTCACTGGTTGCCCTCAAGCTGTGCTTATCGTTTGTTGTCCGAAGGTAAGGCTTTGCCCGCATGGCATCCATTGCGTAGTGGTGATCCAGAGTCGGTCAAAAAGGCCGGTTTTTCGATTAGGGGCCGGGCGGTTTGCGAGAGCACAGTGGCTGAAAATTTATGGGAAGAACGCATTATTCAGTGGGTAGAGTAGGGGTGGCAATCGCATGTTGACACAAAATGGTTATTACATTGCTTGGACGTTCTATCTGTTGTCGGCGACGGGCTTGGTGCTGGTTTTTTGGCAAATGATGCAGCTTATTCCCTGGTTGGCGCTGAAACGACTTTTGTGTGGTCTGGTCATGGTCTTGCTCTATTTTCCGGGCTTGAGTTATGACGATCAGCCATTTTGGGCGCCAGGCTTTGTGATCACGCTGTTTGAAGGCGTGGTTGATAAAAGTGACCATTGGCTGCGAGTGGGTGTACCTTTAATGATTGCTATGGGCGTGGTGTCGGTGTTGACGCTTGTTTATTCCCTGATACGTCGACCTTAGAATAAACACGCCTCGTTTAGATAAGCCCATTCGACTTAAAAGCATGGAGTAGTGGCCAAAATAGGCTCGATTACACGAGATAAAGTTGAATACGCAGCATTGTTTACTATAAATAAAGCAATGCTTTAACTATATCTACCTATTTCCCACGACAGAAAGTTACTGTTCCGACAGACACTGTCACGTTAAGAAAAGGATTTTTCTTTGACTTCGTCGATGTTTTCTTCCAGAGCTTTGCGCGCATTCATTTTTTATTCGATGCTCATTTCTACCTGTTTGTTCAGTCCTGCAAACTGGGCGCAGAATGTCGGGGCAGCCTTGGCTGTTAAGGAAAAA
>DAIRVL010000136.1:5079-7052 GCA_036802845.1 Pseudomonadales bacterium | reverse complement strand
CAACGACGTGATGATTGGTGATGATGTGACCGGCGTTATCAAAAACAAAACCGGCGCTCAAATAATCGATATCTGTATGTTCATTGCGGGCGAAAAAAAGTCGGTCCCCGATGTTAATTGGCGTATTGGGGATGATCGGCAGTGCTTGTGAAAATGCGGGGAAATCTCCTTCTACGATGGCATAACCCAGTCGGAACGTGGTGGTGTCAGTTCTGGAGGTGATATTTACACTCAACAAGTTATTTAAGGACACGTCACCCAATACAACCGCTTTGAATGAGTTGTTGCCCCACATGCCCTGCACGGTGGTCTCCCATGTGTCGGAGGGGATTTCATACAACAGACTGATGCCCTCATAGGTGCTGTCACCGGTAATACCATAGACTTCGTCCGGCGCAACCAGCCAGGGGCTGGCATAACTGACTTCATAGTATTCGGAGAGCACATATAAAGGAGCCTTTTGCCGGCCCATGCGCAAGGTTAGATTATCGGCAAGTGAATAAGAAAAATACGCCCACTCGGCCTCTATGGCCCATTCTTCTTCGCCGCGCGCAATAAGTTGGGTGACGGCTTTGGTGTCGGGATTGATCTGGAAGGTCATTTGGATGCCGAAGGTAGACAGCGCTCCAAAATCATTCTTATTGCCAATACCGCCCCAGTTTTCGGTGAGGGAGTCGTCATCGCTTCGTGCATAGGCGGCCGTAAAAAATCCGTCCGTAATGATGCGTTGATTGTTGGTTTCAAGCTTTTTTTCCAGTTTGCTGACGCGGGTTTCCAAGCTTTCAAGCGCGTTGTTAGCCTCGCTGGCTGTAGCAAGCGTCGGCAGTGCCAGTTCGATGACAAGAAGGCACAATGGAAGCGGTAAATGTATGAGTGATCTCATGGCGTAATATCCACAAAATGAGTTAAATGTATTCAAAAACCTATGCAGGGCCAGGGTGTTATAAATGTGCTTAATGCCTCCAGCATAGGGATGATTTAAGTATTCAATGAATACGTATGCGGCCGTTGTTCTTCTTTTAATGACGCAGGTCTGGTTTTTTCTTGTGGTAACGGTAAAAAACCAAGTGAGTATTAACGAAATTTAGAAAACTGCAAGTAAAACAACGATTCTCAGGTGTGCGCGTTTTTTCGTGCTTAAGACGTTTGATCCGTTGTAGCACGTGTGTCCAGGCTGGCAAGCAAGTGGCTTATTTCAGTCTGAAATCCAGTCAGTCAGCTGTGATATATCGCTACGCGATGACTAAATCTGTGCTTGATAGTTTCTTCTGAACTAATAACGGATTCGATGGGTGGCTTGATTTGCTTAATGTCAGATATCGGCATGGGCTTGTTATTTTTCAGCGCCAGTATCAGCGACACCAGATGATCCAGATCAAACGGTTTTCCAATGTGCTCATTCATGCCGGCGGCCAAGCAGGCTTGTCTGTCCGTTAATGAGGCATTAGCGGTCATTGCCAAAATGGGCAAGTCATTAAAGCGATCATCGGCTCGAATGCGTTTAATGTCGGGCATTTGCATGTCCATGATAAACACTGATCACGATCGGCGATGGATATCCATCTATAGTCCTGATTAACGACTCTTGCTGCTATGGATCACGTTTTATAGTTGTAAACAGCTTGCCAGAGGGCAGTGAATTCCTCTCAGCCGCATGCACGCTATAAGCCAGTAAATATAATGGAGGGGATTACAGGTAATACGTGTTTATTTGAGGCGCCAAATATCGGCTTGCGACAACAGAGGTTTGATCGCCGAGAGATGGCTATTCAGAAAAAAGAGCTAGCCATCTCTCGGGTTCAATTAGAACGGTTCCTCGTAAATATTCTTAAGGAAAGATTCAGAACCGGCAGTGGATACGTTTACTGGCCACTACTATTACTACCAAAACCACCCAAGCCCTTAAATATACCCATGACTTCTTTAGCTGTTTCTTTTGTCGCGTTCACCGTTTCCATACCCTGACTCACTTT
>DAIRVL010000136.1:0-4979 GCA_036802845.1 Pseudomonadales bacterium | reverse complement strand
TTGTTGATTATGGTAATAAGCGTTCTGAGCTGGGAAAAAAGCCGGAATGCACTTGTTCAGTTTTTGTTGCGAACCATCGTAATCTACACAAACGTACCACACTGGGGGCCTGCCGTTCTGTTTTATCAAGGCGTCGCCTATAATCTGACAAGATGGGGGAGCCGATTGGCTGGTACCATAACGATTGCCTTGGGCCTGCGCTATATGCATCTTGGCGACTTGGCAGCCAGTAGGTGCTGAATTGGCCTGCCCCTGGGCGGCTGTCACCTCGGGAATACGGCTAATACATTGCAGGACACTATCGGCATTTTGAATGTCCATTTTTACACATTCATCAATGGCTGCGTGCGAAACCGGCACAAAGACAATCAAACAAAATCCCAATAAGCTTAATAAACGATTTTTCATAGCAGCTCCTTGTCAGGCAAATAAAAAATGATCTACAATTTTGCAGAAATTTATATTTAGTGCAAGCATTCAAGCGCCAGTTTTGCGCTGAAATCCATGTTAAATAATACCAACGTAATGTTTCAGAAATTTATATTTAGCGCACGTATTCAAGCGCCAGTTTTGCGCTGAAATCCATGTTAAATAATACCAACATAACGTTGAGGCTCTATGTAGCCCCCAACTCCACTCCAAAAACATCTCAAACCGATACACAAAGGGAACTGCTTCCGGTCGATTTTGACCGGCAAGTCATACCGGGCAGTTTTGGATCACCACGTCTTTTATTCGCTGATGCTTAGGTTGATTGACTAGCTACGCTGATGCGACGCTCCGTAACAAAGCAGTCACAAAAATGGAGATAGACCACCGGTTTATCAGCGATCTAATCCTGTATGTTTCATTATGATTTTACCTGGTGTTTTCAGTGCTATTTATTGCCGCGTGCAGCTTTGTTAACGCGTTAGCTAGTGAATAGCATTTGCACTGTTAAACGCGTGTGCCGTTGGACTCATAAGTCATTTGTATAAAATAGCGCAGAGTGCTATCACACAAGATTGCTACACGCAGGGAATGTTTTTCTTGCCGCAGGGATAATGTTGCGCAAAGTGACACAAAACAGATGCAGGGCGCTCATTTTTTTCCTGCATCTGGATTGATTTTGATGGGGTATTAGCCGAGTGCATTATCGATCAGGATGCTTGGCGTGCACTGGTGTTGATCAGCATTTTTTTAAGCTCACCATTATTAATGAGCACCTCGGTATCAGAGGCGCCGCCAATCAAAATACCCTTCACAAAAACCATGGGAAAGGTGGGCCAGCCCGTCCACATTTTTAAGGCGCCACGTTTACGCCATTGGCTCAGATAACCGCCGTATTCGAGGTAGGTAAAAGGAAGCTGGGCAGCCGTTAAAAGTTTGCGGGCTTTTTTAACGTGTGGATTGAGGGCCATGCCCACAATCACAATATCGTGTTTTTGTACGGCAGCAATCACTTCGTCCATGATTTCGTGCTGATAACTAGATACGGTGTTTTGAATCGAGGCATGAATTCGGCTTGGTTCGAGAATGTTTCGAGGCATAGGGTTTTCCTGAGAGCATGATTGAGGGATTGGTCTGCTGCCGAGAATCCTTCAGTGGCAGACACGTATTTTTTCTGACAAGGGCCGGTAAACTTAGTATATTCTGCGCGATTTATCTATGGTGGCAGCGCCGTTTCTTTTGGAAAAAACAGACATGAACAATAAGATACTTGATCTTCCTCCCTGGTATGAACGTATCACCGATTTTATGCAGCTGATGCGCCTGGATCGCCCCATTGGTATTTTGTTGTTGCTGTGGCCGACGCTCTGGGCCATTTGGATTGCCAGCGGGGGGCGGCCTGATTGGGGCGTGACCTTTATTTTTTGTGGCGGCGTGGTTTTGATGCGCAGCGCGGGTTGTGTGGTCAATGATATTGCCGACCGGAAGTTTGATGGCGACGTAGAACGTACAAAAGATCGACCACTTGCAACCGGCAGAATCCGTGTGCAAGAGGCCTTGATCCTGTTTGGCATTTTAATGGGGCTGGCTTTTTTTCTGGTGCTTTTTACCAATCTGTTTACTATTTTATTGTCATTCGGGGCAGCGGCATTGGCGGCAACTTATCCCTTGATGAAACGTTATACCTATTTTCCGCAAGTGGTGCTGGGCGCGGCATTTGCGTGGTCTATTCCTATGTCGTTTGCGGCACAAAGTAATCATTTACCGCTTGAGGTCTGGTTGATCTATCTGGCGACACTGGTGTGGACGGTTGCCTATGACACCATGTATGCGATGGTTGATCGTGAAGACGATATAAAAATAGGCCTTAAATCAACGGCGATTCTGTTCGGCCAGGCCGATACATTAATCATTGGACTCTTGCAGTGTGTGACGTTGGCGCTGTTATGGGCGCTCGGCATTAAAGCTGGGCTGGGCGTTTTTTATTATCTGGGTTTATTGGGTGCGGCGGGCTTGTTCGTTTACCAACAAGGTTTGCTCAAATCGCGGGATCGATCACGCTATTTTGCGGCCTTTCTGAATAATAACTGGGTGGGCGTCAGTATTTTTGCGGGTATTTTTTTACATTACTTTTTTAATTAATACGTGCTTTAGGCCTTGCTATGGAGTTTCGCATCAAGGCCTAAAGCGGCATGTCTATTTCAAGAAATAGGTACCGATACTGACCAGGATCGCCAGCACGCTTAAGCCTCCTGCAATAAGTGCAAGCATGCGCGGGTTGCCGGTGTGGGTATCTTTTGCTTCTTCGGTGGATTTGCTTTCCATCATTTCAAGGGTGTGACTCAGCTTGCTAATGCGTTGGTCAACACTGTGTTGAAGGGCTGAGACCTCGGTTTTAACAATGCTTTGTGCCTGTGTCGTGGCAATCTCTTTGATTTGATGATTGTGAGACGTGGACGAATTATTGATGAGATCAGCCAGACTGGAAATTTTCTCATCGACCAATTGAGTCAAGTCTTGACGAAGCGTTTCCATGTGCTGGTGTACATAGGCTGTGTCGACAGGTGCGGCTTGATGCTTCAATGCCCCCATTTTTTCATCAATGCGGGCATCAATACGGCTCAGCACTTGTTCCAGTTCAAGCTGAATCTCTGCAACATTATGCTCAGTTGCAGCAAGTTTGTTTTGTAGCTGGGTGTTTCCCCGGTCAGTTTGCAAGGCATGTAACTTCTCGTCGAGCAAGTTTGGCAGCAGACGTTCAAGCAGTGTTTTAATGCTCTGTTCGCTGTTCATTCCTTCTGAATGCATTGCCGTGCCTGAAACCATTTCGCTGGTTTCGGGTGTAATCGGTACGATTTCTTGCAGCGTATCCACCGCGGAGACATGGGCTTCGGTCAGCGTGTTGGCCGTGATGACGGTGCCGGCTGATAAACCGCCTTCGCTGAGCAGATGTAATACACGTGCGACGGCATCGGGGCTGGGTGGTTTGCAAATAACGTCAACCGCACCGTGCGCTTTGGCATCGGCAGTAAAGGCCTCGCCTTCTTTGGACGTACACATAACAACGGGAATATCGTGGGTCTCGGGATTGGTATTGATGAGTTTCGCGGCCTCCAGGCCATCCATGCCCGGCATCATGTGATCCATGAAAATAACATCCGGTTTGTGGGCCTGAAGATACGTTAATGCTTCCTCTGCTGATTCCACAAGATCAACATGGAGATTATTTTTTTCGAGTAAGCGGCTTAATACGAGCCGTGCTGATTTTGAATCATCTACTAACAGGGCGCATTTAACAGCCATAGTTAACCATCCACTGTGAAATTTTATAAAAGCTGGTGCTTCTTTGATGCTGCAAATTTGCAGTGAGATTGTCATGAACGGGGGAATAAAATAACAATCGTTATTCTTCAGTCTGGTAGGCAATATAAAAACCATCCAGATTTTTGGCAAAAAAAATGCTACGTATTGTTAAGCGATTGTAACGAGTTATTAATGCGTGGGCTTAAGTGTGTCTGCTGTTATAATCAGCGGCTGTTTTGGGCGTGCCGTGTGGATGATGAGGTTAACTATCGTGAAAAAAATTGTGGAGACAACGGTGATGCGTCTGGATGCCATCACCGCCGCTGTAGGTAAAACAGCGGCCTGGTTAAGTGTGGGTATGGTGATTATAGTGTTCTTTATTGTCATGGCGCGTTACCTGTTTAATAACGGTTCGATAGCCTTGCAGGAATTAGTGACCTATCTGCATGCAACGATGTTTATTGGCGTGAGTGCTTACACGCTTAAAATGGATGGTCATGTCAGGGTTGATGTGTTCTACCGCGAGTTCAGTGCACGCACTAAGGGCTGGATTAATCTGTTTGGTGTGGTGTTTTTTTTGTTTCCAGTCATCGCTGTCATAGGATGGTACAGCACGGATTACGTGGTGAGCTCTTGGCGAATCATGGAGCACTCACAAGAAGCGGGGGGTATCCCGGCCCTGTTTTTGATGAAAAGTTTAATTTTTGTTTTTGTGGGTCTGTTTTTTCTACAGGGACTCGCAGAACTAGGACGTAATATTTTAATTATATCGGGTCATGCCATAGCACAAGATGAAACCATCAAACCCGGAGGTTTGTTGTGATTCTAACGCTCGCTCCTTTATTGCTTTTTATAGTGGTTATTTTTGCACTGATGTTGGGCTATCCGGTGGCGTTTTCACTTGGTGGCGTTGCCGTTATGTTTGCCCTCATTGGCGGGTGGGCAAATGTCTTTGATCTGAGTTTGTTGCAAGCCCTTCCGAGCCGTATTTTTGGCATTATGAATAACGCCACACTGATTGCAGTGCCTTTGTTTGTGTTTATGGGCGTTGTTATGGATAAAGCCAAGATTGCCGAAGATTTATTGGTTTCAATGTCAAAACTATTCGGTGTCATGCGTGGTGGTTTGGCTATTTCGGTCATTCTGGTGGGCATGTTGCTGGCAGCAAGCACCGGCATTGTCGGGGCAACCGTGGTAACAATGGGGCTTTTATCATTACCTTCGATGCTGAAAAAAGGTTATGACCC
>DAIRVL010000135.1:1327-7080 GCA_036802845.1 Pseudomonadales bacterium | reverse complement strand
ATTGCGGGGGTGGGCAAAACGGAAGAAGTAGTCAAGGCCAGTGGCGAGCCCTACAAAACCGGTGTTTTTCCTTTTGCGGCAAATGGTCGTGCGATGGCGGCAAATGATGTGGTGGGCATGGTCAAGATCATTGCTCATCAGGAAACTGACCGAATTTTGGGGGTGCACATTATCGGTCCCCAAGCGTCGGAACTTATTCAGCAAGCCGTTATCGCTATGGAATTTGCTTCAAGCACCGAAGACTTGCAATTGATGGTCTTTGGTCATCCAACCCTGTCTGAGTCTTTGCATGAAGCAGCGTTGGATGTTGATGACCATGCGATTCATATCGCCAAAAAGAGTCGTCCCAAAAAATAATATCCCTCCGATGTAAAAGAACGTGTTTATCAAGGATGATGCAGTACTCTCTGAACTGGTCATTCTGCGAATGACTGCTTTTTTACATCGTGTCGGTTAAATAAAAACTAACAAAGAGTAGGTATAACCCATCATGAATTTGCATGAATATCAGGGCAAACAATTGTTTGCAGAGTACGGTTTGCCAGTTTCCATAGGATATGCCTGTCGCTCGGCAGAAGAAGCCATTGAAGCCACCAAGAAAATTGGCGGCAATAAATGGGTTGTAAAAGCACAGGTGCATGCAGGTGGCCGCGGAAAAGCCGGCGGTGTGAAGCTGGTGAGTACGGAAAAAGAAGTTCGGGATTTCGCGAATGACCTTCTTGGTCGCCGCTTGGTGACGTATCAGACCGATGAAAATGGCCAGCCTGTAAATACAATTTTGGTTGAGGCGTGTACCGATATTGCGCAAGAACTGTATTTAAGTGCTGTGGTCGATCGTGCCACACGCAAAATCGTTTTTATCGCCTCCACTGAAGGCGGTGTGGAAATTGAGAAGGTGGCTGCGGAAACACCTGAAAAAATTCTGAAAGTGAGTATTGATCCTTTAGTGGGTCCTCAGCCCTATCAAGGACGGGAACTGGGTTATAGTTTGGGTTTGAATAACGAGCAGGTTAAGCAGTTTACGCATATTTTTATGAAGCTGGCCCAACTCTTTGAGGATTTTGATCTGTCTTTATTGGAGGTCAATCCGCTCGTCATTACTACAGCGGGCAAATTGCATTGCCTCGACGCCAAAATCAATATTGATAGTAACGCGCTATATCGTCAGAAACTTCTCCAGGACATGGAAGATCCTACGCAGGAGGATCCACGGGAGCGACGTGCGGCGGAGTGGAATCTTAATTATGTGGCACTGGACGGTGATATCGGCTGTATGGTCAATGGGGCGGGTTTGGCCATGGGCACGATGGATCTGGTCAAATTGCATGGTGGCAAACCTGCCAACTTCCTGGATGTTGGTGGGGGCGCGACTAAAGAGCGAGTCAGTGAAGCCTTCAAAATTATATTGTCAGATGACAAGGTCAAAGCTGTTCTGGTGAATATTTTTGGCGGGATTGTCCGCTGTGATCTGATTGCTGATGGCATTATTGGAGCCGTTGAAGAAGTGGGGGTCAGTATTCCGGTGATCGTTCGCTTGGCAGGCAATAACGCAGAACTGGGCGCTAAAAAACTTGCTGAAAGTGGTCTGAATATTATCTCTGCCACAAGTTTTGATGATGCGGCTATTCAAGCTGTAAAAGCAGCCAAGGGGAGCAAATAATGAGCGTCTTAGTCGATAAAAATACCAAAGTTATTTGCCAGGGTTTTACCGGGGCGCAAGGTACCATGCATTCAGAGCAGGCCATTGCCTACGGTACGAAAATGGTAGGGGGCGTGACACCTGGAAAAGGTGGTGAGCGTCATTTGAATTTGCCGGTGTTTAATACCGTTAAAGATGCGGTTAAAGCAACGGCTGCGACGGCCTCGGTGATTTATGTCCCTGCGCCATTTTGTAAGGACTCTATCCTGGAAGCGATAGATGCGGGTATTGAGCTCATTGTATGCATCACAGAAGGTATTCCGACGCTGGATATGCTCTATGTTAAAGAACGCGTGCTCAATTCTGCGTCCCGTTTAATTGGTCCCAACTGCCCCGGTATCATTACGCCGGGAGAGTGCAAAATAGGCATTATGCCGGGCAATATTCATAAACCCGGAAAAGTAGGTATTGTGTCGCGCTCCGGAACCTTGACCTATGAAGCGGTGAATCAAACCACAGAGCTGGGTTTTGGCCAGAGCACTTGTATTGGTATCGGGGGTGATCCTATTCCGGGTACAACCTTTATTGATGCACTTGCGCTTTTCCAGAATGATCCAAAAACAGAAGCGATTATCATGGTGGGTGAAATTGGCGGCAGCGCTGAAGAAGAAGCCGCTGAGTTCATCAAAGCACACGTCACCAAGCCTGTGGTGTCTTATATTGCGGGTGTGACTGCGCCGGCCGGAAAACGCATGGGACATGCCGGTGCCATTATTGCCGGTGGTAAAGGCACGGCTGCAGATAAATTTGCCGTTCTTGAAGCCGCAGGTGTCAGAACAGTACGCAATCCGGCGCAAATGGGCAAAGCTCTGGCCGAATTAACGGGCTGGAAGTGATTTTTTATTTTGTTGCGAAGAGAGTTGCCTGTATGCGGGCAACTCTTCCTTTCATGAAAATAGGGCCATACTCAAAAGATTCTGATATGTGCCAAAGCAAGTGTCTTTATTCGTTATAAAACACCTCGTGTGACAAATTTCCAAGATGAAAATAGCCTTAAGTGTTCAATATGATGGCAGTCAATTTAATGGCTGGCAGCGGCAAAAACATGGTGTGCGTACCGTCCAGGAGGAGCTGGAGCGAGCACTAAGCAAAGTCGCTGATGAACCCTTGGTCCTCGTGTGTGCCGGGCGCACCGACAGCGGTGTCCATGGACTTGCGCAGGTGGTGCATATTGAAACAAATGCCGTTCGCGATATGAAAGCATGGGTGAATGGCGGTAATCGTTTCCTTGATTATGATATTGTGATTTCCTGGGCGCAGCAGGTCGAGGATGATTTTCACGCACGTTTCTCGGCACAATCGCGCAGTTATCGTTATCTGATTTGTAATACGCCCATGCGTACAGCAGTGATGCGTCGTTATGTGTGCTGGAATTATCGGCCTTTAGATGTTGACCGTATGCAAAGCGCCGCCAATTATTTAATCGGGGAACACGATTTTAGTTCCTATCGGGCGGCGGGCTGCCAAGCCAAAACAGCTCAGCGTAAGGTGATGAATCTTACGGTGCAGCGCCAGGGTCACATGGTCGTTGTGGATATTCAAGCCAATGCTTTTTTGCAGCACATGGTGCGAAATATCGTCGGTGTGCTTATGAAAATAGGTGCCGCAGAGCGTGATCCCGTGTGGGCCAAGGACGTACTTGAGTTTCGTGATCGCACCAAAGGCGGAGTAACAGCGCCGCCTTATGGACTCTATTTTACCGGGGTAGAGTACCCGGAACGTTACCAACTGCCTTCAGCCTGCAAAAACGATTACTTGTATCCGCTGCCATTTACTCCTTCCCTGAGCAAGGTAGAGCCATCAAACATAAAGTGATCATGGTAGGATCACTTTTTTTGCGTGAGCAAAAATTCTATTAACGCCTTTTGTGAATGGAGCCGGTTTTCGGCTTCATCCCACACCACCGAGTAGGGACTGTCGAGCATCTCCTGACTGATTTCCTCACCGCGATGCGCAGGCAAACAATGCATGAACAAGGCATTTTCCTTGGCGAGTAACATCAATTTGCTGCTGACCTGATAGCCGGCAAAGGCTTTGCGTCGACGCGCCTGTTCTTCTTCTTGGCCCATACTGGCCCACACATCGGTGACAACAAGATCCGCATCCTTAACGGCATCTTCCTGTTTGGTCACAAAGCTTACGTTAGCCTTGTTTTGTGCCACAACATGGGTATTGGGTTCGTAACCTTTAGGGCAGGAAATACGCAGCTGAAAATCAAATGAACCCGCCGCATTAATATAGGAATTGCACATGTTATTGCCATCGCCAATCCATGCCACCGTTTTGCCGGTGATGCTGCCACGGTGTTCGGTGAAAGTTTGAAGGTCTGCCAGTAGTTGGCAGGGGTGAAAATCATCGGTGAGTGCATTGATAACCGGAACCGTTGCGTACTGGGCAAAGCGTTCAACTGTATGGTGTTCAAAGGTTCTGATCATGATGATATCAACCATACGTGACAACACGCGGGCGCTGTCTTCAATAGGTTCGCCGCGTCCAAGTTGCGTATCTCTGGGTGAAAGAAAAATACTGCTACCGCCCAGTTGTGTCATGCCGGCCTCAAATGAAACGCGTGTACGCGTTGATGATTTTTCAAAGATCATCCCGAGTATTTTCTGTTTAAAGGGCTCGGTTATTACACCGGATTTATGCGCCTGTTTCATCTCTATGGCTCGGGCAATCAGCGCGTGCAGTTCGGTGGGGGACAGATCTTTTAAGGTTAAAAAATGACGCAGAGTCATAGCATTGGGTCCATGAGATAACAAAGGAAACTCATCAGGAAACAACAAAATCATTAATTAAATTTGACAGCCTCAGAACAATTTCATCGGCTTCGGCGTGCGTCAAAATAAGTGGAGGCAATAGTCGTATCACCTTGCCGGCTGTTACGTTGATCAGCAGGCCTTTTTCCAGGGCTTTAGCCACCAGATCACCACAGGGTTGGGTAAGCTCAACGCCAATCATCAGCCCTTTGTGTCTGATCGTTTTAACGTGGGCGCAGTGGGCAAGTTGTTCAGCCAAGCCTGCGCTGATACGCTGCCCTAATTCAGTGGCTTTTTCGATTAATCCATCGTGCACCAACGTGGAAATTACCGCTAATGCGGTAGCGCAACCCAAAGGATTACCACCGTAAGTTGAACCGTGATTACCCGGTTTGAACAGTTCGGCGGCGAGTCCGCTCGCGAGACAGGCGCTGATGGGGAAACCGTTGCCCAAACCTTTAGCTGTAGTAACAACGTCGGGCAGAATATTGTTATGCTGATAGCAGAAATACTTTCCTGTGCGGCCATTGCCCGTTTGCACTTCGTCCAGCATCAACAACCACTGGTGTTCATCACACAGCTGGCGCAAGTCATTTAAATAAGTGGATGCGGGAATGTTTATCCCGCCTTCACCCTGAATGGGTTCCACCAGAATGGCGCAAATATTGGGATTTTTCTGGCCGATGGCCCTGATGGCTGCAACATCATTAAAGGGGACGCGGACAAAACCCTGAACCAGAGGTTCGAATCCTGCCTGCGTCTTGGGGTTGCCTGTTGCACTTAACGTTGCCAAGGTGCGGCCATGAAAAGAGCCTTCCATAACGATAACTGTCGGAATCTCTATGCCACGGGTATGACCGTACATTCGGGCCAGTTTGATCGCCGCTTCATTGGCTTCGGCCCCCGAATTACTGAAAAATACCCGCGACATACCCGATAGTTGGCATAAGCGCTCGGCTAATTCAGTTTGTTTTTGTACATGATACAGATTGGAAGTATGAACCAGCGTTGCCGCCTGAGTGCTGATCGCCTGAGTGATCGCAGGATGACAGTGACCCAAGCCGCACACCGCAATACCGCTGAGCGCATCAAGGTATTTGTTTTGGAATTCATCAATGAGCCAGGCACCTTCTCCGCGCGTAAAACTGACCGGTAGTCTGGCGTACGTAGTCATCAGGGCATCAGTGGACATGGTGATCAACCTAAATAAAAAAGGCAGCGAAGAAGGGCTGCCATTGTTTAAAAGTCGATAATAGCTAGAATATTTCCTCGGTGCAATTTATTGCTTTGCTGTC
>DAIRVL010000135.1:0-1227 GCA_036802845.1 Pseudomonadales bacterium | reverse complement strand
CTTGATAATGGGCGATTTTAGTATCCATAAATAGAGTGAGTAATAAATAAAGGGGTGTGATGTTTAATCAGTCTATAAATAGTTAAACTTGTTACTGCATACTGTTCTTTTTAGATGTTTCTAATTTTATTACGGAAAATAACTAATGATTAAAAAATGCGTATTCCCCGTGGCGGGTTATGGCACACGTTTTTTGCCAGCGACTAAGTCAATGCCAAAAGAAATGCTGCCTATTGTCAATAAACCGCTGGTGCATTATGGCGTAGAAGAAGCGATTGCAGCGGGGTTAAAAGAGTGTGGTTTTGTCACGGGGCGTGGCAAACGCGCAATAGCCGATTATTTTGATAAAAGTTATGAATTAGAGCATCAAATAGAAGGCACAGGTAAAGAGAAATATCTGGATGAAATTCGCAGCATCATGGACCGTGGAATTTTCCTGTATACCCGACAAAAAGAGATGAAAGGTTTAGGACACGCCATTCTCACCGCAGAACCTATGGTAGGCAATGAACCCTTTGGTGTGGTGCTTTCCGATGATTTGTGTATCTCTCAGGGCGAAGGTGTTATGACGCAAATGGTAAAACTGTATAACCAGTTCCGTTGCAGCATTGTGGCCATTCAGGAAGTCGCAGCAGATGAAACCGATCGTTACGGCATCATTGACGGTGAAAACTTTAAAGAAGGTTTGTATCGTGTCACCAATATGGTGGAAAAACCAAAACCGGAAGATGCACCTACAAATCTGGCTATTATCGGTCGTTATATTTTAACGCCGGATATTTTTGACCATATTCGCAATACCCCGCCAGGTAAGAACGGTGAAATCCAGATTACCGATGCCCTGTTGAAACAAGCACAGGAAGGCTGTGTTATGGCCTATAAATTCAAAGGCACCCGTTTTGATTGTGGCAGTATTGATGGTTTTGTTGAGGCCACGAATTATTGTTACGAACATATTTATAAAAAATCGCTGAAATAGTATTGGTATTTCCCCTTTGCCCTATTTTTTGAAAACGTGAGGATATTCATGAGTCAGGTGCTGAATTGTTTTAAAGCGTACGATGTACGAGGGCGTATTCCAGACCAACTTAATGAAGATATTGCCTATCGAATTGGTTGTGCTTATGCGGTGTATTTAAAGCCGAAAAAGGTGGTGGTCGGTTACGATATTCGACTCAGCAGTCAGGCATTGTGTCGGGCATTAACGCAAGGTTTGGTGTCACAGGG
>DAIRVL010000134.1:0-7082 GCA_036802845.1 Pseudomonadales bacterium | reverse complement strand
AGGTAATTTCGTAATCAAAAGGGATAAAACTTTCAATGATAATTCGCCCGCCACCGGCACGTCCGCCGCTTTGGGCGTAGTGCCAGGCGGCGTCGATTTCGTTAGTTGTGCGCACAATAGATTGCCCTTTGCCCGACGAACTCATCACCGGTTTGACAACACAGGGCAGACCCAGTGCGGTCACCGCTGCCCGGTATTCATTTTCGGTATCGGCAAAGCGGTAGTTCGACGTTTTAAAGCCGAGCTCTTCGGCCACCAGGCGGCGTATGCCTTCGCGATTCATGGTCAGCTGGGTGGCGCGTGCGCTGGGCACCACCTGAAAACCGTCTTGTTCGAGTTTAATCAGTGTATCGGTGGCAATGGCTTCGATTTCGGGCACGATCAGGTCAGGTGCTTCGGTGCGAATAATGGCTTCGAGGGCCGGGCCATCGAGCATGGACAACACGTGACTACGATCGGCGACTTGCATGGCGGGCGCGTTTGCGTAACGGTCAATGGCAATGACCTCAACACCCAGGCGCTGTAATTCAATAACCACTTCTTTGCCCAGTTCACCGGCACCACAGAGCAGAACTTTTGTGGCCGTGGCAGAAAACGGTGTCCCAATACTGACCTTGTCTATTCGCTGCACCATCGCAGATCAATCCTTATTGTTTGTTCAAGATTTTTTGATGCGTGTGAGTTATTTTGCCTGTCGACGTTCGCGCACTTTCAGCAAGGTGTTTTTCTTCTCATCGTCGCTCATTGCGCCCCAGTCGCTGATTTCATCGCCGGAGCGAAAACAACCAATACAAATGTCGTTATCATCCAGCGCGCAAATATCGACACAGGGCGAGGGCACTACATTTTGATTTTGCGGTTTTTTGCCAAATAAATTCATAGCAATGACCCGGATGGCTCCACGGTTTAAGTGAGGTTCGAAAGCCGCCATTGTAATCGCAAACGGGCCTGCTTTCGAACCGACCTGTGTTAATCAAGCCTTGTTATTTTTATTCGCCAAATACCGACTGTAACGATCCACAACAAACCAGCAGGGGGTAATGCTCAATACCAGTATCAGCATTAGATCACGATCGACCTGGTGTACGCCCAGTAGCAGTCGTAGAGCGGGAATGGTCATCGCGGCGATTTGTGCGAGCAATGCAAGCAGTAAAGCACCCAGCACCCAGTGATTTATCACCGGTGACAAATGCACCTTGCGCGCGGGCAAAGCAAAACATAACTGTGCTAAAACAATAAAACAGAATACGGCGGTTTGCGTCAGCGAGGCATCAAAGCCCATGACAGGCAGCCCCAGCAGCAGTCCCAGTGCAAGACCACCTCCAAGTAGCCCGGCGCTCAGAATGAATTTCATGGAGTTGGCATCCAGCAGCGGCGCATTCGCGGGGCGGGGTTTCATGGTCATAACGCCGGGATTTTTATCCACAGCCAGAGCCAGCGCGGGCAGGGAGTCGGTAATCAAATTCATCCAGAGAATTTGCACGGCCGTTAAAGGTAACAAGAGCGTTGCGCCGCTCTGGGTCATGGCAAAAACCAAAAAACCGCCGAAGGTAATCAGAACGACTTCCGATAAATTGGCGGAAAACAGCGTGCGGATAAATTTCTGGATATTCTCATAGATGCTGCGACCTTCCTCAATAGCGGCCACTATGGTGGCAAAATTGTCATCCAGCAGAATCAGGTCAGCCACTTCACGGCTGACATCACTGCCGCGAATGCCCATGGCAATACCCACGTCAGCGGCTTTTAATGCGGGCGCATCGTTGATGCCATCACCGGTCATGGCCACGATTTCCCCAGCCGCCTGCAGAGCCTGAACGATACGTAATTTATGCTCGGGTGACACGCGGGCATAAATATTAAATTCAGTCACGGCGCGACTGAAACTTTGATCATCCATGGCATCAATTTCTTTGCCGGTGATAACACGATCACCGTCGATGCCCACGGCATGGGCAATGGTTTTGGCTGTTTCCGGATGGTCGCCGGTAATCATCAGTACGCGAATGCCTGCTTGTCTGGCTTCGGCGATGGCGGCGGGAATTTCTGCGCGCGGCGGGTCCCAGAACAGGGCCAGGCCCAGCCAGTTCAAGGTGCTATTGTCTTCTTCCTCGCCATCCAGTGAAGCAAAGGCCAAGGCACGGTAACCCTCGCGGGCAAAGGCTTCAATGCGTGACTCAATGTCGGATTTTTCTTCCGTGCTCAATGCGCAGCGCTGAAGCAATATTTCAGGCGCGCCTTTGAAATAACTGTGTGGACCACTGGTATCGGTCACTGTGACACGCATGTATTTCCAGCGGGAATCAAAGGGGCGGCTTGAACTTCGGGGGTGGTTTTTCTGGATCTCTTCCAGCGACAGTCCCTGATCTCGGGCATATTGCAGCAAACCCAATTCCAGCGGATCCCCGGCCTGACTATTTATTTCAGCATCATTGGCCAAAACCATGGCCTTGATGAGCTCGTCGCTGTGTTCGCTGTGTATTTTTTTGACCAGCATTTTGTTTTCGGTCAGCGTGCCGGTTTTATCTGTGGCAATCACCGTGACCGAACCCAAGGCCTCTACGGCCGATAAGCGCCGCACCACAGCCTTGCGTTTGGCCATACGTTCCACGCCCAAGGCTAAGGCCAGAGTGAGCACTGCCGGCAAACTTTCCGGCACTGCCGCTACCGCCAGCGCAACGGCAAAAATAAAAATCGGCACAAACTGCGACAGACCTTGTGTTAACAAACCAACCACTAACAGCGCCAGCGCCAAAATAAGCACAACCCAGGCGATTTTGTTGCCAAACAGCGCCATGCGTTTTTCCAGCGGCGTGCCTTGATCGTTGATATCCCCCAGCAGTGTAGCCAGTTTTCCCATGCTGCTTTGGGCACCAATACGCGTGATCTCAAAATACGCATGCCCTCTGACGGTCAGCGTACCTGCGAATAATTCGCCACCTTCAAGTTTATCGACCGGCAGCGATTCCCCGGTCAGCATCGATTCGTCTACCAGCAAACTGTCATTATTTTTAATCAGTCCATCGGCAGGCACGCGTTCGCCGGCTTTGATTCTGACCAGATCGCCCGGCACCAATTGGCTGCTGGGAATATTGACCAGTTGCTGATCGCGCAGCACCCAGCTTTTAGGTGCTGCCAGTGCCATTAAATGACTGAGTGCGGCATCTGCTTTGGCTTCTTGCCACATACCAAGTCCCGCGTTAGCCAGTAGGATAAGCAGAATGGTCAGTGGTTCCAGTGGTACGCCGTGTCCGCCTTCCATGACCCAGGCCACGACCCCAAAGGCCAAAGCAAAAAGCAGAATGTAAATCAGCGGATTCTGAAACTGCCGTAACAGCTTCACTAACCAGGACTCTGTTTTTGCAGCCGGTAAAGCATTCAAACCGAAACGCTGTTGGCGTGCACTGGCTTCTGCCGAGCTGAGCCCGCCAGATAATTGCGAATGATCAGTTGTCATGTAGAAAATTCTCCAGTGCGGCCACAATCGTCTGACTGACGTCGATTTGATTGGAAATATGCGCAAGGGTGGTGGTGGAAATAATGTCAGCACCGCTTGCTTTGAGTTTTTCGTAACTGTCTTCAGCAAAAATGCCATGAATGGTGACACAGGTGCAGTGTCTGAAACCCAAAACCTGCAATTGCGCAATTGAATTTAACAGGGTATGGCCACTGGAAATAATGTCATCAACCAGCACCGGCCTATGTTCATGCCACTGTGTCATCGAGGGCAGGGCGACCTGAACGTCTCTGTCTCCAAAACGTTCTTTTTCCAGCACCAATGAAGGCAGGCCGTAGGTTTGTGCGGCCAATTCAACCCACTGGGCGCTTTCACTGTCCGGCCCGATTAACAGCGGGCGGTCGATATGGTCTTTAATCCAGCGATGCAGCAAGGGCGCAACGTGCAAGGTGACACAGGGAATGCTGTAAATCTGCTCCAGCGCCTGAATGCGGTGCAGGTGAGGGTCAACGGTAAGTAACCAGTCAAAGTGGCTGGAAATAAGTTGGGCAAAGACCTGTGAGGTGATCAACTCGCCTGGTTTGAAGGCAATATCCTGCCGCATATAAGCCAAATAAGGAGCAAGCAGCCCTACGCGTTTTGCACCCTGCTGTTTTAAAGCCGTGGCCAGAAACAGCAGGGCAAGAAAATCCTGATCGGGATTCTGAAGCGAATGGAGCACGACAACGTCCTTATCCTGACAGTCACTGCGTAGTTGCAGATAGGATTCACCGTCGGGAAAACGGCGGTAATCCAGCTGCCCCACTTGGGCGGACGGTGAACTGGCCAGTGCGGTGGTGAGCGCGGGCAACGGGTGTAATGAAAAATACAGGTAGGTCATGGCGCGCCGCCTAAGAATACGGGATAAATCCGGTGTACTGGAAAACAGTTTATACAGCAAGGTGGCCATGATAAAGTCAAACGACAATGGTCTGATGAAGTGAGTGCACTTGCCCGGAGTAACGATGTCCTTATTTCAATCCTTTTATAATAAAAACCATACTAAAAAAAACCGTGCATTCTACGGTGTGGCGTTAGTGACCTGGACCTGCATTATCAGCCAGTCCTTGCCAGTTTTTGCCGGCGAAAAAACCCCTTATGTCCAGCACAAGGCAGAAGCCGCACGAGTAGCCACACAAAGTCTTGATGCCGCATGGCAAATGGCATTGGCCAATAACCGTCTGCTCAAACAGCAGCAGGACGAAACAGTGGCAAGTGAGGAGCGTGTCAAAGCCAGCAAGGCCTTGCGCTGGCCCACACTGACGCTCACCAGTCAATACACGCAATTGAGCGAGCCGGTGACTGGAACCTTAACCATTCCTGGCGCCTTGTTTGCCATGCCCTCCTTACCGGTGCCGGCCGATAAAAACATACCTTTCAGTTCTGAGGAACACAATAGCCTGACACAGCTGCAACTGAGTCTGCCGCTTTACAGCGGTGGACGGATCAGCGCCAGCATCGACAGCGCCAGCATAGCGCGCTCGCTGCAAGATATCAGTGCCGCCTTGTCTGAACAGAAAATAAAACTGGCGGTGGTGGCGGCCTACATTGGTGTTTTGCGCAGTGACAAGGCGCACAAGGTGGGCGAAGAAAATTTTCAGGCTATTCAGACCCATTATCAGGATGTGGAACAGCTATTAAAAAAAGGGCTGGTGGCCAAAAATGATTGGCTCACGGCGCAGGTGGCGGTGGCCGATGCCGAACAGCAATTGCTTAAAGTATCGAATCAGCATGACCTTGCCAGGGCACACTTTAATCGCCAACTGGGTTTGGCGCTGGATACGCCCGTTAATCTCAGTGAACTTGAGATTCCGCGCCACGCCGCGAGTCTGGATGAACTGCAGGTGCAGGCACAGAAAAAACGTCTGGAATTGCAGGCGCTTGACTTGCAGCAAGACCTGACAGACAAACAAAACACGCTTCTTCGTGGTGAAAATCTGCCGCAGCTTCAGGCGCGGCTGGTGTCCACGAAAATTGACCAGCCAATACTTGATCAGGATGTAATTAATTACGCCGGTCTGGCCCTGAGCTGGCAGTTATTCGATGGACGTAAAAACGTTCACCAGCGCAAGGCACTTGACGCGCAAAAACAAGGTTTGATCGAAGCCAGTGACGATGCCCGTTTTGATATTGAACTGCAGGTGAAATCGGCGTGGTTGAATCTACACGAAAGTCACCAGCGTATTACTGTTGCGCGCTCGGCACTTGCCGCTGCAGACGAAAATTTACGTGTGACCCGCGATCGTTACCGTAATGGTCTGGGCACGCAGGCTGAAGTGCTCAATGCGCAGGTGGCCTGGAGTGTTAGTAATAATCGTTATTACGACGCGCGTTACGATGCCGTATCAAGCTATTACCAACTTCAAGCCGCCAGCGCCACCCTTTAAACAAGGAATAGCTTATGAGTTCTCGACGCAACATAACCCTGATCAGTCTGCTTGGTCTGGCCTTGCTGGCGCTGCTGGTGTATCAGCGCTGGCAACAAGGTCAAACGATTGAAGAAGGCCTGATTCAGGCTAACGGACGTATTGAAGGCACCCCGGTGACCATTGCCAGCAAATATCCGGGGCGGGTGCTGCAACTGCCTTTTAAAGAAGGCGACACCATTCAAACGGGCCAAGTGGTGGCCAAGATTTCTGATGAAGAAGTGCAGGCCAAACTCAGACAGGCTGAAGCGGCCCTTGCGGCACTTCGGGCCAGAAAACAGGCCGGCGAGAGCGGAGTTGAGTTGCTGGCGCAATCGGTACCGATCCGGGTGGAGGTGGCCGAGGCCATGGTCAATCAAGCCAAAGCCATGGTGGCCAAAACCCGTGCCGCAGAAGAGCAGGCCCGTACTGATGCCGAACGGTTTAAAGCGCTGGCAGAACGCGGCACCATCGAACAACGACGTGCCGAAGAAGCGCAATTGCGCTGGATGCTGGCAAAAAGTGATCTTGCCGCCGCCCAAACCAGTGTGAGCGCTGCACTCAGTCAGGTGATTCAGGCGCGCCTGGGCACACAGGAAGTCACCACCAAAAAAGAAGAAATACTTGCGCTTGAAGCCCAGATCAAACAAGCCCAGGCGGCCTGTGATGAAATTCAGTGTGTGATCGATAACCTCGAAATTCGCTCACCGGCCACCGGCGTGGTCACCGAAAAACTGGTGCAGAACGGTGAAATTGTTGCACCCGGGTCACCCTTGCTTGAAATAGTGAATATGGATGAACTGTATCTCAAGGTCTATGTGGCGGAAAACTATCTGGGTAAATTGCGTCGTGGTCTACCCGCACGTATCCATATCGACGCCTATCCTGACCGTTATTTTACCGCCACGGTCAGTTATATTTCGTCTCAAGCCGAGTTCACGCCCAAGGAAGTCCAAACCCCGCAAGAACGCGTCAAACTGGTCTATGCCGTCAAACTCTTGCTTGATGGCAATCCCGAGTATCTATTAACACCGGGCATGCCCGCAGACGCCGTGATTCGCTGGGATACGGGTGTTGAATGGGACAAACCTCGCTGGTAACAGCGCCGTGATGGAAAAAACATGAGCGACGTGATTGCAGAGGTCAGCAAGCTGGGCAAACGCTATGGGGCACGCTGGGTC
>DAIRVL010000133.1:0-7126 GCA_036802845.1 Pseudomonadales bacterium | reverse complement strand
CGCTGCCTTGCATGGTTAACGCGCGTGAACTTTAAATTAATCCTCGTAGACAACACGCCCCATCAACAGCGTTAGTTTTACTTTGCCGGCCACTGTTTCACCCAGGAAAGGTGTATTTTTGCCGGCTGAAATAAGTGTGTCCGCATTAATTTCCCAGGATTCAGTTGGGCTGAATATGGTCAAATCAGCTGTTGCACCCACAGAAATGCCTGCACAAGGCAAACCCAATACCTGCGCCGGTCCTTGTGTCAGACGTTGCAGCGCCGTGTTGAGGCTGAGCACACCACGTTCCACCAGTTTCAAGGTCAGGGGTAGCAGGGTTTCGAGCGAGGAAATGCCTGGTGCTGTTTCAGCAAAAGGTTCGCTTTTGGCGGCGTGTTCATGAGGGCGATGGTCAGAACAGAGTGCCTGTACGGTACCGTCGGCGAGCGCTTGACGTAACTCATCCTGATCGCGCAAGGAACGCAAGGGCGGCTGGCAATGACTGAGCGCATTGTAGTGATCAATGTTTTGCTCCGAGAGCAGCAGTTGGTGGATAGCAACATCTGCGCTGACAGCCAGCCCCTGGCGCTGTGCCTGGGCGATCAGTTGCGCCGATTTTCCGGCTGAAATTTGTGAAAAATGCAAACGTACGCCAGTTTGTTCGGCCAATAACAGGTGGGTCATGATGGCAATGGTTTCGGCCGATTCAGGAATAGCCGGTAAACCTAAACGGGTTGCGACGAGCCCTTCGTGTGCACAGCCACCGGCTGCCAGACTGGCATCCTGTGCATTAACAAACAGACGCAAGCCAAAGGTGGCGGCATATTCCATACAACGACGCAGAATCTGATTGTTTTTGATGGGCAACCAACTGTTGCTGACAGCCACGCAGCCGGCCTCTTGCAAGGCAGCCATGGCACTTAACTGTTCGCCTTCCAGGCCCTGTGTCAGGGCCGCAATCGGGTTGACCTGACAAAATCCAGCTTGATGGGAGCGATCACAAATTAGTTTAACCACGGCGGGTGAATCCACCACGGGCCGGCTGTCGGGTGGGCAGCACAGAAAAGTGACGCCGCCTTTGGCTGCTGCGGCTGTTTCGCTGTGAATGGTGCCTTTTTGGGCAAAGCCGGGCTCCCCCAATCGGGCAGACAGATCAATAAATCCTGGAGACACAATCAAATTCCGGGCGTCAATGATACGATCGGGCTGAAAGCCGGGTGGTGGCGTGTGAACACCCACAATACGGCCTTCGGCAATATGAATATCGATGATCTCGTCCCGGGACGTAAACGGATCTATAACGCGGCCACCCGTGATGGATAATTTAAGCTGGCTTGTCATGTGTTCTACCTGTTCGGACTGATGGGTTTAGAGGTTCAGGATGATTTGATTCGTGTCGCCATTTGACCACTCATGGTCATCGACAGAACGGCCATGCGCACGGCAATGCCGTAATTGACTTGTTTCAAAATCAGCGACTGTACTCCATCCGCGACTTCTGATTCGATTTCCACCCCACGGTTGATGGGCCCGGGATGCATCACCACCGCATCGGGTTTGGCAAATCTCAAACTGTCGCGGGATAAGCCGTAGCGTTTATAGAACTCGTGTTCGCTGGGCAGTAATGCGGAGTGCATCCGTTCTTTTTGCAAGCGCAGTGTCATGACAACATCGGCGTCGCGCAGCCCTTCTTTGAGCGAATGAAATACGCTGACCCCCAAGCCTTCAATATCCGTGGGCAGCAAGGTTTTGGGTGCAACCACACGCACCTCGGCCACGCCCAAGGTAGTGAGCGCCTGAATTTCCGAACGTGCAACACGGGAATGGAGAATGTCGCCGACAATGGCCACAACCAAACCTGCAAAACCGCCTTTGTGACGACGAATGGTATACATATCGAGCATGGCCTGGGTCGGATGCGCATGGCGGCCATCGCCGGCGTTAATAATGGCCACGTCCGGGCACACTTGTTGGGCAATAAAATGGGCGGCACCACTTTGCGCATGTCGGACCACAAACATGTCACAGGCCATGGCTTCCAGATTTTGCAGCATATCTTTCAGCGATTCGCCTTTGGATGTGGCCGAGGTGCTGATATTAATGTTCAGTACATCAGCAGACAGCCGTTTTGCCGCTAATTCGAAGGTGGTTCGGGTGCGGGTGCTGGCCTCGAAAAACAGGTTGGCGACTACTTTGCCGCGCAGCAAGGGAACCTTTTTGACGGCCTGTTCACCTACGCTGACAAAGGAATCGGTGGTGTCGAGAATTTCGGTGAGCAAGGCACGATTCAGGCCGTTGAGACTGAGAAAATGGCGCAATTGTCCTTTGGAGTTGAGTTGAAGCTGGCTGTCTGCAGTCATGGATTACATTCCGCCTTAATGGTTTTGGTAAAAATAAACCTGGTCTGATGGTTTTAGTAAAAATAACCACGAAGAGTGATGTGTGAACTCAAGCGGCGCCTGTGACGAGTTTGAGCGCCAGTTTTTCTGGGCCGAGCAGTTTAACACGCTCGCCGTGCTCAAGCGTCAGTTGCTGTCCGGTGATATCCGGTTGTATGGGTAATTCCCTGCCCGGTAAGCTCAGTAAAGTGACCAGAATAATGGACGCTGGACGGCCATAGTCAAAGAGTTCATTAAATGCCGCTCTTACCGTGCGTCCGCTCATGATGACATCGTCAACCAGAATGACGTGACGATTTTCCGTGCTAAACGGCAACGAAGACGGTTTTACCTGGGGTTGCAAGCCGCGTTGATCGTAGTCGTCGCGGTAAAATGCGATATCCAGCTCACCCAGGGGCGATTGAATATGCAGCCGCTGATGCAAGGCCTGGGCAATCCAGACACCGCCGGTATGAATGCCCACCATCACCGGATTTTCAAGCCCGCGATCACTCAGTAGCTGTTGCAGGTCGCACGTCATCTTGTCCAGTAAAGTATCAACACTCGGTAGTGGGCTCACCTGAGACTCCTTCTTTGTTGCATTAAGTCGACCTGTGTTGCTGGCCATATTATTTCTGTGTGCGCTGCTCAGCCAGCCAATGCTCAATGATCAGCACGGCGGCATAACTATCGAGCGGCAGACGCTGTTTGTCTTCTTTGGCCAGCGCGGCCAAACGTCCCCGCGCTTCCCAGCTGCTTAAGCGCTCATCGACACCATGTGCCGGTCGATTAAAACGCGCCTGCAAGCGTCGCGCAAATTTCTTCGCGCGTAAACTCATCTCGCTTTCAGAGCCATCCATGTTATAGGGAATGCCCACCACAAAAACATGGGGTTGCCATTCATTCACTAAACGGGTCATCTGGTCCCAGTCCGGAATGCCTTCTTTTGCGTTCAGATTCATCAAGGGTGTGGCAGTGCCCGTAATGGATTGCCCCACGGCGACGCCAATGCGTTTCGTGCCAAAATCAAAGCCCAGTACCGTGACCACAAGCGATGGCTCAGTCATTCAGGAATGTCCCACCTGGTCAGTGAGCAGCTTGATGTTAAAACCAAGCAATTTGCCGGCATTTTCCCAGCGTGCGTAATAAGGGGTGTCAAATAAGAGCGTGTGTTTTACGTCGGCCGTCAGCCAGCTGTTTTGACTGATCTCCTGCTCCAGTTGCCCGCCTGACCAACCCGCATAACCGCGAATGACCAGATAGTTGCGGGGGCCTCTGCCATTGGCAATGGCCTCAAGAATATCTTTTGAGCCCGTGAGGTAAAGGTTATTGCCCACGGCTTGGGTTGACTGCCAGTTGCTCGCTTCCTCATGAAGAATCAACGCGATATTGGTTTGCACCGGTCCACCATCCAACACATGGTGGGTGAGTAGCTCAGGACGTGAGCAGGGTATATTGAGTTGTTCAAACAGGTCTGCCAAGGTGAGGGACGAGGGTTTGTTCACAACCAGTCCCATCACACCTGATTCGTCATGCACACACACATAGACCAATGACTTTACAAAAACGTCGCCGCGCAGATGTGGCATGGCAATGAGAAGCTGATGGGCCAGGCGGGTTGCCAGATGTATCGTCATAGAGATACGACCCGTGCGCGCAGCGTGTTGTTATTGGGAGGAATAACTTCCTTGCTCAAACCGCCATGTTCGAATAATTTCCAGAATATCGGCATCATGTTTTAGTTCAGCGGAAAAGGGTGCAAAAGGGGCAGAAAGCTTGACGCTTCGGATGGCAGCGTCGTCAAGTATACGATGACCACTGGATTTTAACACGCGTACATTCTGCAAGCTGCCGTTGGAATTAATGGCCACTAGCAAACGTACTTCGCCGAAAATTTTTCGAGCTTTGGCGGCCGGTGGATAATACTGATTGCCCACACGTTCTACCCGGTGCCTGAAGGCATCAAGATAGAGGGCGTCGCGTGCTTCTTTGGTGGCTTCTGCGCTGAGTTGTCGTTTGCGGGGCCGCTTGGCATAGGCTTGTTTTTGCTCGGCGAGTTTGGCTTCCAGGCTGGCTATTTCCTGTTGCCGCTGACGCATCAGTTCGGCGATTTCACTTTCGAGAGCGTTCTTTGGATTTTGCACCAGTGTTTGTTCACTTTTGAATGTCGAGTGCCCCACCGTTGTTAACAGACGTTTGCTGGGTTCGGGTGAACTGGCCTCGGTTACACGTTCGGGTTCAATGTCGCGGGCTACGTTGTCGTGGAAAATCGCCTGTGTCGTTGATGTGAGTTCGAGTTTTTCATTTTTAGTGCCGCTGGCTTCCTGATTGTTTTGCGCAAGAAAATCAGCCTCGATCGGTGCCGTTGCACTTTTATGTTGCGCGAGGGTGATTTCCAGGCTTTGGGCCGAGGAACGTTTTTCGATTTCGCTAAAGGTAATGCCAAAAATGAACAGGGCATGCAGGATAATTGCAATAAACACGGTCAAACCCATGGGCTCATTTTTTGGCCATGGACCTTGAAACAAGGGACTGTTTACTCTACCTACGTGCAAGATTCCTCCTTATAAACGCGCGTTTACCAGAACTCAAACAGATTTTCGGGCAAGCAGGGCATCCATTAACCGCGCCGCAATGTTTGTATTGTAGGCCGCGTCTATTTCTCTGATGCAGGTGGGGCTGGTGACGTTGATTTCCGTTAAATAATCACCGATTACATCAATGCCCACAAAAATAAGCCCTTTCTTTTTGAGCGTAGGCGCCAGCTGTTCACAAATCCAGTAATCACGCTCTGTTAACGCTTGTGCAACACCCCGGCCGCCTGCGGCAAGATTACCGCGCAGTTCATTGTTTGCCGGAATACGAGCCAGTCCGTAAGGCACGGGCTGGCCATCAATCAATAAAATACGTTTGTCACCCTGAATAATCTCAGGCAAGTATTGCTGCATCATGACTGGCTGTGTTTGGTGTTGGGTCAGTGTTTCAATAATCACCGACGTGTTCTGATCGTTGTGCGTAATTCTGAAGATAGACGCACCGCCCATGCCGTCGAGCGGTTTGATGACCACATCGTGATAACGGGCAATAAAGGCCTTAAGCTGTTCTGCACGCTGCGATACCACCAGGGGAGGGCAGCACTGTGGAAAGTGGGTGGTAAAGTATTTTTCATTGCAATCACGCAAACTCTGCGGCTTGTTGACCACCAGTGCGCCGGACTGTTCAGCCTGGTCGAGTAAATAGGTGGTGTAAATATAATTCATATCAAAGGGTGGATCTTTGCGCATTAAAATAAAATCAAACTGACCCAGCTCAAGGTCTTCTTCTGCGCCCAGTTGATACCAGTCGTTGTCTGCAAGGTTCAGGGTGAGTGCGCGTCCACGTCCCAAGGCCTTGCCGTCCGAGAAAAAAAGATCGCCTTGTTCGAAATAGGTGATAAGCCAGCCACGGTGCTGGGCTTCAGTCAGCATGGCCAGTGTGCTGTCTTTTTTCGTATTAATTTTGTTAATCGGATCCATTATCACTGCAAGTTTGAGAGTCATAGGCTTAACTTAGAATGCTCTGATTGATTTCCGGATTCTGCAATCATAGCACGAGACATCAGTAATAGAGCTGTGCCGGTCTGGTTTTGCATTTATCAGCGCGTTAAAACAGTGGGCATGATCGCGTGCTTAATTGTGGCAGACAGAATGAAAACAGGTGCGCTCATGCTGAGAAATGTCATGAATAAAAATGAACCGTTGAGTCAGAACTAAAAGTATCAGGATTAAAAAAAATCGCGACGATGAAAAAATGCGACTAGTCTAAAAATGTAGGCTCCGTATTACGCCGTAGTCGGAGTGGGTATTAATGATCGTGTTAAGGTAATACCGATGACAGATTTCGATAGTTTAAAGGTGATGGTCATAGACGACAGTAAAACCATTCGTCGAACCGCCGAGACTTTACTCAAAAAAGCAGGCTGTACAGTGATCACGGCCATTGATGGTTTTGATGCCTTGGCAAAAATTGCTGACAGCAAACCTGACATTATATTTATAGATATCATGATGCCGCGTCTGGATGGTTATCAGGCGTGCGCATTAATAAAAAATAACAGCGCTTTTAAAAGCACCCCCGTCATCATGTTATCAAGTAAGGATGGTTTGTTTGATAAAGCAAAAGGACGTGTGGTGGGTTCGGATCAGTATTTAACAAAACCCTTCAGCAAAGATGAATTGCTGGATGCGATTCGACAACACGTTCATAAATAACATTTATGCGTAGATGGTAAAAAAGCGCAACTATCATTCACTTAATATCAGGACAGAACTATGCGAGTGCTTATCGTTGATGACTCTCCTACCGAGATGTTTAAACTCAAATCCATTCTGGAAAAACATGGTCACGAAGTTATCCAGGCCTCCAACGGTGTTGAGGGTGTGAATGTGGCTCAAAAAGAATTGCCCGATCTGGTACTGATGGATGTTGTCATGCCCGGATTGAACGGTTTTCAGGCCACGCGCCAGCTGACAAAAAACAGTGCAACGGCGCATATTCCGGTGATTATTGTTACCACTAAAGATCAGGAAACTGATCGTGTTTGGGGAAAAAGACAAGGCGCAACTGATTACCTTGTTAAGCCCATTGAAGAATCCACACTGATTAGCACCATTCAGAATGTTTTATCTGCTTAGGGGTTGTAACTATGAGTGATACGTCTGCCGCTTACGCTACATTATTCAATTACGCGCAACGCAGTAAAGCGTATTCCTCGGGGCTGCCTGAAC
>DAIRVL010000132.1:0-7132 GCA_036802845.1 Pseudomonadales bacterium | reverse complement strand
CTCGAACGCGGTTACCTGATAGGCCGTTATGGTGGCGTGCCCTTCCTGAGCGCCTGGGGTCGAACACACTAATGGCCCGTGATAATTCGCCCAATGACCGTCAGCGCAATAAATTTGAGCGTAAGCAGAAAAAACGTGCCAGCCATGATCGAATCCTGATTGTATCCGAAGGCAGCAAGACGGAACCGCTATATTTTGATGATATTCGCAAGATCCATCGATTGTACACAGCCCACGTCGAAGTACGACGCAGTGAGCTGGGCACTTCGCCGATTCAGGTTGTGCAATACGCTCATGATCTTTTTCTCAACGGTGACTCGCACAAAAAAATCCAAGCACGCGCCTTTGAACAAGTTTATGCCGTGTTTGATCGTGACCAGCACCCTAGCTACCGTCAAGCCTTAGAGCGGGCCAAGTCGCTGGATGGCAAACTCAAGAACGATGCCAAGCAGTCGATCACCTTTCAGGCTATTGCCTCCGTGCCCAGTTTTGAGCTGTGGCTGTTGCTGCATTTTGAAGACATCAAGGCACCGCTACGCCAGAATGAAGTGATGCAGCGTTTGAAAAAACACATCCCGGATTACGAAAAAAGCACCAAGAATATGTATTCCAATACCCGAGCGCACTTAGATGTGGCAACACAACGAGCTGAAAAACTGGCTGAGGCATTCGATGCCACAACAGATAATACTGAACCTTATACCGGTATTTTTAAGCTCGTGAAAAAACTGATCACACTGAATGATTAACATCGCTTATAAACGGTAGCGAATACCCGCCGCAAACGATGCATCGGCGGTGAGCTGCACGCCATTAACGTGTTGATACAGCGGCACCTGCACAAAGCTGTACACCGTCAGCGCACGGCTGGCCGCATAGGCAAACCCCGGACTCAGGAACAAGAAACTGCCACCGCTATCGTCTGATTCGGCGGCGGTGCCGCTGTCACGATCCTTGATCAACAGATTGCTTTGTAACATCAGATTGGTTTGCGTGCCAAGACCGTAGGTGATGCCACCGTCGAGAAGCACTTGGGCACCTGGTGTGTAATGGCTGCGCTCATTCAGTGGCTGCTGGATCTGGGCTTCCATAAACCAAACACTGGGATGCTCGGCCAGCAAGACTTGCCAATTACCGAAAATACCGAGCAGCACATCGGTAGTGCCACTGCCTGGTTGAAACATACGATCTGCCGCATCACCCGCCGCATTTGTTTTGTCTATGCTGCCCGTGGGCAGTTTAACACCCGCACTCAGCCCCCACGGACTTTCGCCACCTTGGGCAAAACGGTAACGATTTATCACGCGAACATCACCCAGCGCCGTGAAGTTCCAGGATTCGCTTTCGCCCGTCTCGCTCATAAGATGACTGTGGGCACGATCAGACAGCGGCAGGTGAATTGATACACTCCAGAGCGGATTCAATGAGTAATCCAGTGTAGCGAGAAGATTTTTATTAAGCGTTTCCGTTTCGATTTCGTGGTGATCAGCAACCTTGTCGGCACTGGTTTTTTCCGATCCCGCATACAGTTGATCGAGTTTGATGTATTCGTAACGCAGGCCAAGGCGCGCGCCCGGTTCCGCCGGGCCTTGGGCGTCCCAATTGGAGTTAACCGTGCAAAATCCGGAACCACAACCCGCATGGGCAGGTGCAGAAAAATAGCCCAATACGCTGGAGACCAACAGGGCAGGAACAAAAGATACGAACTTCATGAGCCTTATTCTCTAAGTTTGGGCCGGACGGCGGACAAAAGATGAGACGCGATTATAGAAAGTTTTGAACAAACAGGCCTGCGGCAAAATGTCGCAGTGCATTAATGCCTGTCTTCATCGCTATTGAGACAGCAATCGGACGACAGGGCAAACAACGGGTGCGATGCCGATCCAAGTCCTTTAATGCGCGTGGAGAACTCTCGGTGTCCACGAGCGTCTATTGATCTTATTGTGTTTTTTTCTGGTATCGGAACAAAGAAATCGGAAAACCTTACGACAATAGAAGTAAATCAAGAAATGACCAATTTCCCTATTAATATCTATTGCCCAAAGCGACGATATTGCCCTGTATTTTCTTCATTGTTATTGCGGCTAAAGCGTGCGGATTTCTCCACCCGCTGCTGTCTTGGTTCTGGTTGCGTCTCACTGCGTGATCGAAACTGCGCCGGTGTTTGTTGTTCCTGTGTGCCTTGGGCATGTTGCGTCTTTTCAAGGGCGGTTTTGGTAAAATGGCGCGGCTCGCTCGGTTGAACAGGGCGTTCTGCACGTACAGGCCTTTGCTCTTGCGGGGTTTCGCGACGGGTATTAAAAGGCGTTTGCCTTTGTGTTTCCTGTGTCCGCAAAGAGCGCTGCTGCTTTTGCTCAACAGCAGGTTTGTTTACCTTAGGTTCTGTGCCGCGCGTGGTACCCGGATCGTTACGGAATTTGTGAATCGCTGGTCTGTTTTCTTGTTGAGGGCGAGTTTTTTCCGGTGATTTTTCGGTTGGGTTGAACCTGTTTTGCACGGGATTCACCCCGTGTTTCTGGTCACGATAGTTCTTGTCTGGCCCCTTTGATTTGTCTGGTGTCGTGCGCTTTAGTGTGTCGTTAGAGTGCTTTGTTTGTGGCTGTGACAAATCGCGCTGATAACGTCTGTCAGCCGAGGGATGTTCTCGCGGTGTTTGCCCAGGTAACGAACCGTAGTCTTTCTGCTGACGGGGTGATTTATCGGGCTTAATATAACGTCGTTGCAGTACGTCTTTATGATAAGTTGCACCACCGCGATGCCCAACATCATGTCGCCAGACTTGACGGGTATTAACACGATGAGTGCCGTGAGGGTGCTTGTTAACTACGACCGTTCGGCGTGGGTAGTAATAATTGTTGGTGTGGGTAACATAGACATCACGATGATGCCAGTCAGGTGTACTGAATAAATAGCCCACGCTGACGCCTATGGTAGCACCCCATAAAATAGCGTGGCTTACACCGTGATGATGGTGATAACTTGGCCATGGCTCCCAGTAAACAGGCCGGTAGGCAGGCCACCACCAGTCACCATAAATTACCAGTGGGTTGTAATACGGCACATAGATAACGTCGGGGTTAGCCGGCTCGACAATAATATAACCCTCACGATCGACCACCCGCATATGCTCGGTAGTGCCTAAGTTATTTGCCCTTAAGGCGCGACGACGCAGCGCTTGCGTGGTTTCCATCACATCGTCTTTTTGCGCCAGGAATGCTTCGCCCAACTGCTCTGTCCAGTCCAGTTTTTCATCCATCATCAGCAGAATATTCGGCACAGCCACCAGAGATTTCACACTCGGATCCCAGTCCTCGGATTCCACCCCTCTAACCGCACGGTCACCTTCGGGTTGCCGATGAGCCCGCGACCATCGCGCCGCCTCGACCACTTCCAGCGGGTAGGTCGATGCCATAAGAATTTGCATTAACAAAGCATCAGGATACAAGGCGATGGGCGCCAGCATTTGATCAAGCTCAGCTTGCGAGAATGCCTCGCCTTCATAATCACTTTCGTATTCGTGTTCTGCTGCGGCAAACAGCGGCAGCAATGTGCATAAAACGACAAGAAGGCTTGCTGTCAGTGTTTTGAATTTCGATATAAACATTTTGTTCATGACTCACCTAGGGTAAGAATGCTTGATCAAAGCAGTCTGATGGAATTTTAGCCATTATAAATGTAAATACAGTTGGCGTGGGGCTCTTGTCACAAAACCCGCTTAAATCTGCCAATAGAAAGGTTTCGCGGCTAGGTCCGGCCCTGTTTGCGTTCAAACGTTCTTAATTACGGTATAAATAAGCACCCAGACACAAACCCGAACCCACGAGATACAAAGCCCAGGTTTGTGGAACGATATAAGGGTAAAGCATCAATGTCATACCTATCCACTTGGGTACAGGCAACACCATTTTCTTGCCATAACGATAGACAAACAGACCGATCACGCCAAAAACAAGGGTACCAAACAAGTAAGCCGGGCTGGGCATAACAAAGCCGAGTGATTCCAACTGTTTAAGATTTTCCATATATAGAAATGCTCTTGAAGGTAATAAAGATTATCTGGATTAAATCATGTCAAACACACAGACATTGCATACAACGACACATTCTAAGGGTAGCGCATGGTCAGTGATTTAAACCAAAACGCCTGTTTGATAATCCAGAATCGCTTGTTCGATTTCTTGTCGCGTATTCATCACAAAGGGGCCATATTGCACGATAGGTTCCTGAATTGGTTTTCCGGCCAATAAAATAAAACCCGCACCCTTATCACCGGCTTTAATCCGCACATTGCCTTTGGACGAAAAAATTCCGGCAGTTTGACTGGAAACAACTTTGCTTGCGTTGTTGTTACCGACATGCACATCACCTTCGTAGCAATACAAAAACGCGTTGTAATCGTCTTTAATAAGGTGCTCAAAAACAGCATGGGCCGGTAATTGAATATCAAAATAAATCGGATCCGTACTTAATGCCTGATCCGGCGAATTAATCGGCCCCTGCAGTGTGATATTACCCGTGTCAGCACACCCTGCGATGACTTTAATCTGCCCGCCATTACCCAAAGGGGCCGAGGGGATGTCGTGCGCGGGAATATCGCGATACGCCGCCGCTTTCATTTTTTCTGCCGCCGGTAAATTAATCCACAATTGAAAACCCCGCATCCGACCACTTTCCTGCAAAGGCATTTCTGAATGAATAACACCGCGCCCTGCGCTCATCCATTGCACCGAACCAGGGCCTAAATCACCGACATTGCCCAGATGATCGCGATGCCGCATGCGCCCATCGAGCATGTAGGTCACGGTTTCAAAACCACGATGCGGATGATCCGGAAAACCGGCGATATAATCGCCAGGATTGTCGGTGCCGAATTCATCAAGCATCAAAAAAGGGTCAAGATACAGGCCGCGCTGACTGCCCAAACTGCGCCGTAGTTTTACGCCGGCACCCTCCGACGTTGGTACAGAGACAATCACACTCACCAATTCACGGACCTTGTTTGTTGTATTGTTTGCGGAGTTGCTCATAGAGTTCTCGCTTAGTGCTCATTGGACTGGCTTATTGGACTGGCGGCTGAATCAATCAAACGAAGTCTGTAAAATAAACCCAAGATGAGGGCTTGGTTTACTGATAATAATCTGTTCGTGGGTGGATTTTCTGATCACATAAGCATCGAATTCTTTCTCAGAGCCCGCTAACAAGTTACCGTAGACTTTGATGCGCTCACCAGGAGAAAGCACCACAGGTCTATGGTCTGGCAAGGTGGCTCGAACATGAATTGCGCCGGAATTATCAACAAGAATAAAACCACGCTTATCAAGATCGGTGACCTTTCCCTCAATGATACTGACCGGTGGCAAGGCCAGATTATTGATGGGTGTAATGCGAGCACACGCACTGGTCAGCAAAACAAATATCACTAAAAACAGTGTTCGAATAGTCATAGGCTCAATGTGCTCGTGTCGCCGGTTTGTGAGAAAAAGCAAAAATGAAAAACAGCATCAGGATAATCAGTGTGGCAGATGCCGCATAGCGGCTCAATTCCAGGCCGCCTTCGTCCAGAGGTTTATCGAGAAAGTCGCCCACAACCGCACCCAGAGGCCGCGTCAGAACAAATGCCGCCCAAAACATTAGTGTAGGGGACGTTTTTGTCCAATAATACGCCGCTGCAACAACCGCTAGCATGGAAGAAAACAGGATGGTGCCGCCGATATAACCCATCCCTGCCGTATCCGCCGTCCAGTCGCCCAGCGCCGTCCCCAGTGTTTGAGAAAACATGATAGTAATCCAGTAAAACACCTCCGCCTTTGGTGAACTGACGCTCTCAACAGCAATAGAACCCAAGCTGCGATACCATAAAACAAAGGACGTAATAAGCAGTGCCGTCAATAGCATGGTCCCACCCACATAACCAAAACCGAGCGAACGATCAGCAAAATCTGCAAGCGTAGTGCCCACTGTTGTGCTGGCCACAATAGTGAGCCAGTACAGCGCCGGATGAAATACCTTGGCCGAAACCTGCGCCACAATCGCCAAAAGAAATAGCAGGGAAAAAATTCCAGTGCCCACGAGATAACCCAGATCCATTGACATGGACACCGCGTCACCGCCGGTTTCACCCAGCGTTGTTGCAAGAATTTTTATAATCCAGAAGAGCAAGGTGATTTCCGGCACTTTGCTTATAATTGCCTGATTTTCTGTGTTCATACTGTTAAATTTCCCAACAAGAGAATACGGCCGCCCTACGACGATGGCCACTTTATGCGAAGCAAAACCCTTTGGTTTACTGAGTAAAATTCAGCACGGTAAATTGAATTACAAAATACAACCCTTGTAATTTTAGTAAACGGCATGGCTATATCACGCTGGCGCCATAAAATCGTGACCTTTGGCAAAAAGGCCCGCAATATCGGCATAGAAAAGTTTTAAAGAAATGAATAAATCCCCACCAGAATTCATTGCATACGAATAGACAGTTTCATCATCCATTCGCAGAATAGCTAAAAAGCACGGCTCAAACTTAAACGCCACACAATTCACACAAACACTCAGTGGCGCGTAAAAAAATCCCACATCAGCTCATTGGCAGATAACGCCTGCGATGGAAGCTCATTTGCACGGATTTTACTACCGCCTGGCCAGGAGTGGCCGCCAGTCTCAGTGACACACAATTGAACGTGCACATTGCCTTGGCACTGGGAATACTCATCACAAAACACACCGGGTCTATCGAGAACGCGTCGTGGCGCTGGATTACATCCGTTTAATTTCACCCATTTTTCTACCGTGGCAGGGACGGACGTAAATTCTGTCACCTTCGATGCGTCCCTTAATTTTTTACCCGCGCCCCCATTGTAGAGCACACGGTCATCGTTTTTAGCATGAATATGCAGAATAGAAACAGGCACCTTGGGGGTACAATGCAGGGTGTTATCAGTTCCCGCCACGGCGGCAATGGCTTTAAAAGTGTCGGACAGTTCACACGCCAAGCGGTAAGTCAGCATGCCACCATTCGACATGCCTGTTGCGACTATTTGCTTACGATCAATAGCAATCTGGTGGCTAACGTTGCTAATAATTTGTTTAACGAAACCTACATCATCAACATGCTTGTCACGCGCACTGCCGCAGC
>DAIRVL010000131.1:0-7141 GCA_036802845.1 Pseudomonadales bacterium | reverse complement strand
GTATTTATAGGTTCGTGCACTAATTCACGTATTGAAGATTTACGTGCGGCGGCGGCGGTGGCGCAAGGCAGAAAAGTAGCCGGCACCATTAAACAGGCGCTTGTGGTGCCGGGTTCGGGTTTGGTAAAAAAACAGGCCGAAGCCGAGGGTTTGGATAAAATTTTTATTGCTGCGGGATTTCAATGGCGTGAGCCGGGGTGTTCCATGTGTTTGGCCATGAATGCCGATCGTCTGGGTGCTGGTGAGCATTGCGCGTCAACCTCTAACCGTAATTTTGAGGGGCGTCAGGGTCAGGGCGGTCGTACTCATCTGGTCAGTCCGGCCATGGCGGCAGCGGCGGCGATTGCCGGACATTTTGTCGATGTGCGTACCTTTACCAATAACGTGTCAGCTTGAATTCATTCTGGAGTAAAAACGAAATGGAAAAATTTATCACCCAAGACGCTATCGTTGCTCCCTTGGATCGAGCCAATGTGGACACCGATCAGATCATTCCAAAACAGTTTCTCAAATCAATTAAACGCAGTGGTTTTGGGCCTAACTTGTTTGATGAGTGGCGTTATCTGGACGAAGGATTCCCGGGCCAGGACAGCAGTCAGCGCCCGCTTAACCCTGATTTTATTTTAAATGCAGCGCGTTACCAGGGTGCTGAAATTCTTTTGGCGCGGCGGAATTTTGGTTGTGGTTCCAGTCGTGAACATGCGCCATGGGCGCTGCTCGATTACGGCTTTCGTTGCGTCATTGCACCCAGTTATGCCGATATTTTCTTTAATAACTGTTTCAAGAACGGCATTCTGCCGGTGATACTCGGTGAAGACGTGGTTGAGCAGTTGTTCAAGGAAACATTTGCAACGGTGGGGTATCGTTTGCGTGTTGATTTACCCTCGCAAACGGTTGTTACGCCCTCAGGAGCACAGTTTGGTTTTGAGGTGGATGCATTTCGCAAACACTGTTTATTGAATGGTCTGGATGATATTGGTCTGACTCTGAAAGACGCCGATGATATCCGTGCCTATGAAGCTAAACGTAAAGTGCAAGCCCCTTGGTTGTTTGGGACGATTAAAAACTGATTATCTGGCACAGATTCTTTTTCTAATTTTTCAGGGTTGTTGATACATGAATAAAAAAATTCTTATTTTGCCTGGCGATGGTATTGGTCCCGAGGTTGTTACGCAGGCACGAGCCGTGCTGGATCTGGTTAATCAGCAGCATGGTTTGAAACTGGTGTTGGACGAAGGTTTAATCGGCGGCGCGGCTATTGATGCCACGGGCAGTCCCTTGCCTGAGGAAACGGTAATTAAAGCCAAAGGCAGTGCAGCGATTTTATTAGGTGCTGTTGGTGGGCCGAAATGGGAAAGTTTACCCATGGCCAATCGTCCTGAAAAAGGGTTGTTGGCTATACGTTCAAAACTAAATTTATTTGCCAATTTACGTCCGGCGATTTTGTATCCCCAGTTGGCTTCCGCGTCGAGTTTGAAACCCGAAGTGGTTGCAGGACTCGATATTCTGATTGTCAGAGAACTCACGGGGGGTTTGTATTTCGGACAACCCCGTGGCATTCGTACCCTGGCCAATGGTGAGCGTGAAGGTTTTAACAGCTGCCACTACAACGAATCTGAAATTATACGCATTGGTCGGGTGGCCTTTGATTTGGCGATGAAACGCAATAAACAGGTGTGTTCGGTTGATAAAGCCAATGTGCTTGAGACGACCGAACTGTGGCGAGAAGTGATGGAGTCACTGCGCAGTGAGTACCCGGAAGTAAAACTCAGCCACATGTATGTTGATAATGCCGCCATGCAATTGGTGCGTGCGCCAAAACAGTTTGACGTGATTGTGACCAGTAATATGTTTGGTGATATATTGTCCGACGAAGCGGCCATGCTGACCGGATCCATTGGCATGTTGCCTTCGGCATCGCTTAACGACCAGGGGCAGGGCATGTATGAGCCTTGCCATGGCTCTGCGCCTGATATTGCAGGCAAAGGCATCGCCAATCCGCTGGCCACCATTCTCTCTGTTGCCATGATGTTGCGTTATTCATTGAACAGCCCCAAAGCCGCAGAGGCGATTGAAGCGGCCGTGAGCACGGTGCTTGATCAGGGCTTGCGTACTGCGGATATCTACACCGAGGGCACGCAGAAAGTTTCCACTGAACACATGGGGCACGCAATTTTGGCTGCCTTGCAGAATTAAATGATTTGAGGTGTAAAAATGACGAAAAAATATAATGTTGCTGTGGTTGGCGCCACCGGTGCAGTGGGCGAAGCGATGATCGCTATTCTGGAAGAGCGTAATTTTCCGGTTGAGAATTTTTATCCTTTGGCCAGCAGCCGCTCAGCGGGCAGCCGGGTTCAGTTCAGGGGTAAAAACATAGTGGTACAAAATCTTGAGGATTTTGATTTTTCGAAAGCGGACATTGGTTTGTTTTCTGCGGGGGGTTCGGTATCAGCCGAATATGCGCCTAAAGCGGCCGCTGCGGGTTGTGTAGTCATTGATAATACCTCGCATTTTCGCAATGACGACGATATTCCCCTTGTGGTGCCGGAAGTGAATCCGCATGCAATTGCAGGCTATAAACAACGCAATATTATTGCCAATCCTAATTGCTCCACCATTCAAATGCTGGTGGCTTTAAACCCGATTCGTAAGGCGGTTGGCATTGACCGCATCAACGTGGCAACGTATCAGTCGGTGTCGGGTACGGGTAAAGAGGCTATTGAAGAACTGGCCGGTCAGTCCGCGCAATTGATGAATGGTCAGGAAATAAAACGCAAAGTGTACCCCAAACAAATTGCTTTTAACGTGTTGCCCCAGATTGATACTTTTCAGGAAAATGGTTATACCCGTGAAGAAATGAAAATGGTCTGGGAAACCCAGAAAATATTCGAAGACCAAACAATCAAAGTAAACCCCACCTGTGTACGTGTGCCGGTTTTTTATTGTCATTCAGAAGCGGTGCACATCGAAACCAAGGAAAAAATTACCGCAGCGACTGCCCGGGCCTTGTTAATGAAAGCTGAAGGCGTAGTAGTGCTGGATGCGCATGAAGACGGCGCTTACCCTACGGCGGTGACGGAGTCTGTGGGTAAAGATCCTGTGTTTGTGGGTCGTATTCGTGAAGACATTTCCTGTGACAAAGGTTTGAATCTTTGGGTTGTTGCCGACAATGTGCGCAAAGGTGCTGCACTTAACAGTGTGCAAATTGCAGAGATTCTGATTAGAGATTATTTGGCCTAAGGTCAGTTAAGCGCGCTGTGCAAATCCCTAAGCGGGTGCTGATAAAAGTCACCCGCTTAGGCGCTTTAAATTGGTTTTATAAGGTGTCGCTTCAGCGCCCATGCTATATGTTCTTTAACCATGGCTTGTTCTTCGAGCGCTAACGGCAGTGTTTCATTGAATCGACGAGTGAGTGCTTCTCGGGTAGCTGCATCACGCGGCGCATTGCCCAAGGCAACGGCAATGTTGCGTAACCAGCAGGCATAACCAATGCGCCGAATCGGGCTGCCTTCTGTGCGTTGCAGAAAATCGTCAAGGCTCCACTGGAAAAGATCAATAAGCTTACTGTGATCCAGTTGATGACGGGGGAAAAAATCCTTTTCGCCCGTGGTTTTGGCAAATTGATTCCATGGGCACACAACCTGACAATCATCGCAGCCGTAAATTCGATTTCCTATCAAGGGACGCAGATCTTCGGGAATAGCCGTGCGCAGCTCAATGGTGAGGTAAGAAATACAACGGCGTGAATCAAGCTGTCGTGGGCCGACGATGGCCCCGGTGGGGCAGATGTCGATACAGGCGGTGCACTTGCCACAATGTTCTTCAGCAGGGGAATCCACCGGCAATGCTACATTGGTGTAAATTTCTCCCAGAAAAAACCATGAGCCTGCACGTTTGTTAATTAACAGGGTGTTTTTTCCTATCCAGCCCAGGCCAGATTTTTCGGCCAGGGCTTTTTCCAATACCGGCGCGCTGTCAACAAAGGCACGAAAAAAGTGTTCGCCTTCCGGCAGCGTGGATTCGATTTTTTTAACCAGTGTCGCCAAGCGTTTTCGCATGAGTTTGTGGTAATCGCGCCCGAGGGCATAACGCGAAATATAGGCGGTATGCGGCTGGGCCAGGGCCTTGATGAGGTCATCTTGGGGCGGAAGATAGTCCATCCGTGCAGTGATGACACGCAGCGTTTGGGGTTCGAGTTGCGCCGGGTCACAGCGTTTTTCCACATTCCGGGCCATATAGGCCATTTCGCCGTGAAAATGTTTATCCAGCCATTCCTGCAACCACCTGTCATGGGGGGTGAGCTGAAAATCGCTGATGCCGACTTGTTGAAAGCCCAGTTCCAAGCCCCATTGTTTGATATTCGTGGCAAGTGAGGCAAAATACTCGTTTGGATGTGCATCCATAAAATCGTTGGAGCTCTTGAATGATTGATAAAGCGCAGGCATCTGGGGATTATAGAACCCTGTTGCCCGGAAATCTGTACAGTGCAGAACAAACGCGTCTACTGGATTCCTATGCAATAGACACGCTGGGCATTCCTGCTTTATTGCTGATGGAGCGTGCCGGTCGAGTTTGTTTTGAGCATCTGGGTCATTACTGGCCTCAGGCTAAACAGATCACCGTGCTGGCCGGTTGTGGTAATAACGCGGGTGATGGTTATGTGATTGCAGCACTTGCGCATGTTGCCGGTTTGCAGGTGATGGTGCTGCAAGTGGGGCAATGCAGTCAATTACGCGGTGTCGCAGCGCTGTGTTATCAGCGGGCAAAAGCGCTGGGTGTTTCCATTATTGAAGTGCTGACGACGGACGAACTCGCTGATTACCAATCGTTATTGCTGGAAAGTGATGTGCTGATAGATGCACTGCTGGGACTGGGAATACAAGGTGAAGTCAGGGCATTGTACGCCGCACTTATTTCGAGGGCGAATAAAGTAGCAAGGCCGGTGATGGCTGTTGATATTCCTAGCGGATTATGTCCAGACACGGGGCAGGTTCTGGGTGTGGCGCTGAAGGCGGACTTGACGGTGACTTTTATCACGGTGAAACAAGGTCTATTAACAGGCAGTGGACCGGATTATACCGGCAGGCTTGTTTTTAACGATTTACAGATACCGGCCAGCGTTTATCAGCAGGTATTGCCTGTTGCTCAGCGACTCGATTTAACTACGGTAAGGCCCAGACTCCCGGCGCGTTTGTCGACGGCGCATAAGGGGAGTTTTGGTCATGTGCTGGTGTTGGGCGGCGACCGGGGTATGGCGGGTGCGGTCTTAATGGCTGCTACGGCGGCCGCCCGGGTAGGTGCGGGTTTGGTCAGTATTGCGACGCGGCGTGAACATTGCGGCGCAGTTATTGCCCGTCAGCCAGAGTTGATGTGTCATGCCATTTCTGATCAAAACGATGACCTGGCACGTGCAGAAGAAAGGGTTTTAGCCCTTATTGAAAAAGCAACAATTTTGGTTGTGGGACCGGGTTTGGGGCAGACGGCGTGGTCAACAATGTTATTGCGTGCGGCACTGCAAGCGAAAAAGCCAACGGTGATTGATGCAGACGCGTTGAACTTGCTCAGCCAAATGCCCGACTTACAGACGCACCCCTTGTGTATTATGACACCGCATCCCAAGGAGGCCAGTCGTTTATTGTGCTGTACCTTGTCGAGCCTACAACAGGATCGTTTTGTGGCGGCGAGGGAATTAGCGCAACGTTTCCACGCAATTGTCGTGCTCAAGGGTGCGGGCACCTTGATCAGTGACGGTGAAACGCTGTCGTTAGCCAGTGTTGGAGGCCCCCTTATGGCCAGTGGTGGCATGGGGGATATTCTAAGTGGTGTAATTGGAGGCTTGCTTGCTCAAGGTCTGGAACCCCATGAGGCGGCACAATTGGGCGTGGTTCTGCACGGCACAGCGGCGGATCGACTGGCGCTTCAACAGGGCGAACGGGGTGTAATGGCTATGGAGCTTTTGCCTGTGATACAGCACTTGTTGCACCAAGTGCATACGTAATCCATTCCTGTAAATTAAATTCTTCCTGTCATTCAAAAGGACAGCTGTGATCATGGTCAACGATAAAATAGAAGTTTTCCTGACGTCGGATACCGATACCGTGCATTGGGGTGAGAAAGTTGGCCATGCGCTTGCGGGCAGAGGAATCGTTTATTTGTACGGTGAATTAGGTGCGGGAAAAACCACGTTTAGCCGGGGTATATTAAGAAGTTATGGTTATCTAGGCTCGGTAAAAAGCCCGACCTATACTATAATCGAGCCGTATGAATTAGCGTCTGCGTGTATTTTTCATTTTGATTTGTATCGAATGACGCATGCAGATGAATGGCATAACCTGGGCGTTGAAGCGTATTTTTCCGGACAAGCGATTTGTTTGGTCGAATGGCCACAACGCGCAGCGGAATATCTTCCGCCAGGTGATCTGGCGATTACGTTGGTTTATGCGCAAGAGGGGCGTAAAATAGGAATTGAGGCGCTCAGTGATTATGGGCGCGAAATAGTAAAAGCGCTTTCTTGAAATTTAATGAATGTTTTGTGTTTAAACAATTTATGGTGAGTAAAATCCTGAAAATGAAACACCGTTTTTGGCCTGCCGCGTTTGTTTTTGTTATGGTCACAAGTTTGTGGCCAGCCTTGTCTGGTGCCACTACCTTAAGTGCTGCACGTGTTGTAACAAGTAACGCAAAACAGCAATTTGTTTTTGATGTCAGTGATGCGGTGGACTTTAAAGCGTTCACCTTGAGTAAGCCGAATCGCCTTGTGTTGGATCTGAAAAATACGCAAGTCAAAACAGCACTGTCGCAATTGAATGTACAGGGTACGGTGGTAAGCAGTATTCGTAGTGGCTATTTTCAGCCTGGTGTGGTGCGTGTTGTGTTTGATCTCAAACAGCCGGCCAAATGGCAAACCCGTCGTTTGGCATCTGATGGTCGTCATGGTCAACAACTTGTACTTGAATTTATGTCGAGTGCGCCGGTACAGCTCAGTACACAGTCCCAGTTTAAAACGATACCCGGTGTTGCGGCGGCGTCCTATTCCAAAACGAACAACACAACATCCAACACAACATCCAACACAACATCCAATACCACGCCCAATACAAACCAAATGACAAGCCAAACGCCTTTAAGTGCGCCAGCGAAA
>DAIRVL010000130.1:0-7153 GCA_036802845.1 Pseudomonadales bacterium | reverse complement strand
CATTGTATTCTCTGCCAGCAAACTCACTGGCAAGCTGTTTTGGATCAATGCAGGTGATCACGGCTTTTAAACCACTGCCTATCATGGTGCGCGACAGCGTGTTGGTTGGAATGCCCCAAATGGGAAATATAGGCGTTATACCACTGCCTTTAAGACGGTCTTCTCTATAGCTACGCACATCGTCGAGAAACAGATCACCGAAGGCAAAACAGTCGATAGGTTGCTTCTTCACCTCATCAATAAACGAGCGCATGATTTTTTCATAGTCACTGTTACTGCAAGGATTCGGAATCTCAATAATGTAAAGCGGAAGGCCCACACTTTGTGCCTGTTGTTGAAGCAGCTCAACTCTTACCGCGTGCATGGCGACACGATTAAACTCTTTATTCACCGTGCAAAATAAACCAACGACGTCAATATGCGGATCCTGTTGCAATACGTGAAGCGCCCACGCACTGTCTTTACCACTGCTCCAGGAAAGGAGTGTTTTTCTTTTCATCTGTATTTGCCTGTTTTGACAATAGTGACACATTTAACGTGTAGTAAATTCTCGAAGAAACCCAGGTGACTCAATAACTTTCACCTGTCTGTGACCTTTCCTCCAGGCTCAGTCGTATTTTTTTTCGGCATACTCACATAAATCTTCGATCAGGCAGGCGCTGCAGCGAGGTTTGCGTGCGGTGCAGATATAGCGGCCATGCAGAATTAGCCAGTGATGGGCGTCTACGCGGTATTTTTTGGGCACGGTTTTAAGTAATTTCTGTTCAACCTCGGTAACATTTTTTCCCGGTGCCAGGCCGATACGGTTGGACACACGAAAAATATGGGTGTCCACGGCAATGGTCGGCTGGCCAAAGGCGGTGTTCAAAACCACGTTGGCGGTTTTTCTGCCCACACCGGGCAAGGCTTCAAGCTCAGCTCGGGTGTTAGGCACCTGCGAATGGTGCTTGTCGATAAGTAGCTTGCAGGTCTGCAAAATGTTTTGCGCTTTGGTGTTATACAGGCCGATGGTTTTAATGTACGTTTTAAGGCCATCGAGACCGAGTGAGTGCATCTTTTCGGGTGAATTGGCTATGGCAAACAGATGTTTGGTGGCTTTGTTTACGCTAACGTCGGTGGCTTGGGCGGACAAAATGACGGCAATCAGTAATTCAAAGGGAGAGGCATACAGAAGCTCTGTTCGTGGATGAGGATTGTCTTGTTGAAAACGTTTGAAAATCGCTTCACGTTTATGCGCATTCATTGGGCTATATGTTTCTTACACGGATGATGGGTTTTTAGCGGATATGCCCTGTAATTCTGACACGTTTACTGCCTGCGATAAGGGGCGGTGCATTTTTAAGTGCAGCGGCACGCATTTTTTCATTGATAAGATTGGCCAAGGCGATAAGCAGGCCTAAACCAAAAAAAGCGCCAGGCGCTGAGGCGAGGAATAAAATACCTGGAAAATGGTCAAACAGGTGGAGTGTCCAATCCTTGGCCATGGGGCCCAAAATAAGGTCCATATGATCAAACAGGGTTCCTCGACCCAGGGCTTCCCGAAACGCGCCCAGAAGAAGCAATACGATCAAAAACCCGAGTCCCATCATCAAACCATCGAGCAGGGAGGGTAGAAGCGCGTTCTTGCGCGCGAAGGTTTCGGCACGCCCTAAAATTGAACAATTGGTCACGATCAGTGGAATGAATATGCCGAGCATTTGATACAGCTCGTAGGTATAGGCTTGCATGATAAATTCGATGCAGGTGGTCAAGGCGGCGATAATCAAAACAAAAACCGGCAGACGAATGGCGTCGTTAAGATGGCCCCGGATCAAGGAGACCAGGTTGTTTGATCCGACCAAAACGATCAGGGTGGCCAGCCCCAGCCCCAGAGCGCTTACCACCGAACCCGTAACTGCCAGCAAAGGACACAGACCGAGTATCTGGGTGATGGCCACATTGTTGTTCCATAATCCGTCTTTTATCAGCGTGTTATAGGGGGTCATTTTAGGGATACTCTTGTGTCAGGTGAGTGCCGGGTTGTTGCGCCTGCGCTGCCAAGGAGTCGCGAAATAATTGTTCCTTGTTGTGATCAAAATATAACAGGGTGTTATACACCGCTTTGACCACGGCACGGGGGGTGATGGTTGCCCCGGTCATTTGATCAAAGTCGCCCCCGTCTTTTTTGACTTTCCAGCCTTGTTCTGCGGGGTTGTTCAGCGACTTGCCGTTAAAACCCAGAATCCAGTCCGACTTATCAATGTCAATCTTGTCACCGAGTCCGGGGGTTTCATTGTGGGGTGCGACGACTCTAACGCCGGTAATGGTGCCGTCGTAACGGATGCCCACCAGCATAGAAATGCTGCCTCCGTAGCCTTCCGTCGCAGTGGCCGGAATAATAGCTGCCAGCGGCTGATTGTCACGTCGCGCAAAAAAAGCATCTTGAGGGATTTTTAAGGCCAGCAAGGGGTGCTTGATGCGGGTGTAATCGTTGAGTAGATCATTGTTATGCTGTTGATCGGGCAACAGTTCAAACAGGGCGTCTTTAAGTGCTTGATGTTGGGCTTTGATAATGGAGGCTTGGGTGGTGGATTCGGTGAGGGCCACGGTCCCTGTGGTGATTGCAGCAACAGCTGCCAATAAAAGCGCATTTTTGCTAATGAATTTGAACATTGACTAGCGCTCCCGTTTGCCGCGACCAAACTTGGCTTCTTTATGGCCATAGGTGCGGGGTTGGGTGTAGTAATCAATGGTGGGCACAGCCAGATTCATCAGTAATACGGCAAAAGCCACAGCGTCGGGATAACCACCAAAGGTGCGAATGATATAAATGGTCAGGCCAATAAACGCCCCATAAATCCAGCGACCTACGGCACTGGTGGCAGCGGTGACGGGATCGGTGGCAATAAAAAAAGCACCGAGCATGGTGCCGCCACTCAAAAGATGAAAAATAGGGGAGGCGTAACGATCGCTGTCATAACCCATAAACAAAAACGCCCAGGTTGCCAGCGTTAATAACAGGGCCAAAGGGATTTGCCAGTGAATAATGCCTTTGAAAATAAGATACAGGCCGCCGAGCAGAAAACCGATGTTGACCCATTCCCAGCCTTTGCCGGCAAAGATGCCATCAAAGGGTGATGTGCTGTAAATCAGGGGCAAGGTTTTGGATAAGCCTAATTCGGTTCTAACGCTATCGAGCGGGGTGGCGCCGCTTAAGGCATCAATTCGGGCAATGGACGCGGGATCAAAATGATTATTAAAAATAAGCTGAAATGTTTCAATAAAACCGATTTGAGTCAAGCCGGCAGCGGGTAACCAGGAGGTCATTTGCACTGGAAATGAAATCAACAGAAAGGCATACGCCAGCATGGCGGGATTAAAAATATTATTGCCCAAGCCGCCATAAAGATGTTTGCCCACCAGAATGGCAAAGGCTGTGCCGATACATGAAATCCACCAAGGGCTCAGGGGTGGCAAGGACAGTCCCAGCAAAATAGCGGTGACCACCGCGCTGTAGTCGTTGAGATAAAAAGCAACAGGTCGTTTTCTGAGGAATAACACCACACACTCGCAGGCCAGCGCAACAATTGCCGCTATCATGCAGTTGATCAGACTACCCCAGCCAAAAAACAAGGTCAGTGTCAGCAAACCAGGCAGTGTGGCCAGCACGACATGCTGCATCATGTGACCGGTATCATTTTTAGCCAGGGTGTGGGGGGAAGACGCGTTAATCAGTGACATAACAATAAACCCAGTTAACTGTCTTTATGAGAAGGGTGGCGGGTGTTTTGGGTCTTCTCTGTTGTGCTGCTGGCTTTCTCTGCTGTGTTGGGGGCGGTCAGATCCGGGTGGGCAAGTGTACTCTCAGTGCTGTTTGAGGTCACGGCTCTTGCGCGTTCTTGTTGTATTTTACGCGCTTCGTTACGCGCCAGTGCGGCGGCAATTTTATCAGCACTTGTTTGGGGTGCAGCAAGGGTAGCGGTGTTCGCAGAATGACTTGCCGCTGCGGCTTCGCTTGGTGTTTCTGTTTCTTGCGCCTTAAGTAGTTGTTGTCTGGCCTGTTCGGCATTTTTTTGTAGTGTTTCGACCTGTTCGCGCAGGCTATCGAGGTTTTGTGCCTGTTTTCGTTCGGCTTGAATCAAGGCTTTTTTTGCGTCGACGGCCAGTTTGGCGCTTGTTGCTGCGGCTGTTTTAAGGCGTGCGATTTCCATCGCATTGTTCTCGGCGCTCAGGGTCTGGTTTGCTACAGGGGCTATAACAGTGACGGTGTTAATGCGCGCCTGACGTTTGGCTATTTTGTCGTTCTCTTCTTGTTGCAGGCGTGCATTTCTGTTTTCAAAACGCCGACGCGCATGGCCTGATTTGTTTTCTTTGTTATTCTGGATTTCGATGCTGCCTTTGGTGTGGCGGTAGTATTGCACCAGGGGAATATGGCTGGGACACACATAGGCGCAGGCACCACATTCGATACAATCGAAAATATTATGTTGCTCGGCCTTGTCCAGTTCCTGCGATTTGCTGAAAAAGTACAGCTGTTGCGGTAATAATGTCACCGGGCACACATCGGCACATAGGCCGCAGCGAATGCAGTCTTGTTCCGGGGGTGGGGGTGGCATTTCGTCACGCGTGGCTGCGATAAGACAGTTGGTGGTTTTGCTCAGAGGCAGTTCGGTGGATATGAGTGAAAATCCCATCATCGGCCCACCCACAATAATACGAAACACCTGTTGCGTATCTAATCCTGCATGGTGCAACAGGTGTTTAATCGGGGTGCCGATGAGCGCTTCCACGTTGCCGGGTGTGCCAAGGGCCTGGCCGCTGAGCGTAGTAACGCGGCTGATCAGCGGTTTGCCATGAACAATGGCTTCAAAAATACTGTAGGCAGTGCCGATGTTTTGCACGATTACGCCTGATTGCGCGATTAAATTGTCGGCAGGCACTTCTTTACCGGTGAGAATTTTGATGAGTTGTCTTTCGCCACCGGAAGGGTATTGCGTTGGAATGACGACGACTTCAATGCCGGTGTCCAAGGTCGCCTGTTCCATTTGGGTAATGGCGGCGGTTTTGTTGTCCTCAATGCCAATGAAAATTTCTTCAGGCTGTAGAATGTGCGCGATGACTTGAATACCGGTGACAATGTCAGCCGCACGCTCCCGCATAAGGATGTCATCTGTTGTGATGTAAGGCTCACACTCGGCACCGTTAATGATCAGCGTTTTGATTTTCTGCCCTGACGTGTGGAGTTTGGCCGCCGTGGGAAAACCGGCACCGCCCAAACCGATAATACCGGCGGCACGGATCCGCAACAGTAAGTCGTCTTGACTTTGCCCGGCGTAATCCGGGCTGCCCTGATGTGCTATCCAGGTGTCTTTGCCATCAAGGTCGATGGTGATACACGGTTGTTCAAGTGGGGACGGATGAATGACCGGGTGTTGGCCTATTTGGGTGATAATTCCTGAAGACGGCGCATGTACCGGCGCGGAAATAGCCTGTGGGCTGTTTGCAATTAATTGTCCCTTGAATACATATTGACCGATGCTGACACAGGGTATTGCAGGTGAGCCTATGTATTGTTGTAATGGCACGATCAGTTGTGCTGGCAAGGGCATGGAACGTATCGGCTGTTGCAGCGACTGTGCTTTGTTTTCTGGCGGATAGATCCCACCCCGTAAATGCCAGACACGGTGTTTTGTCATTGGATGCTGCTCACAGGGATGCGGTTGAAGGCGACATGTCCGCCGCCTTGTGGTTTATCCCAAATCCAATCAATGTGCTTTGGTTTGACCGGAATCATATCAATGCAATCCACCGGACAGGGTTCTACACATAAATCACAGCCGGTGCATTCGTCGGCAATCACTGTGTGCATGAGTTTTGCTGCCCCCAGAATCGCATCAACCGGGCAGGCCTGAATACATTTGGTGCAACCGATGCATTCTTCTTCACGAATATAAGCCACATAAGGCAGGTCTTTTTCTACACCGTGTTCGGGGTTAAGGGGCAAGGGTTCGGTGCCCAACAAGTCGGCCAGTTCATAAATGGTTGTTTTACCCCCCGGCGGGCAGCGATTAATCGCTGCCTCATTATGGGCGATGGCATCGGCATAGGGTTGGCAGCCCGCAAAGCCGCATTGACCGCATTGGGTTTGTGGCAGCAGGGCATTAATCTTGTTAACCAGACCTTTGTCGTTAATCTTGAGCCGAAGGGCGACATAGTCCAGTAAGCTGCCAAATAGCAGCGCAAGACTCATGATGACCAGAATGGCTAGCAGGATATGCGTCATACCTTATTGCTCACGCCAATTAGAGTTTTACCAAACCACTGAAGCCCAGAAATGCCAGCGACATTAATCCGGCTGTAATGAGTGTGACCGACGCTCCTTGAAAGGGTTTGGGTACATCGATGACTGCAATCCGTTCTCGCATGGTGGAAAACAGTAACAGCACCAGGGAAAATCCAGCGGCGGCGCCAAAGCCATACAAAGCCGAATCAAAGAGTGTTGATCCGTCTTTTTTACTGTTTAATAAAGCGACACCGAGTATCGCACAGTTGGTTGTAATCAGTGGTAAAAACAAACCGAGTACCCGATGCAAGAGCGGACTGGTTTTGTGAATAATCATTTCCGTAAGTTGGACAGTAACGGCAATAACCAAGATGAACGCCAGTGTTCTTAAATACTGTAAATCAAGGGGGACCAAAATATAGCTGTAGGTGAGATAGCTCAACACCGATGAAATGGTCATCACAAACGTGGTTGCCAGTGCCATACCCAGTGCGCTTTCGACTTTGTTTGATACGCCCATAAACGGGCACAGGCCGAGAAACTGCACCAGTACAAAGTTGTTAACCAGAATGGTGCTGATCAGCACGAGGAAAATGTTTGTTTGTGACATGTTTGCCTTGGTGGTTCAAAGAATACAGAGACTTGCCCAGCGCCCACTGTCCACAATAGTGCAGGCTTTTTATTATCCTGCACAGGATTATTTCAGACAAGAACGGCCCCGGAAAATTCCGGCACGAATTGTTAACATCCCGTGCCATGGAAAGGCCCATGAATTTTCCGGCCTTTTTGTGTTTATTACTTGATGCGCATGCCCGGCAGTGCGCCGTCATCGGGACTGAGCAGCCAGATGTCTTTTCCACCGGGCCCGGCCGCCAGCACCATGCCTTCCGA
>DAIRVL010000129.1:0-7156 GCA_036802845.1 Pseudomonadales bacterium | reverse complement strand
TTTTTACGCTTTGTCTTGTTGTATTTAAAACCGCACTGATTGCCCTGCTGTGTTACGTCTTCGGTCATAAGGGCATTGTTTCCATCCGCACCGGTTTGATTCTGAGCCAGGGAGGCGAATTCGGTTTCGCACTGCTTGCGCTGGCCGTAAAAGATCATCTGGTGCCCGATGATGTTGCCTCATTCTTTTTGTCCATCATCGTACTGAGTATGAGCATTACCCCCTTTCTGGTATCAAACAGCGAAAAAATTGCCACACGTCTGCTGCTCAGACGCGAACAGAAAAAAGATCCAGAACACGAAATCCTGGCCAGTAAACTGGATAGACCGCTGCAAGACCACGTGATTATTTGTGGTTATGGCCGTGTCGGGCAGACCATTGCGCGTTTCCTGCAGCAGGAAAAAATTCCTTTCGTTGCTGTAGACAACGATGCCGTGCGGGTCAAACACGCCCGTGCTGCCGGTGAACCCGTGTATTTTGGCAGCGTGCGCAAATTGGCCGTGCTCAAAAAACTGGGTTTAATGCAGGCTAATTTGCTGGTGATCAGTTTTGATGATCACGTCACAGCACGCACCATACTCACCATGATTCGCGAAGAACGTTCCGACTTGCCGATTCTGGTACGCACGCGCGACGACTCTCATTTGCAGGAATTGCAGAATGCTGGCGCCACCGAAGTCATTCCGGAAACACTCGAAGCCAGTCTGATGCTGGTCAGTCACGTTATGGCCGCACTGGGGCAATCGGATGAACGGGTATTTGATGCGATTCAGAATGTGCGTCGCGAACGCTACAAAATGTTGCACGGCTTTATTCTGGGGCAACGCGGACAATACGGTTTGTCGCGCTATCAGGGGCGACTCAAGCCCGTGTTTTTACCGGACTCGGCCTTTGCGGTGAATAAAACGCTCAAAGATCTGGGGCTGGAAAAACTCAATGTAGGCGTACATACCATTCGCCGTGGCAATGACATCGTGCCCAATCCTGATGAACTTACTCAACTGGCCCGCGCGGACATTGTTATTCTCAGCGGGGAACTCAGTGCACTTGAAGCGGCGGAATCTTTTCTCTTGATCGGGAAAAAATAATAATGTTTTGATACGGGCCGGATCTGGCCTAACTAAGTTTAGGCCTTCACTGATTAATTAACGAAGGCATTAACTCATACAGCGAAAATTAATTATTAGCCCGTACTGCGCCAGGGGCCTATCAATTTGCATGGCCGTTTTTCTTTTAATTGTTTATCTCACATAGGCCGCGATAGAAATAAAATGGCAGATGGAACCCGACAAAACAAACAGGTGCCAGATGCCGTGGGCGTGGCGAAGTTTTTTCATATTATCGAGCACATAAAACACCGTGCCGCCGGTGTAGGCAATACCACCCAGCGTCAGCCACAGCACACCCCACGCTGGCATGGCTGCTTGCAGCTCGGAATAATTAAGTGTGCAAATCCAGCCCATAACCAGATAAATAAGCAACTGCAACCATTCGATACGATTACGAATAAATACATCAAGCAATAAACCGATCAGGGCTAGCGTCCAGATTAAAAGCAGCATAATCAGGCCGCCATGGTCATGCAGCGTTACCATCATATACGGCGTATAGGTGCCGGCAATTAACAGGTAAATTGAAACGTGATCGAGTTTCTGAAATATTTTTTTAAGTTGCGGCGGATGAAAGCTGTGGTACAAGGTCGACATGGTATAGAGCAAGGTGAGCGTAAAACCAAAAACGCTGAAGCTGATGATAAGCGGCGGATTTTTTTCCTGAATACTGATCGTAAGCAACGCACCCAAACCCACCAGCGCCAGAACTGCACCAACAAGATGCGTAATGCTATTGAGTTTCTCTCCGTCGTACATTGTGTTTTAACCAAAATAATTGGTGGAAGAATAGACCCTGGTTTCGCGCAAACGGTGTCTACATCGTAATCTTTAACCAATCAAACACCACCCGCGCAACCTTTGCTGCTTTAGCCGGATCAGACAAAAGCTGCATCATCTGGTTTTGATGCGCATCGCCGCTGTCCATAATCGCATTATCCACGGCTTTCGGAAAATCACCCAACAACGCTTGTGCTTCAGAATTATTGGCCATTTGTTTCATCACCAAAGCATTTTCGCTGATTTTATCGCGAATGGTATCGGCGTAATTCACCAGGTCTTTTTCGGACAGCTTCTCGCTAATAAACAGTTCATTTAAGCGACTGATTATCTGCGAAATAAATTCTTCTTTTTTTAGACTGACCACTACAGTTCGGCTAATACGGCCTTTTTGCATACCTTTTCGGGTTTTATTCTATAGCACTGAGCGCGGTTTTATGGGCACGAATTGCAGGTTGTGGCATGATAAACGCCCTGCCGTTTTCTATGCGCACGCATTATTACACATCTGCCAAGGAGCTTTTGGATGCTGGAACTGAAAATACCCCCGCCCTTATATTTGTTAATTTTTGGTCTGCTCATGAGCTGGCTGGATTATTTTTTCCCTGAACCGCAGTGGCAAGGGATGTATAACCTGGCCGTGGGTGGGGTGTTTGCCCTGCTGGGCTTGATCTGTATTCTTTGGGCGGCGGGTTTGTTCTTCCGTGCCAAAACCACGGTCAGCCCTTTAACGCCCAACAACAGCACGCATCTGGTTACAAGGGGTTTGTACCGTTTTACGCGTAATCCCATGTATCTGGGTTTGTTTTTTATGCTGATAGGCTGGGCGCTGTATCTGGGTTCGCTGGCCAGTGCCCTGATTGTGCCAGCATGGGTGTGGGCACTGAATCGCTGGCAAATCGGGCCAGAAGAAAAAGCGCTGGAACAACGCTTTGGTGATGACTACCGCGCGTATAAAAACAAGGTGCGGCGCTGGCTGTAAGCTTAACACTCGCCCAATTCAGCTGAATTGGGCGCGAAAACGGGCCATGCCAATGATAAACAGGGCACTGCCCAATGCCAGCATACCTAATAACGTTGGCAATAAACTGTTAATGTCATTGCCTTGTAAAAATACACTGAACACAAGTTGCCGGAAATAATACAGTGGCGATAAATACATAAGAATGCGTAACCAGTCCGGCATCGATTCCGGCGGTGTATACACGCCCGATAAAAACAGAATCGGCGCAAGCGAGAGCACCACCAGCAAGCCCACCTGGCCCAGATTACGCGAAAACGTGGCGGTTAACATGCCCAAACCCGCATTGGTGAACACGTACAAGGCCGTAAATATAAACAACCAAAGCAAACTACCGCGAATGGGTGTATCAAACGCGGGCACCATGACCAGGCTGATACACAAGGCTTCGCCCGCCAGAATCACCACGGCCATGGCAAGCACCTTGGGAAACATGATCTGAAAGGGTGTGAGCGGCGTTACCAGAATCTGTTCAATGGTGCCGCGTTCTTTTTCTTTTACCATCGCCGCCGCCGGCAGCATGATGGACAGCAAGGTAATAATCGTGGCCAGCTGATTGATGGGCATGTACCACGCGTCATTTTGATTGGCGTTGTACCACACCTGTTGTTCGACATTCACCACGGGCACTTTTTTCATCACGTCTTCAGGGCGCTGGCCCAGATGCAAAAAAGCCTGCTCCATGCCAAAGGTCCCTACAATACGGGCGGCATACGAGACGGCGAGAAAACTCAACATGGAGTTGGTTGAATCGACCTGCATTTGCACACCGGTGCTTTGAGCTTCGAGAATGCGCTGAGAAAAATCGGCCGGAATATCCAGCACCAGCATGGCCTGACCTTTATCGAGCACCTGGCTGCTTTGCTGCCCGTTTTCGAGTAAACCCACGAATTCAAATTCCGGTGCCCGAAAGCGGTAGATCAGCTCGCGGGACAAGGCACCCGGATCGTTGTTATTCACCACCATCCGGGCATGGTCCAGCTGCAAACTGACGCCCGAACCGGCAAAATAAATGGCGCCGGTAAAACCGTAGATCACAAAACCCATGAGGACTTTGTCACGCACCAGCTGCATCAGCTCTTTCTGGGTCATCACCTGCAATCGGAACAACCAGCGCGACAAATCGAGCCAATGCCTTGATGACAATGACAGAGGCCTAAAACGCGAAAAACGGCTCATTTTTTTGGCCTCTTGGTGAACACTCGGACACCCACGTAAAAAAGTACCAGCGCATGGACAAACAAAAACAGCGCCTGCAGGCTTAAATAACGCGGAGGCAGCCCTTTGAGAAACAGACCCTGTAAAATTTCATTAAAATACATGGCCGGAATCAAGTGGGCAAAAATTTGCCCTCCTAGCGAGAGCGATTTAATCGGCACAATCAAACCTGAAAACATAATCACTGGCAAAAAGGACACGATGCCGGTGATGGCAATGGCTGCCAGTTGCGATTGCACCAGAATGGAGACCAGCAAACCCATGCCGGTGGTACAAGCCACATAGCCCAGTGCCGACAGCATAAAAAAGCCAAATGAGCCTTTAAACGGCACTTCAAACCAGTAAACGGCCATGAGCCACAGCACCAGACAGTTGATCATCGAAATAACGATGTAGGGCAGCAGTTTACCCAGCAGGTATTCACTGGGCAGCAAGGTTGAGGAATAAATGTTGTAAATCGAACCATTTTCTTTTTCTCTGACCACACTCACCGCCGTTAGAAATGGCGGTGTGATCATCAGCAGCAACATGATCAAACTGGGCACCATGGACCAGGTACTGGAAACGGCTTCGTTATAGAGAAAACGCACGTCCAGCCGGATGGCGTTAAGCATTCTTTTTGCTTTGGCCACCGAAATGCCCCGTTGTTTCGCCATAAATTCGATTAATTGCTGGTTGGAAAAATCACCGTTAATGGCAATGACGTAACCCTTGGTGGTTTGCGCACGAAAAGGCGAGGTGCCTTCGATGATGGATTGTACGGCAGCAGGCCGGCCACGTTTGAGGCGGTGGGTAAATTCGGGCGGCACAATAATCGCTACCTTGGCCTCTCCCGTGTCGAACAAATGCGTCAACTCACGTTCATCGCTAACATAGCCTTTAAAATCAAAATAACGCGAGTTGATGTACTTGCCGGTGTATTCGCGGCTGAGGGCCGAGCGGTCATGATCAACAATTACCAGTGGAATATTTTTCACATCCAGCGACATACCGTAACCGAACAATACCATCAGTAAAGGCGGCACCAAAAAGGCCAAACTGAAAAACAGACGATCGCGAAGAATCTCCCGCCATTCCTTGCTGATCACAGCCCAAATACGCTGGCGATTAAGTTTCATTGGCTTCCAGTTGGCGGATACGGCGCACGAACAGATCTTCCATGCTGAGGGAAATGGGATACAGTTTTAACAAGCTCAGTCCCTTGTCACTCAAAAGAGTGGCTATTTTTTGTTGATCGTCTTTAATGGCATGGCTGTGTACATGGATACGCTGACCATACAGACTGGCCTGCTCAAAACCATTTTGCTGTAAAATTTTCAGGGCCTTGAAGGGGGCGGCGGTTTCCAGCGCATAAAGCGCCCCGGCTTCGGCTTTGATTTCCTCCTTGAGTGCGGCGGGTGAATTATCGGCAATAATACGGCCGGCATACATAATGGCCAGATGGTCACAGTGCTCGGCTTCGGCCATGTAGTGGGTGGTGACCAGAATAGTCACCTGATAACGCCGCGAAAGCTGAAACAGAATATCCCAGAATTGCCGCCGGCCAATGGGGTCAACGCCCGAGGTGGGTTCGTCGAGAAACAGCACCGAGGGTTGATGAATCAACGCGCAACCCAAAGCAAGCCGTTGCCGCATGCCCACCGGTAAATTGGCCGCCATCTGTTTTTGGACCGCAATCAGGCCGGTCAAGGTTAGAATCCAGTCGATACGCGCTTGAGTCAGATCCCTGTCCACGCTGTAAATACTGGCATACAGTCGCAGATTTTCGAGCGCGGTCATGTCGAGATACAGCGAAAAGGCTTGTGACATGTAGCCAATACGGCGTTTGATTTCCTTGCCATGACGCATGTCCTGCCCGGCAACAGCACCGTTACCCCCGGTCGGCTGAAGAATACCGGTCAGCATTTTTATTACCGTAGTCTTACCGGCGCCGTTAGCGCCCAGCAGACCAAAAATTTCGCCCGCCTTAACCTGAAAACTGACATTATCCACCGCGCGGAAATCACCAAATTGCTGCGTCAGGTGTTCAGCCAGAATCACCGGTTGATCGGCCGTGCTCAGATGATTTCCCCCCCAATGATCCCACTCAACGGCCTTGATACCTTGGGCACTGGTTTTTTGTTTGGCCGAATCACGGGTAACCAGCACCAGAAAAGCGTCTTCCAGTTCAGGTGGCTGCAAACGTGTTGACAGAATCTGAATGGGGTCGCGGGACAGTTCATTCGGGCTTTGCAATGCCGCAATCACACGATCTTCAGCGCCGGCGCACTCGGCTGCATCAAAATACACCCGGATTTTGTCACCCACCACTTCGATGTGTTCAAACTGCAGCTGGAGTTGTTTCAGGGCTTCGTAGGCCGGCGTGGCCTGCACCGCCACCACTTGTCCGGCAACACTGGCGTTGATTTCATCAACCCGGCCCAGCGCCAGCACCTGGCCTTCGTTAAATATGGCGCAGCGATCAAAACGCACGGCTTCGTCCATATAGGCCGTAGACACAATAGCTGTCACCTGCTGTTCTTGTATTAGTTGGCTCAGAATCCACCAGAAATCACTGCGCGACACTGGATCAACGCCGGTGGTTGGTTCGTCAAGAATAATCAGTTCCGGGCTGTGGATGAGGGTGCAGATCAGCCCCAGTTTTTGTTTCATGCCGCCCGAGAGTTTTTTCATTGGCCGATTTTTAAACGGCGTTAAACGGGTCATCTGCAACAGACGTGCTTTTTGCGTGGCCAGCGTTCGCTCATCGACCAAGCGTAGTTTGGCAAAAAAATCGATATTTTCTTCGACGGATAAATCGCGGTAAAGATTCTGTCCCAATCCCTGCGGCATAAAACCGATGCGTGCTTTGATTTTTTCTGCGGCTTTGGCGCTATCGATCGTTTGATCAAACACCGTGACCGAACCGGCATCGTAACTGAGCACGCCGGCAAGCGATTTGAGCACACTGCTCTTGCCACTGCCGTCGGGGCCCACCAGCCCGAAGAGCTCGCCTTTTTTTACGTGAAACGACACCTGATTCAAGGCC
>DAIRVL010000128.1:0-7215 GCA_036802845.1 Pseudomonadales bacterium | reverse complement strand
CCAGGGGCATAACAACTTGCATCACCAAGGCCCACACCCCCAGGGCAACGCCAATAATCAGATATTTTTCAGCCAGAAATAAAATAATCGCCACCAAAATAAACAAACGGTAGAAAAACGAGAGCAGGCCATAGACCACAAACCAGGGCTGTTCACCTGTGGCAGTTACGGGGGGATGTTCATCACCCAGACCAAAAAGATAACGCTGAAGAAGATAAATATAATAACGATTGGCTCGGGTATAGAGATTAGGGATTTCAGCCCAGTCTTGCAGAATGTAATAGCCGTCAAAACGTATCAGCGGATTGCTGTTAAACAGCACCGTTGACACGCCACCGATCAACAGCAAATTAAAGGCCGCCTCTTTGATAAATCCCGGCTCCACCAACAGCCAGACAAACAGCGCCAGTGCGGCAACAAATAATTCGGCCACCATGCCCGCCGCGCCCACCAGCATCCGTTTGCGCTTGTCGCGAAACAGCCAGGCTGCCGAGGCATCCACATAAGGCACCGGCGCCAACACCAGCAGGGTCAGGCCCATTTCAGACACATCACCGCCCCAGGTTTTCACTGCAAACGCATGGGCAAATTCATGCACTGTTTTGATGGCGATAAACATCACCACCAGGGACAGCAGGTTATCGGGTTCCAGCACGCTCCGCCCGGCGACACTGAGCGCGGAGAAATTAAGTAGCGCCAACAGACCTGCAAAACCGACAACGCCAAACCAACTAAAGGCGGCAAAGCGGGTAAACAGTGGACGAATCCAGGGCAGCAAGGTATTAAGCAAACGATCGGGATTAAACAGGGGAATACGAATCGCCAATGGATTACGCAGGATATTTTTCCGGCGAAGGTGCTGTTCATGCTGGTAACGTTCAAAAAAACGGGTGGCTTCAGCCGGCAAACCACTCTTCAGCGCATCCACCGCAAACAACTGCGTTAAAATCTGAATAACTTCATCCTGACTCAAGGCATGTTCACCTTGCGCAGCAACTGCCTTGTTCCAGACGCTCTCAACGTCCAAATCGCCATCCAGACGCCCAATAAAGGCATAAGCGGCCGAATTAAAACGCAAGTGACGACGGCTGGATTGATCACTCAGCACATACCAACGTTCGCCGCGATAATCCTGCGCATAAAGATGCATATGTTGACGCAACTGCGGGCGCAATTTGGCAATTCGGCTCCAGTTTGGGTTCAGTGACAGCTCGGCCATACGCATTCCTACAAGCCCAGCGACCACAGCCAAAGGGTGACTCTTTCCACCAGCGCATGGGTCAGAATCCACAGCATGCTGCGCTCGCCTATTTCAATTTTTGCGATCCCTCGCATACCAGGCAGCAGTGGGGAAGCAGACGGCTCCGTCAGAAGGGCTTCAACACGAAAAAAATTTCGTGTGTCCTGGGACACGGCAATGGGAATCACTTGTTTGATGCTTACGGCGAGCTTGGACTGCGGCAAAGCAGCAATAATCAAATGCCCGGCATTGCCCACGCGCAAACCGGCCATATTGTGGTCATCCACTTCCAACACCACCCGGTAATGATCCAGGGGGGCCACTTCAAAAAGCACCTGACCGGTTTCAACCGGTGCGCCCAGCGATTGGCTCAGATCACCACTGACTACCACCCCCTCAAAAGGTGCGCTCACCTGCGTTTGTGCCAGTCGCTCGACCACAAGATTCAATTCGGCAGCAATTTGATCGCGCTGTGCACCCAAAATACCCAGTTGGGTGCGATCACGTTTGGCCAGTGCTTCCTGGTATTCTTTTTCAATTTTGTTGTATTCACTTTGCCACTTTTGCTGTTCCAGTATCAAATTACGATCATCCAGCACCGCCAGTAACTGGCCTTTTTTAACCACATCACCGGCCAACACATGCACGGCTTTGACATAACCGTTTTGGGGCGCCACCAGAATTTGCCGCACCTCGCCTTCTATACTGGCCGGTGCCGTGACCTCATACGTACCCTGAATGAATCCCAACGCCGTGAGCAACACAAGCGTTGTCAACGAAGTGATTTTCAATTTCAGATACGCGGAGCCCATCAGCTGCGCACTGAATCCGAGAAAAGCTTCGTGCGCCTTGGCAAGTAAAGAACGTTCTTCGCGTAGTTTGTTTTCCAGTGCCGGGCCCATAAATTTGACTTGGGACTGGCATAAGGCCATGGTTTCTTTGTCGAAGGGTTTATCGAGTGCGCGCTCAAGGGTAATGGCCCCGATAAATCCGGCGCGCCCCGGCAATGGAATCGTGCAAACGGCGTATTTGTTTTCGGCCAGCTCCAAATGGGCACGGGTAATAAGCGCTTCGCTCGTTGTTTCTCTGGGTAAAATCAGGGCGACTTGCTGATCGATGGCTTCTTCCATCGCCGACTCAATGCGCCGAACCAATTGTGTGCGCGCATCAAAACTGGCCACGTGCGACAGCGCCTGCAGTCGCAACGTCAGACCTTGACGAAAACCAATACTGACCCGCTCACAGCCGAATTGATCGGCCAGTTGATTCGCCATGGCCATGGCGGCGGCCTGAGTACTGGCCTGTTCATTGATAGCGGTCGCTAACGTCAAGAAAAAGAGGCCGGTATTGCGTGTCGCGGCCTGTTGCTGGTGAAGCAGTGTTTTCATCCACGACGCACTCCATTGCTGGAGTTTCAGAATGGTTTGTAACTGCAAATCAGCACGTGGTGACATCAACATAGCCACCACCGCCACCAAACGTTCATCGACAAATAACGGGCAGGCAACAATATCACCGGTGCGGTTTTTGTCGTGTCCATAGAGTTGCCGCGACAAGGCCAGCTCCCGTTTGTTCTTGAGCACCTGTGCGGCAGCGTCTTGTAATTGCAAATTCCCAAGTTGTTGACTGGCATCGCCCTTATTGGGCCACACACTCAGGGGCGCACCCAGATGAGCGTCTTCCGTCACCGGATAAAAAACACCCCGAATGATGCCAGTGACCATTTTGCACTGCCAGGCAAGCCACTCCTGCGCCAGGTCAGCAGATACAGACATAGATCGCCTCTTGCCCAACACATGGCCCGACCTGCATCACATGTTTGTCTGAGTTAAACCTCTGCACAGCCATTTCACATCTCACTCATTCACCCTGTAGACACCCGTTTTATGCATCGCCAAGGGAGATTATCCGAATTAAACACCAGAAGAAAAAATGCGTGAACTTAATAAAAACACGACTTCTCGCGAACACCTTTTAACTATAGCTGTTAATGGCAGAACAAATTTCTAAAGGCCTTCCAAATGCATCAACATCAGGTTTTATGACGGCAATCGAAAGCAAATGGTGCAATTGAATTTGCTTAAAACACGGTGGGGCTGTTATTTTGCGCACTGTTCTTATACGCCTACTAACAAGACATAATAAAAATGAGGTCACATGAATAATAACGATATGATTCGCCCCCTTGATGTCATCAAAAGCCTGCCAAAAGTCCTTGAACGTATTCCCGCCCTGACCCGGACCCTACGCGCATCACGAAAAAAGTCTGACAACGACTCCATGCCCAAACTCTTCCAGCAAACCGTGGCGCGTTTTCCCGGTAATGTGGCGATTTATTACGAAGACCGCAAAATCACTTATCTGGAATTCAACCGCCAAGCCAACAAAATCGCCCACTATTTACAAAGCCAGGGCGTAGGCAAGGGTGATGTGGTTGGTCTGCTCATGCACAACCGACCCGAGTTTTTGATTTGTCTGGTCGGCATTGCCAAAACCGGCGCGGCCAGCGCACTGATCAACACCGCCCAAACCGGCAAAGTGCTGGTTCACAGTTTGAATCTGGTCGATGCCATGATGTGTATCGTGGGTGAAGAATTGCTCGAACCCTTTCTGGAAGTCCAGGACGAACTGTCCATGGCCAAGAACAAGGCCTATTTCGTCGCCGATCGCGATGTGATGTATGATCCCGGTACCGCGCCTAAGGGATTCAATAATTTGTTTGAGTCCTGCAAAAACATGCCCGATACCAATCTGGCGGTCACCGACAACATTCAACGCAGCGATCATTTTGTCTACATCTATACCTCAGGCACCACGGGTTTACCCAAGGCGGCTATCACCGATCACAATCGGTATGCCTCCTTGTCGATGAGAATCAACGTCATCAAAAATTTGAATCAAAACGATATCTATTACCTGCCCCTGCCTTTGTTTCATGCCACAGGTTTACTCGCTTGCTGGGGTGCCGTGGTGAATGTCGGTTGTGCAGTAGTCATCCGTCGCCGTTTCAGCGCCAGTGAGTTTTGGAGCGATATCAACAAGTATCAGGCCACCATCTTTGGTTATGTGGGTGAAATGTGCCGTTATTTGCTTAATCAGCCCAAAAAACCCAGTGATGGTCAGCATTCCCTGCAAAAAATGTTTGGTAATGGCTTGCGTCCGGGCATCTGGCAAGAATTTAAACTGCGTTTTCAGGTGCCGCATATTCTGGAGTTTTACGGTGCCAGCGAAGGCAACACTGGCTTTATGAATATTTTGAATCTGGACAACACCGTCGGTTTTGGCAAGGCAGTGCTGGTCAAATACGACAAAGAAGCCGAGGCCATCGTGCGTGATGCCAACGGTTACCTGATCAAAGTCGCCAAAGGTGAGCCCGGTCTGCTTATTGGCAAAATCACCCCCGACACCCCATTTGTGGGTTACACCCAAAAGGATAAAACCGAATCCGCCATTTTGCGCAATGCCTTCGAAAAAGGCGATGCCTGGTTTGATACCGGTGACATGCTACGCAACATTGGCTGCAGCCATTACCAGTTCGTTGATCGTCTGGGTGACACTTTCCGCTGGAAGGGTGAAAACGTATCCACCACCCAAGTGGAAAACATTATTGGTAGCCGTCCCGATGTGGCCGGTTGTGCCGTTTACGGTGTTGAAATTCCAAACACTAACGGCAAGGCAGGCATGGCAACCATTACCCCCCAGGCCGGCAAAACGCTGGATTTCGCTTCAATGCTGACGCATATGCAAGCTGATATGCCGCCCTTCGCCATACCGCTTTTCTTGCGCATTAAAACCGAAATTGATGTGACCGGCACCTTTAAATACAAAAAGGCCGAGTTAAAAAAAGAGGCCTATGACCCGGCCTTGATCAACGAGCCTTTATACGTATTACTGCCCGGCGAAAAGCAGTATCTTCCCCTTACTGCCGAAATCAAAAAAGACATTGATGACGGCAAATTCCGTTTCTAAAACACGCGTTTTCTTACCCCCACGGCACAACCGTGGGGGTAAAAGCATTCATGCGCTTCATTATTTCACTGCTAAAAAATTTTACTGCTGAAAGGTCGGCAAACTCACCTGCGTCACACCCGCTGGCAGCATAAAGGCATCGGCTGGCAGTTTTTTCTTCTCCAGACGCTGCAACACCATGTCATTGCCATAACGCAGCACCCCGCCAATATGGGCCTGCTCTGCCTGACGCGAAAAATAATTCATGGTTTCGAATAACTGATTCGTAGGCATGACCTTGGCCGCCCGCTGACCCAGTTCCAGAAAAATCGTTTGCAAGGCCACAACATCAGGATGATTGCTGACCACAATTTCATGCTGCTCCACACCGCGTTGAGTTGTCACCGTCATCTGATACACATCGCCACTGAAACCGGCAATGGTTTCCTGACGCCCGGTTTTTTTAAAACGCACCTGCGCCCCTTTAAAACGGTCCATTTGTTCGGCACCGGGCATCATCAGGCTGCTGAACATATCCAGCGCACCCCCCATTTCCGTCATATTCACCGCCATGGTCTGCCCACCTTGCGCCGTAATCAGATAACTGTCCTTGCCTGACACCAGCACCTGATTACCCTGCCCCATCGCCAAAAGCACGTGCTGGGTATCACGGTAACTCAGCGACAAGGTTTTACCTGCCGGCATACGCCATTGGCTCGCCGTGTCGGCATACACACCCATCGTCATAAAAACCAGAAGGCCAATCAAAACCTGATACACATTTTTTTTCATTTTACTGTCTCCTCAACACAGAACTGTCGCGCAACTTAGCACGGCAAGGGCTGGCTGACAGTAATTTTTTAAAGGCTCTGCAAATCCGTTGGCATTTTTAAGATCATCACTGGTATAATCGCCGCCCTGCGCGGCCTTGAGTTATTAGTATCTTGTCTGCGTTTTGCTTGTCCTAAGCGCCTGTAGCTCAGTTGGATAGAGTAGTTGGCTTCGAACCAATTGGTCGGGAGTTCGAATCTCTCCAGGCGCACCATTTTGTTTCCACCCTCCGCAAAACCACTTAACGCTTTGAACGGCAAGGTGGTTTCGTGGGTTCAAAATCCTTCTTCCCGCACATACGACAATCTGTCCGCAAAAGTGAGTTTTATCACTGCATGACGGTTTTCCATGCGCCCTGTATCCCAGAGCTGGTGCGGGTTTGAGAGAAAATCCATTGCAGTTCGAAAACTTTCATCAAAGTCCCTCAGCGGACGGCCACATAACAAGCTGGAGGCGCTGTTCGATATGCTTGAAGATCAGTTCGTCTTTTTCTTTGCGGTCGCGCAGCATGGCCAATAGCGCCTCCAGCTCGTCTTGCGGCAACGTAGTGAACTGAGCCGTCGCGGCCTGGAAATTGAACAGCTCAAACAGGATATTCACCAGTACCGCACGATGAAGCCCGGCGAGCCCTCAACGCTGAAAGAGGAATTCCGCAAGGCTTCAGAAAAAGCGGAAAGAGCGCCTAAAGGACGAAATGCTTTCAGTTGCTGACGAAACAGGTCTTACTACTGGCGTTGTCGAAAAAGACTATGTTTTAGGCTGGATGCTGGCCGCCATAAATCACAACGCAAAATTTTGTGATACCTGAGCGTTCAAAGGGGGCGCCTGTCTAAAAAAATGCTATTTCGAAACCTATAGATTTTCAGAAGATTTAGACTTCACTTTGACGGATGAAAATCACCTCAATCAGGAATTTCTAAAAGAACAGTTTTCATCTATCGCAGATTGGCTGTACGAAAATTCAGGTATTGAAACCCCCGTCGATAGGTTCGTTTTTGACAGATACGAAAACCCAAGAGGAAAAAAATCCTGCCAAGGGCGAATTTATTACCGCAGCTATTTTGTATAGCGGAAAAAGTAGCTTCCCGAAAATAAAGCTTGATCTTACGGCAGACGAATTGCTTGTCTTGCCTCCATCGAAACCGAGCGACGAAATTAATGAAAGAACTGGAGCTGGTGAGTTGCCAGATGCCGAG
>DAIRVL010000127.1:0-7219 GCA_036802845.1 Pseudomonadales bacterium | reverse complement strand
CTTTTTAGAGGCAAAAAACTATGACAGTACGTGTTCAAAAAGGCGGATTACAGATTGCAAAAGTGCTTTACGACCTGGTGGCATCAGACATTGCGCCGGGAACAGGCATAGAGCCCGACGCTTTCTGGGCTTCATTTGAACGCGTGGTTAATGTCTTTTCGCCCAGAAACAAAGCATTGCTGGCAAAACGAGAGTGTATTCAGGCACAAATGGATGACTGGTATAGAGCGCATGCCGGCAAAGCCATTGATAGGGTCGAATACAAAACCTTTTTGACCGAGATTGGTTATTTGGTGCCTGAAGGGGCTGATTTTAAAGTGAGCACATCGAACGTTGACCCTGAAATTGCCACTATTGCTGGACCGCAATTAGTGGTGCCGGTGATGAATGCGCGTTATGCATTAAATGCATCAAATGCGCGCTGGGGCAGTTTGTACGACGCACTCTACGGCAGCGATGTGATCAGTGTTGATGGCGGTGCTGATAAAGGCAAGGGCTACAATCCCGTACGTGGTGCCAAAGTGATTGCTTACGCGCATGCGTTTCTCGATCAGGTTGCGCCGCTTGCAACGGGCACGTATGCAGAGATTACGCACTACACGGTTGAAGAAAACCAGTTGCTTCTATCGCTAAAAGACGGTAGTCGCACCACCTTGAAAAATTCCGAAAAATTTAAAGGCTACACCGGGACGGCACAGGTACCGACGGCGGTGTTGCTGCTTAATAATAATTTGCATATTGAAATCCAGATTAATCGTGACGGCGTGATTGGCAAGACGGATCTGGCTGGCGTGAACGATGTTATTCTTGAAAGCGCAATCACCACCATTCAGGACTGTGAAGATTCTGTGGCGGCTGTTGATGCCGAAGACAAGGTCGTGGTCTACCGCAACTGGCTGGGTTTGATCAAAGGCGATTTGTCCGAGCAGGTTAAAAAGGGTGACAAGACCATTACGCGCGCATTGAATCCTGATCGTAGTTATATCAGCGCGCAAGGGGATGAGTTAAGGCTTCCCGGGCGCAGTCTGTTGTTGGTGCGTAACGTCGGCCATCTTATGACCAACGATGCCGTGCTTGATAGCGCTGGTAATGAAGTCCCTGAGGGCATCATGGACGGATTGATTACGACGCTGATTTCCATTCATGATTTAAAAGCCCAGGGCCGTTACCGTAACAGTCGTACCGGCAGCATGTATATCGTGAAACCTAAAATGCATGGCCCTGAAGAAGTGCAGCTGACGGTTGATTTATTCGCGGCCATAGAAAAAGAACTCGCTCTTGCGCCCAACACCTTAAAAGTGGGCATTATGGACGAAGAGCGTCGCACCACGGTTAATCTTAAAGAGTGTATCCGGGTGGCTCGTGAGCGCGTTATTTTTATCAATACTGGGTTTCTTGATCGCACCGGTGATGAAATTCATACCAGCATGGAAGCAGGAGCGATGGTTTCCAAAGGCAAAATGAAGGAACAAGCCTGGATTAAAGCCTATGAAGACTGGAACGTTGATATCGGTCTGGCCTTGGGTTTGAGCGGCAAAGCCCAGATTGGCAAAGGCATGTGGCCGATTCCAGATGAAATGGCCGCTATGATGAAAGCCAAAATTGCCCATCCTCTCGCAGGTGCCAATTGTGCCTGGGTGCCTTCACCGACGGCGGCTACCTTGCATGCAATTCATTACCATCAGGTTAATGTGAGCGAACGGCAACGTGAACTCAGCACGCGCGTAAAAGCGCAACTTGATGACATTCTAACTCTTCCGCTGATGGGTGAATGCACGCTGTCAGCAACAGAAATTCAGCGTGAGCTCGATAACAATGCCCAAGGTGTTCTGGGTTACGTGGTGCGATGGGTAGAACAGGGCGTGGGTTGCTCCAAAGTGCCTGATATTCATGATGTAGGTTTGATGGAAGACCGGGCGACCTTGCGTATTTCGAGTCAGCATATTGCCAACTGGCTGCGTCATGGCATTTGTAGCCAGGCACAGGTGAAGGAAACACTTGAGCGCATGGCGGCGGTGGTTGATCGTCAGAATGCCGATGATCCGGAGTATTGTCCTATGGCACCAGATTTTGGTAACAGTATTGCATTTCAGGCCGCCTGTGACTTGGTATTTAAAGGTGTTGATCAGCCCAGTGGATATACCGAACCGGTTCTGCATGCACGCCGACGTGAAGCCAAAGCAAAATATGCGTGCAAGAAGTAGTGCAGGCTCAAAAAACCATCGCTGGAATGGAAGCATTTTATCCATGAACTATCCTTCGCCTTTCGCAACGAAGGATAGTTTCTCAATTAGCGTATTCGTATTTCGTTTAATGGCGTGATACGACGTACATTGTAAGCTCAATTGTTTGAATTTTTGATTTACATTCCCGCCAACAAAGCTAGAATCGCTCTCTTTGTTTTCACTAAAACTATCGGCTTGTTTTGGCTTGTGTCCGCGTACAAGCGCTGATCCGGTACAGAAAAATGTCATTTCTAAAATGACGCGATAATAAATACTAGGCAAGGATACGTTATGAGGGGCTACGATGAAGCCAAAGTGAGTTCCGTTGCAACGCTTAAAAACGGTTTTCAGTCATTGGATTATATTGCAAATGACACGATTGCAACGGCTGTGTATGTGGCCTGCAAGCTGGATAAACCTATTCTGGTAGAAGGGCCGCCGGGCGTAGGTAAAACCGAGCTGGCCAAAGCCACCGCTGAACTGCTTGGCTTGCCACTGATTCGTATGCAATGTTATGAGGGTCTGGATGAGAGCAAGGCGCTGTATGAATGGAAATATGGCAAACAATTGCTTTATACCCAGGTACTGAAAGAAAAACTGCACGACATTCTTGATGGTGCACAGAATCTGGTCGATTCCATAAAGCGTTTGCATGAGTTCAGTGACGTATTCTATTCCGAAGAGTTTCTGGAGCCACGTCCGCTGCTTAAAGCATTACAGGCACCTCAGGGCGCGGTGATGCTGATTGATGAAATCGACAAATCAGATCATGAATTTGAATCGTTCCTGCTGGAAATGTTGTCTGACTACGCAATTTCCATCCCCGAAATAGGCACGGTTAAAGCGATCGTGAAACCGATCGTATTTTTAACCAGTAACAATACACGCGAACTGAGTGATGCACTGAAACGTCGCTGCCTGCATTTATACATTCCTTTCCCCGATGAAAAACTGGAACTGGCTATTATCAAGGCACGTGTTCCCGGTGTTTCGGATGCCTTGAATAAAGAACTGGTGGCGTTTATTCAAAGTCTGCGAGAAATGGATCTGAAAAAGAAACCCGCCGTCAGTGAAACCATTGACTGGGCCCGAACCTTGTTGTTGTTGCATGCAGATCGACTCGATGCACCGATGATTAGAAATACCCTGAACGTCATTCTCAAACACGAAGAAGATATCCGTAATGTGGATGATCAGTTGGGAATGTTGCTGGGTAAAGCTGAAAAAGCCGTGCGATAGCGTAAATTTATGGAAAAAACTCTGGGAGAGTTCGTTCAAGCCTTGCGTAATTCCGATGTGCGTGTTTCGACATCGGAAGCCATTGATGCCATTCATGTGATTCGCATGGTGGGGCTTGAAAATAAAGCACTGCTTAAAAATTCATTACGCACGGTGCTGTCAAAAAGCGAAACGGAAAAAACAAATTTCGATCATTGTTTTGATAATTTCTTTTCTTTTGCCCGTTTGAATGAATTCAAGGTTAAAACCAATGCCGAGGAATTGGCCGAAATTTCCGAGCCTGATATAGACACTAACGCAGGCGATGATTTTGATTCCAGTCTTGGCTCAGGAGCCGGCGGCGGAAATGGTGGCAGCGGCGGACGTGGTGCAGGTGGAGGTTCAGCTGCTACGCCTTTGCCTGAAAATCTCGACGAACTTGAACGCATTTTGGGTGAACGAGGCATCAGCATTCAGTCTTCACTGGCCAAAATGTTGTTACGTGGTGATCGCACCAATTTAACCATTGCGCTTGCTGAAGCCGCGCGTGCGGTAAAGCTCAATGAAATACAGTTTTTTACCCAGAAAGGTTTGTATACCCGCAGAATGATGGTGTACATGGGGCTGGAAGAGCTGGAACGGGAAATGTTTCAGCTCGAAAAATCCGACGATCCCTATGCCAAGGTTTTGGGTCGTAAAGTGCGCGAGGTCAGAGAGTATTTGCGCTCTGAAGTGCGCGACTATGTCGAAAAACAATTTCTGGTGGTTGCCGATGCCGAGGGCAAGCAACTCAAGGATGAAATCACCAAAAATATTAAATTAACCAATATTGAATTGCGTGGTTTTTCCAATATCAAACAAGTGGTCCGCAAAATGGCCAAACGTCTGATCTCCATGCATTCGCGTCGTAAACGGGTGAAAAACCGTGGTTTGCTTGATGTGCGCAAAACGCTGCGCCGTAATGTGGCAAATGATGGCGTGTTGTTTAATTTGTATTGGAAAAGTACCAAGGTCGATCGTCCAAAAATTATGGTGATTTGTGATGTCAGTGGATCGGTGCGTGAAGTGTCGCGCTTTTTGCTGATGTTTTTATACAGTTTGACCGAAATCCTGCCCAATGTGCGTGCCTTTGCATTTTCATCGCGTTTGTTTGAAGTGACGTCTCTTTTTAAACAGAAAACACTCGAAAAAGCCGTGGAACAAACTTTGGAAGATTATGGTTTTGGTTCTACCGATTACGGGCAATCGTTAAAGGATTTCAAAAACCTGTGTTTTAACGAAATAGATAATCGCACCACTGTAATGATTCTCGGTGATGCAAGAAATAACAATAATAAAAATCAGGAAGAAATTCTCGAAGAAATTTATAAACGCGCCCGGCAGGTGATTTGGTTAAACCCTGAAGACAAAAGCCATTGGCGCTCGGGCGATTCTGAAATGCGCAACTACGCGGTTTACTGTCATATGGTCGAGGTATGCAATAGCCTTAACCATCTGGAACGTATTGTGAATCGTTTATTGCTGCGGGCAGGTTAAATTCGCGTCGTCTTGAAACCAGAGCGCTATTATCAGGAGTAAAATTCAGTGAGTTCGTCACCATCCATTAAAACGGCCATTATTGGGGGAACGGGATTAAGCCAGCTTGAAGGTTTTGTTCTGAAAGAAGAGTTGCAGGTGGATACACCGTACGGAAAACCTTCTGCGTCCCTGTTGTCGGGTATTTTGGGTGGTCAAACGCTTTGTTTTCTGGCGCGTCATGGGCGTCCACATTTTATACCGCCACATCGAATTAACTATCGCGCCAATCTCTGGGCCTTAAAATCCTTGGGTGTGCAGCAGATTCTTGCCGTGAATGCCGTGGGGGGCATTGCCTCCCATATGGGAGCGGCCCATATTAATCTGCCTGATCAGATTATTGATTATACCTACCGTCGTAACAGTAGCTTTTGTGATGATGACAGTACCCCCCCATTGCATGTTGATTTCAGTTATCCCTTTGATGAACGATTACGCCAAACATTGGCGAAGCAGGCTAAAAATTTGAGCCTCGATTTTTCATTGGGTGGGGTTTATGCCTGTACTGAAGGGCCTCGCCTGGAAACAGCAGCAGAAATAAAACGTTTAGCCCAAGAGGGCTGTGATGTTGTGGGGATGACCGTTATGCCGGAAGCAGTGTTGGCCAGAGAGCTGGATATTGCCTATGCCTCGATCTGTGTGGTGGCAAACAAAGCCGCCGGATGCAGTGAAGGTATTATCACCATGGCAGAAATAGAGAAAGCGCTGGTGCTGGGAATGACGCGTGTTCAACAATTATTGATCGCTGTGTTGCCTGATTTATAAGGTGATAAATTAAAATGCCCTATCCGGCGTTTGCGCGGATAGGGCATGGAAGAAATTTCTTATCAGTGCACGCTGACTTGAGCAGGATGCAGAATTTGTTCTGCCGCCGCTTCAGGATTATTTCCCTGCCACAGATCAGGGCCAAAATAGAGGTTAAACTGTAAGGTTGCCTCTGTTCCTACAGGAATATTGCTTAAAGTGGGACCAAATTCTGAATTACTGCCCGGAAAACGTTCCGGGCCATTTTCATCATCACCCGCGGCTGCATCGGCATACACGGCATTGAGTGTGGGTTTGAAATTTTTGTCGGTCATAAAGAAGAAGAACATATCCCAGTTTTTGCCCGTGCTGATAGCGTTCCATGGATGTGCCAGATCGGTGGTGTATTTTTCTTTCAGTTTGCCCGCCTCTTTGCTGCCGGTAATTAGAGGTTCCTTGGGACCTAAAGCCGTTCGGTATCGACTGCCTTGGAAGTCGACAAAATCGAGCGTGACATCAATGCTTAATGCACTCAATGCACCTGCTGCTTTGGGGAATGCCACAAACAAGGGGTATTGAATGGTTTGGGCAGTAAAGGTGGTGCTTAAACCGCCTTTAGCCAAGCTAATGCCTAATATGCTGATGGAGGCGTCTGCTTCTACAATGGCGCGCACTGGTCCATTTTTAACCGCGAGCGTATCTACGGGAATCATGGAATTATGCAAGGTGGCTTTTAGGAAACCAAGTTTGGCTTTAATGCGTACTTTCATGGTATCGAGAATATTAGGTGCTGAAGGTGTGCCGGTAAAGCCTTTTATTTTCCAGTCTTCCCAAACCAGAATATTTTTAGGTGAAACTTGAAGCGAGTAAGTTTCTGCGCTTACCAAGCCGGTTTTCTGATCGTAAACAGCGTAATGTTTTTCACTGCGTTGGGCATTGTCTTTAAAAATGTAGGCGTAACGTTGCGTGCCATTTTCAGAGATTTCAAGCTCTGAAACCATGGAGCCTGCCACTTTCTTGAATTCAGCGTCACTTGCTTTTGCGCCCATGTCTTTATACATAAAAGCCAATTCGTCGTTTTCTTCGAGAACGCCTTCTTTGCCCTGAATTTTGAGTTTACCACCGGGCACATAAACCAGATTTTTAACGTTAAGGTCATCAAACTGGAAAGGGATGGCTTGCAGTTGGCCATTGTTTAAGGCCATTACTGAATAGGCGGCAGTTTCCTGATTCAGCAGTTTAGGCAGTTGTTTACCTTTGACCAAGGTCACTTCAAGTTTTCTGGCGGGGCTGATGTCATTGGCCATCAAGGAATTGCTGGCCAAAAGTGCACAGGCAGCCACGAGGGCGGCGGGTTTGAAGAATGAATCCATGATTGAGTGCCCTTTAGTTATATTTATTTCTTTGAGTTTTAGGTCTTATTTTTGAGCCAGTTATTTAATCAGGCTGTTATTACT
>DAIRVL010000126.1:0-7227 GCA_036802845.1 Pseudomonadales bacterium | reverse complement strand
CTGGAATTGTTCTGCCGGATTGGCGCCATAATCTTCCAGCACATCTTGCACAGATTTGATCTGCCCGCCACGAATACCATTCACAATACCCTTATTCGCATTAACTGTTCGAGCAGAAGACTGAGTACTTGCACCACGCCCATTACTCAGAGGCACTTGCTGCAGACTGACATCACTGAATCTGAGCGTCTCGTAACGAGAACCACGCTGCAAAATAACAAAGGTATTATTTACCTGATGAAGCGTCACTCCTTGCTGCACTTCTTCGCCAATATGATAGCGTTTGGCGTTACCCTTATCGGCAATAATTGCACTGGAATTTTGTGCCTCACTGGCCACATACACACCTTCCAGCGTAAGTTGCAGACTGGTGTCAGGCGCCTGAACACTCGCAACATTGATCGGGGCATTTGTCTCCATCGTCAGCGCACCAAACAAGTCCCAACTCGCCAATTCACGCCCAAAGCGTTCACTGACAGACTGCTCCGAATGTGTTTCAGACACACGGTTGTTTTCACGCACAATCTCATCTGAGGGTTTTTCCAGCAATACCCACGTGATTTGCGCAAGCGAATGACTCAATCCCAACACCAGAGCAAGCAGCAGCACGGCAGGTAATTTTTTCAATCTAATCGTTTGTTTATTGCTTAATATCACTTTGCCTCGAACATCCGCGATCTATTGCCCAACAAAATTTTCTGTTTCAACTTTCTATTTAAGGAAATTCAAATCCACTCCAAAAACTAAAACTGCTGAGACACTTCGAATACAATATCATCAGCCTGACTATTGGCCGCCCAACGCTCCCCCAACACATCAAGAAAACGACGTCGCACCTGCACTGAGCCCAAGCCTTGGCCGCTCAAGCGCAAGACAAGCAGTTCATTGGTATCGCTTTGATCTGGCGCCACCATACTCAAGGACAGCTGCCCATCAGGCAAAACAGTCAGATCAGCAAGCAAACGAGGTAAGTTGGCATCATGAACTGTTCGCCCGCCAGGATAGCGCACAGTGCCACCTTCCCACGAGAGACGACCCACTGCCTCGGTAAACACATGATGATTCCAACGGATATTCTGCACATTCACAAAAACAGGCTTGTGCATTTTTACCCCCAGATCAGCAAGATGTGAATTAATAAATTCATCACCCATACTGGCCTGAAGGCTACGCACACCGACACTGAAAGGCGACACAAATACGGTGGCACGGGCTGTCAAGTCAGGATGTTCGGAATTCAGCTCCGCCACAAGTTCTCCTCGCCACAAAGCTTGCGCAGACATACGCCAGTTCACCGGATACGTTTCTTCACCATAATGGATCGTGGCACTGCCCTGCCAAAACCTTCCTTTGAGCTCAGACACACCCAGAGGTAACGCACCTAGCTGACTCTGCACCAGACTACTTTGCCAAAACACACTCACAGGCAGACTGAGAACCAGAAAAAACACGTAGGACAGAAGGCCTAGCAGAACATAATGCCATCCCTTCATGCACTAAGATCCAAGCGTCTGAGTAAAAATAGTTCGGTCCAGAATTCGTTTAAAAAGGAATATCATCATCAAAGCTGTCATCAAAACTCGAGTTGGGCTGAGCGGTGGAGGGCGTATTCGCCAATGGCTTGCCTGCTGGTCCGCGTGAAGCTGTGGCTGTGGCGGATGCAGTGTCGGCAGGTGTCTGTGGCGACAACTGCTCATAACTACTGTAATCATCCGCACCCGAGATACCAACAGAACCAGCACGGTTATCCAGCATTTGTAAATCATTGCCTACTATTTCAGTGCTGTATCGATCCTGTCCACTTTGTGGATCTTGCCACTTGCGCGTACGCAAAGCGCCTTCCACATACACTTTTGAGCCTTTTTTCAGGTACTCGCCGGCAATTTCTGCCAGTCGATTAAAAAACACCACACGATGCCACTCGGTACGCTCCTGCTTTTGCGAGGTCTGTTTGTCCGTCCAAGATTCACTGGTGGCAATCGTAATATTGGTTACTGCTCCCCCAGAGGGCAAATACCGCGTTTCCGGATCTTTCCCCAGATTACCGATCAGAATGACTTTATTTATACCCTTGGCCATCTTGTTTCACTCCATTTTTGCGTCTCTTTATAAGCGGGCACTGTACTCTTTTTCAGCCCCGTTCCACCAGCGTAAATTGTGCCAGTGCTCGTTCATCGAGCAAACTCTTATCCACTTTAAGATAAGCCAAGCCTTCTTCTCCAAGCACGACCGCTTCTTCAACGCCCTTGATCTTCAACAGGGCCTCAACCGCTGAAAGTGAAGCCTTTTTACTCTCCACACCCATGAGCGGACTGAATTTAATCACCTGGCTTTGCAGAAATTTGGGCGGCTCCATGCTTAATGTCACATAAAACCAAACCAGTATCAGCACACTCAGAAACATAAATACCGCCCCCGGGCCCATCGCCCCGCTAAGTCCACCCCCGACCATGCCGCCACAAAAAGCACCAACAAACTGTCCGGTCGAATACAGACCCATTGCGGTTCCCCTGCTCCCGGCCGGTGCCATTTTGCTCACCAAAGAGGGGAGCAGCGCTTCAAGCAGGTTAAACGCAAAAAAGAACAGGAACAACGCCACAATGTCACTACTGAATCGTTTGTAATCAAGTGCCAGTAATAACATCGCCATCAACATGATCAAGATAGCCCATTGAAAGACATTTTTAATTTTTTTCTTTTTTTCCGCCAAAATCATCAACGGCAACATGGCCATAAAAGACAACAGCATTACAGGCAGATAAATATAGGTGTGCTCTCGTCCCTCCAGACCACCGTATTGTTTCAGCACGGGAGGGAGCACCACAAAAAATGCCGTAAGAATAAGATGCAAAACAAAAATACTGAAATTCAGGCGCAACAACTGAGCATTGCTCGACACACTTTTGAACTGATCCAGCACTGGTAGGGAATCATGATTTTTGAGCACCGTGGTAGGTGTGGGCACCCAGGCGTAACACACCCACATACCCAGCACCGCAAAACCGGACGTTAACCAGAAAACGCCTGAAAGCCCAAATCGTTCTGTCATGATCGGTCCCAGCACAATGGCCAGCATAAAAGACAAACCAATGCTCATTCCAATAGCCGCCATTGCTTTGGTTCGATTTTCTTCCTGCGTAAGATCAGCCAGCAGCGCCATCGTAACCGCCGCAATAGCACCACAGCCCTGCAGTGCCCGGCCCAATACGACACCATAAATCGATTCAGACAGCGCCGACACCATGCCACCCAGGGCAAACAGTAGCAGGCCCACATAAATCACCGGCTTGCGGCCAAATCGATCCGACACCAGACCAAAGGGGATCTGTAACACGGCCTGCCCCAGACCATACACACCCACCGCCAAACCAATCAAGAAAGGGGTGGTATACAAATACTGCTGCGGCGCATATAAACTAAATACGGGCAAGAACATAAACAGGCCCAGCATTCTCAGGGAATAGATACCCGCCAATCCAACTGTCGCTGTTTTCTCTTGTCTACTAAAACTCACATTAGCCCCATTGAAACCCAAAAATGGCGGAACATTCTATCAAACCGCTGACACAAGGCATACGCCTAAACCACACATCACTCACGCGCTAACATATCAGGTATACTTACCGGCTTCCTGGTTTTCGGTTTTTGATACGAGTATTTATGGATAAAATTCTGGTTCGCGGTGCCCGCACCCATAATCTTAAAAACATCAACGTGGATATTCCCCGCGACAAACTGGTGGTTATTACCGGCCTTTCGGGTTCGGGCAAATCCTCGCTTGCTTTTGACACACTCTATGCCGAGGGACAACGTCGCTACGTCGAATCACTTTCGACCTATGCCCGGCAATTCTTGTCGCTGATGGAAAAGCCCGACGTCGATCACATCGAAGGACTATCCCCTGCCATCTCCATCGAACAGAAATCGACCTCGCACAACCCCCGCTCCACAGTGGGCACCATTACCGAAATCTATGACTACCTGCGTCTACTCTATGCCCGCACCGGCACACCCGTGTGCCCTGATCATGGCGAAAAACTTGAAGCGCAAACCATCAGCCAAATGACAGACCAGATTCTTGCCTTGCCAGAAGGCCAGCCCATCATGCTGCTGGCGCCCATCATTAAAGAGCGCAAAGGCGAGCATCTGCATACGATTAATGATTTACGCAGCCAGGGTTTTGTACGCGCGCGCATTGATGGCATTGTTTGCGATCTGGAACATCCGCCCACACTCGCAAAAACCCAAAAACACAGCATCGAAGTTGTAGTCGATCGCTTAAAGGTGCGTGATGACGTCCGCACTCGCATTGCCGAATCGCTCGAAACCTCACTGAGCCTTTCTGACGGCACCGTGATCATCAGCGCCATGGACGAGGCCTTTACCGATACGATTTATTCTTCGCGTTATGCCTGCCCTTTATGCGGCTACAGCCTGCCCGATCTTGAACCACGACTTTTCTCTTTTAACAATCCGGCAGGCGCATGCGGCGATTGTGACGGGCTGGGTGTGCGCCAGTTTTTCGACCCGAACAAACTTGTTTCAGCTGAACCTTTAAGTTTGGCGGAAGGGGCCATTCGCGGCTGGGATCGTCGCAACAGCTACTATTTTTCCATGCTCACCAGCCTGGCCAGACATTACGCGTTTGAACTGGATACCCCCTACGCTCAGCTCAGCGATAACGTTAAACATATACTCCTTTACGGCAGCGGCAAAAGCAAAATCGAGTTCGACTATGAAGGCGCACACGGCCATAAAATAACACGCAGCCATACCTTTGAAGGCATCCTGCCCAATATCGAGCGCAGATATCGCGAAACCGAATCCGACGCTGTTCGCGAAGAACTCGCCAAATATCTCAATACGTCTCGCTGCCCTTCCTGTGAAGGCTCACGACTCAATCGTGCCGCGCGCCATGTATTTGTGGCGGAACAATCGCTGCCAGACATCACGCAATTGTCCATAGGCCACGCACATAGCCACTTTCGCACGATCAAATTACCCGGCTACAAAGGCGTGATCGCCGAAAAAATTCTCAAGGAAATTTGTGATCGACTCACGTTCTTGGTCAATGTGGGGCTGAACTACCTGAGCCTCAGTCGCAGTGCCGATTCACTGTCCGGCGGTGAAGCACAACGTATTCGCCTTGCCAGTCAAATCGGTGCAGGACTGGTGGGTGTTATGTATATTCTCGATGAACCGTCCATCGGATTGCATCAACGAGATAACGAACGTCTGCTCAAAACCCTGACCCATCTGCGCGACATTGGCAACAGCGTTATTGTGGTCGAACATGACGAAGAAGCCATTCGCCTCGCAGATCACATTATTGATATCGGCCCCGGTGCCGGCATCCACGGCGGCGAAATCGTGGTAAGTGGCACCTGCCAGACCATTTCAGAACACCCCACATCACTGACCGGCGCCTACCTGAGCGGCAAAAGACGCATCGCCATTCCCGTGACCAATCCGGCCGACATGGAAAAAACACTCACCATCAAAGGCGCATGCGGCAACAACCTGAAGAATGTCGACCTTACTCTGCCACTGGGATTATTTATTTGTATTACGGGCGTCTCTGGCTCGGGCAAATCCACGTTGATCAACCAAACGCTCTATCCTCTCGCCGCCACCTTGCTCAATGGCGCCAGCACGCTCAAGATTGCTCCTTACCAAAACCTTGCCGGCATGGAACAACTGGATAAAGTCGTTAACATTGACCAAAGCCCCATAGGTCGCACCCCACGCTCCAATCCGGCCACCTATACCGGCCTGTTCACCCCGATTCGCGAACTTTTTGCCGCCACCCAGGAAGCGCGCTCTCGCGGCTACAATCCGGGGCGCTTCAGTTTTAACGTCAAAGGTGGGCGGTGCGAAGCCTGTCAGGGCGATGGCGTGGTTAAAGTTGAAATGCACTTCCTTCCTGATGTGTATGTTCATTGTGATGTCTGCCAGGGAAAACGTTACAATCGGGAAACGCTTGAGATTCGTTACAAAGGAAAAAATATTCACGAAGTGCTTAATTTTACCGTCGAAGACGCGCGGATTTTTTTCGATGCCATTCCTGCGCTTGCCCGCAAACTGCAAGCCCTGATTGACGTCGGATTAGCGTATATTCATCTTGGACAAGCCGCCACCACACTTTCGGGTGGCGAAGCCCAGCGAATCAAACTCGCCCGAGAACTCTCAAAACGTGACACCGGCCAAACACTCTACATCCTTGATGAACCCACCACGGGTTTACATTTTTATGACATAGAGCAACTTCTAACGATACTGCATAAGCTGCGCGATCACGGCAATACCATCGTAGTGATTGAACACAATCTTGATGTAATTAAAACCGCCGACTGGATCATAGACCTGGGGCCCGAAGGTGGCGAGGGCGGAGGAGAAATCATCGCCAGCGGCACACCACGAGAAATAGCCGCGTGCTCACAATCACACACCGGCCATTTTTTAAAAAATATTTTTGCAGCACACGACAACGCAAAAATATAATTCCGCTTATACAATAAAATAAAATCGGCGAATAATGCTGCTTAATATACATAAAATATATATAAACAGTTTCAGCCCAGAGGAGCACAGCGCCAATCACATACAAATACAGCTTATTGTGTCCGTTATTTTTACACTATTAAACACTAAAGTTTTTATATAAATCACCATAAGCTCCTATTCAATATCTGACACAACTTCCATTTATATGGATTATCAATAGCTTAATATCTCATGGTTCGCTCAAGCAAACTTTATCGAAATAAGCCGAAAAATAAGAATCAAAGAAATTGAGCTACATACGCTCTAAAGTGTCGATATATTTTACACACGTCCCGTCAAATACAATTCTTTTGCAAAAGATAAGTCGCTTTGAATAGATTATTGGCTAAAAATAATATTTATTGAGTGATGCTTGTACAAACTATTTATATTTTTACAACTCTTATGCCTACCATTTCACTTGATTTTTGAAAAAAGTATCCGCCACTACAAATTATTAGATAGCTGGCCTGACTATTGCTTTTTGACGCCTGCCAGCCTGGCTTTATTTTAATTTTATATCAATGGAGAAAATTGTATGTCAAAACTAAAATTAGGTACTTCTATCGTAGCAGGTGCCACCTTATTGGCAGCGAGCGCTATGTCTTATGCCGTACCCTTTACAGGCACACCAAGCCCAACTCTGTCACCTGTATTTGGCACGCTGATTGACTTTGATGACAA
>DAIRVL010000125.1:0-7400 GCA_036802845.1 Pseudomonadales bacterium | reverse complement strand
CGGGTTAGGGTCACCGACATCCTGATCATCAATTTGCGTATACATGCTCCAGGTATTGATGGTGCTCTCTTTAACAAAATACATGCTCATAACGTGGGCATTGCCCAAGCTGTCGTACACGTTTAATGAGGTTGCATTGTTATAGGTGTCCTGATTGCTCGGATCAAACTGATTTGCCACATAGGGTGTTTGCACCACTGGATCAGTAAAAAGGGTGCCAGGATTAGGACTTGCCGTGCTATTTATTAAATCGCCTGATGTCATGGTAAGACCTTCGGCCAGCGTTAAATCCACCTTGCCGCCAATCACACCCTGGATACCAGCGCCCGCACCCAGTGCTAACGAACCACCATCCCCCGTCATTGTGAAAACATCGTTTGCTGTACCACCGCCGTTCACCGTAAACGACAGGTCAACACCCGAATTGGCTGAAATTGTTAAACCCGTACCAGGAACTGCGCCGGTAAAATTTGCAGTAATGCCTTGTAGCAGGTTATTTGTTTCGTTATTTATGGCTATGGCAATTTGTTGCGGGGTTGATCCTGCTGGAAATGACACCCCGTTTAAATTAATTTGCATGGTATTTGCTGCCACTTGGGCAGCCGTTCCCATATCAATGGTTACTGCATTCGATGAGGCTACCGTTGCACCTTGGATGGTTGAAAAGAGTGAGGCAATATCGGAGGCCGAGTCATTGGCATTCGTCGATAACACCGTATTCACACCATTCGCATCGGTGAAGGTAAATGTCTCAACCGGATAGCCATTGCCCCCGGCAAAGGTCGAACCCAACACAGGTGTATTTATCGCTGTGCCTGTAGCGGCGCTTGTCGTACCGCGAACTGTCGGAGGCACCAACTCTGCATTGAGGTTGAGCATCGAATTAACATTGGTGGTTTGCCTGGGCGGCAGGTTGTCAGTCACAATTTGCAAAGTGCTTAAATTGCCGCTGATTTCACCTGAATCCGACGCCAAAAAACCCTGTACCTCACGACCGGATGAGTCAACAAGAAATCCTTCATTATCAAGATGGAATGCACCATTACGCCCATAGCTCATGGCACCTGAATCACTGAGAATAAAAAAGCCATTTCCATTCACCGCCATATCAAGACTGTTACTGGTAAACGACGTATTTCCTTGCGTAAACTGCTGTGATACATCCGACAGACGCACACCACTTCCTATGGAATTACCACCTGTACCCAAGACACTGGTGGCGTACACGTCAGAAAATTCAGCCCTTGATGCCTTAAATCCTGCGGTACTCGCGTTTGCAATATTGTTACCCGTGACCTGCAAAATATCACTGGCAGCTCTTAAGCCTGAAATGGCGGTATTAAATGTCATTTTACTTACCTCGATTTACATCTGAATTTAAATTGAATAACTCTTTCTTTACTATTTTATTTGCGTCACTTTCTCAATGGGGACAGCACCTACTGCGGCAATATTCAGTGTCATTGCACCATCCGTGCCGATAGTGACGCTGTTAACGTTTGAATCCAGTTCTGTTTTAAGTGCTTCCATTTTTCCAGACTGTTCAGCTTTCACCGCAATGGTATATTCGCCCTCTGGAACTGAATTGCCGTTTAAATCTTTACCGTTCCATGAAATGGGTATGGGGCCCGCTTTACTGGTGGGCAAATTCATTTGCGTGACTAATTTGCCGGTACGATCGGTCACGGTCATATTGATATTCGTGCTCGACATGGGCAAATCAGCAGAACCGCTTATCGTCGCACCACTTGTATACATGGCCTTATCACTTTCAACGCGTACTTTTCTACCCACCAATGCTGTGGCTTGCAATGCTTGCGATGAACGCAATCGACTCGATAACCCTGTAAATTGGTCATTTAATTTCGTAATACCTTCAACTTGCGTAAATTGTGCCAGTTGCGATAAAAATTCAGCGCCATCTTTCGGATCAAGTGGATTCTGATTTTTAAGCTGCGCAATCATCAGCTTCATAAAATCTGTTTGATCGCTTTTCACATTCTCTTTGACTTTGGGTTTTTTTAACCCGTCTACAAAGGAATTTTCTTCCGCCTTATCTGTGGCCTTGGGTTTAGTTAACCCAGCTAAAAAGGCATTTTCGTTTGTTGTAGAATTAATGCCATCCATATAGTTGCCTCTTACTTTTTATTAAAACTAAAATTTATTGTCCAAGGGTTAAAATTCGTTGCACCATTTGTTTGGCAGAATTTGCTACTTCGACATTGGTTTCAAATGAGCGCGATGCCGACATCATGTTTGCCATTTCTTCGACAATATTCACGTTCGGATAAGTGACATAACCTTCTTCATCCGCCAAAGGATGATCCGGCTGATAACGCCGCTGAAATGGCGCGTTACTTTCGACAATACCCAGCACGTTTACCCCTGAACCATTGGTATCAGAATTACCATCAAGTGTTGAACTGATATCATCGGCACCACCTTGGGCTTGAACGGCAAAAACGGGTTGCCGTGAGCGGTAAGTTTTATCCACACTGCTTGCCACGCTGTCCGCATTAGCGACATTACTTGCCGTGGCATTAAGACGAATGGTTTGCGCCGTCATACCCGAACCGGCAATATTAAGCACATTAAATAATGACATAGGGTGACCTCGCTTTATTCGCTTCGTAGCGCCGCTTTGATGCCTTTCACTTTTTCATTCAGAAAACGAAAACTGGCCTGAAATTGCAGGGCATTTTTGAGAAACTCAGCTTTCTCTTCATGCACTTCAACGGTGTTGCCATCAACCGAAGGTTGCAAAGGATTTTTAAATTTCAATTCAGCATTACCAGATTCATCGTAATCATCACTGATATGACTGGCATTTGTAGTGCGCATGTTCTCCATGCTGTCACTGGTATTTCTTAAAATTTCCTTGAAATCAATGTCCTTTGCTTTGTAACCCGGTGTATCTGCATTGGCAATATTATTAGCCAGAACCTCTGATCGTTGTGATCGCAGATTTAACGCGCGCTCATGAATGCCAAGTGCATTACTAAAATTAATTGCCATGATGTATTCCAAACACAAAAAATTATTGGACGATAACTACCAAGGTATAGAATTTTTAGGCCAATTTAATTGCGATAGAACAGCACAAGTTATTTTGACCAAATGATATGTAGCAAGCTATGTGCCACACCTGAATGGCATGAAGGCAGGGCCTTTTTAAAAAGCCTGCTTTCACGGTTGTAATGATGGGCTGGAATTTATTTACGTATTAATTAACGTGAAATACTGTCAAAAAAAAAGCGCCCGAAGGCGCCCAAGGAAAAATTACCCCACAGACATTACTCATCAGCATTCATTATAAAATCCTCGCCCAGAAGCGTAGAAACCTGAATAGCCACACGTTTTACCAACTCATCAGGGGTGAATTTTGCGAGAAAATCGTTTGCGCCAACCTTCTCAACCATGCTCTTGTTAAACACGCCACTCAAGGATGTATGGAGCATTAAATACAGGTTTTTCAGACGTGGATCAGAGCGTATCTCAGTCGTTAGCGTATAACCATCCATCTCGGGCATTTCAATATCCGAGATCACAATGGGTATAATATCGGTTATATTTTCATTTTCCTGCGCCATTTCACGTAATAGATTAAGTGCTTGTCTGCCATCATTTCGTGAAATAATTTCGACGCCTAATTGTGAAATACAGCGCTCAATTTGTTTTCTGGCTACTGAAGAATCATCCACAATAAGAATTCTAATTTTTGATTTATCAATTCTATTAACAACCTCCTCGTTGACTATGCCTTCGCTAACAGTAAAGTTTCTTGGCGCTACTTCTGCCAATACTTTTTCAACGTCAATTATTTCAACAAGTTTTTGCCCGACTTCTGTTACTGCCGTTAAATAACTGTTATTTCCACTGCCGCATGGGGGTGGATGCATGTCTTCCCAATTCGTATTAATTATTCGCTCTACAGATTTCACCAGGAATCCTTGAACACTATTATTGTATTCGGCGATGATGATGAAACATTTGTCCAGGTTTTCTTGCTCGGGCATTTTCATCGCCATCTGCAAGTCTATGATAGACAAGGTTCCGCCGCGAATACTCGCAATGCCTCTGACCACAGGATTTCTACCAGGAATCAGTGTAAGCGACGGACACTGCAACACCTCTTTCACCTTAAAAACATTAATACCATACAGCTGATTACCGTCCAGCTTGAACAGCAATAGCTCCAGTCGATTCTGCCCCACCATTTGCGTGCGCTTATCCACTGTTTCCAACAAACTTGCCATTTCTTTCTCCGATAGACTTTATTTCACTTCACCAGTGACTCCTAACAAGATCTTTCATTCAGTTTGCAGGCACGGCAATTGCTAAACTAAAAGGGACAACACTACCGTGCTGTCAATCTCTTGACTCGGGCTTTAGGTATTACGCGTTTTTTTTAATCATTTCCTGGTGATATTTCTATGAGAATAGGACAGGTTTATCTTTTAAGCAGTTTCCTTGGCCGCCTGATTCTGTGTATTTTTATTGCTGGATTGTGTTCACCACGCCTATTTGCAGATGACGCAGATGACTCGCATCAAGCGATCGTGGCGACTGTGGCGCGCATTGTTGCTGAAAAACTCGACGCTGCCTTTCCAGAGAAAATAGTCAGAAAGGACATTCAAGTAGGCGCGCCTGATGCCCGACTCAAACTGGATGCGTGCGCTAACGACTTGCATATAGCGCTGCCGCCTTTTCAGGGATACATGCGACGCACCAACGCAAAAGTGGAGTGTCGTTCCAATCAGCCATGGTCAATCACACTGCCTGTGACCATTCGCGCTTATATGCTGGTTGCAGTAGCAAACAATCAGCTTATTCGTGGGCATCGCATTGCAGCTGAAGATATTACCCTGGCAGAGATGGATGTTGATAAACTCAAACAGGGTTACTTCACCAGTCAGGAGCCCATTGTGGGGATGCAACTCAAACGAACTCTCCTGGCCAAAGCGCCGTTTACACCCAGATTATTATTGCTCCCGGTGCTTATCCAGCGTGGTGAACAAGTGACTATTTCAGCGCAATCGTCCTCCTTGCTCGTCAAAACAAATGGTATCGCTTTAAGCAGTGGCACCTTGGGGCAGAAAATACCTATTAGAAACAGTCGCTCAGAGCGTATAGTTGAAGGGGAAATCACGGGGCCGGGGCAAGTTGACGTTAATATGTGAAACGTTCAGGCTTCAATTCTCTGCAATTTCATTGCGTTATAAAATTAAATCTAAATGTACTAAAGTTTTATTCATACATGCCGATAACATAGATGTGGAGTAATGCAGAATTAAAATGTGCAAACCCAGTCAACGCGTAGTGGAGTTCGGTTTTACATGTTTGCTTTGGCATTCCCTTTTTATTAAGGTAAAAAATCATGGCTATTAACTTCAATAATCCATCAACGGGCAAAAGTCACACAGACAACCGAACCCAGAATCGGGTAAACAGCAGTGGGCAGCCAAACGACAACGGAAAATCAATCACTCAACAAGACAATACAAAAACCACTTCTGTTTCTGTTTCCATTAGCCAGGAAGCAAAATTACTTGAGCGTTTGGAAAACCGTTTGTCACGCTCCTCCAGTTTTGACAAAACCAAAGTGGCTGCAATTAAAACGGCTATCGAAGAGGGACACTATCAGATCAATGTTGAAAAATTGGCGGAAAAAATAATTGAACACGAGTTTTTCTTTAACGAATAATACCTTTAGTCTTTGACCCTTGATTACTCCACTCCTCATTCGTTTTTTCTTTTAACGATACTTTTGCCTGTTAGCGCAATTCAACTGATTTAGCCGGCTTCTTTGCTTCTATACTCTTAAATCGCCTGAATTTAATCACGCTCTAACTTTTTAAATTAATTATCCTGTTCTATTTTTATTTTATCTACAAAAAACCATATCAGCGGCGCATTTTTTGCTTTACTACTGCCGTTATTCATTGGGTGCATTACTTATGGCTACTATTTCTGGTTCTGATAAAACAGCTGCTCGTCTACGTTTAATTAAAATTCTTCATCAAGGGGCCGAGCTCTTGATGCAACTCAAAACCTACCTGGAAGAAGAGCGAAATCATCTTGAAAATAATAATTACGACGCGTTGCAGCTGTGCTCACAGAACAAACAAACCTGTTTGACGCTTATTACTCAACATGAAACCGGTTTAAACGATTTGTTACAAGAACAACAACTCAGTTTGGGAAAGACCGAAATAAAACAGCTCATTCACAGTTACGATCCCGATAATAAAACTCAGTTAAGCGCCATTGCACAGCGCTATGAAACGCTGCTTATACAGTGCAATGATCTTAATTCCATTAATGGTCGTATCATTCAAAAGTCACAACTTAATGCGGCTACCTTGCTGAATTTAATTAAAGGGGCTGTGAAACAGAATGAAACGTATACGCGCCAAGGAAAAACACGTTCAAACCCGGAAAACAAACCCATTGCCAAAGCTTAAACCGGGCGCTGGAGCAGCGTAATTTTTTCAGTTTTACAGTCTGGATCACCGTAGAGTGATCCAGGAAATTCTGTTTTATTTTATTCTCTGACTATCGTGCCCTCTGCCTTTAATTTAGTGACAATTAATTGACGCAATTGCGATTTAATAATTTTACCCACAGGGTTGCGTGGAATGGCTTCTATCATCTCGCAACGTTCAGGTAATTTATACACAGCGATATTTTGCTTACGCATGAAATCTGTTAGATCGGCAAGATCGGGTATTTGCTGTTTATCTTTGGGCACAACAAATAGGCACACACGCTCACCAAGGCGCTCATCAGGCATGGCCACGGCCGCTACATCCATCACTTTCGGGTGCGCCTGCAACATGTTTTCAATTTCCTGCGCACTGATATTATTGCCGCCTCGTATTATGATGTCTTTACAGCGATCAAAAAAGCTGACGTAGCCTTCTTCTTCGATACGGAAAAGATCACCGGTATAGAAATAGCCATCGGCATCAAATGATTTGGCTGTAATATCAGGCTTGCGGAAATATCCAGGAAACACATTGGGGCCTTTGTAAGCTAATTGCCCAATAGCACCTACCTCAGTGAGTGTTTTATTTGTGTCCGGATCAACGATTTTTATTTCTATCCCTTCCACAGGACTTTCCTTGCGTCTGATACTCCAGTTCGGGTAAAAGTGCGCGCGTTTTTTCGCATCGGGCAAATCTTCAACACCGGTCATAATGCCAGTGCCTTCTGTCTGCCCCCAGCCACAACCCACGTCAATATTCCAGCGTCTTTTAAACTCCTCAAGCGACCATACTGATGGGGGTGCAGAACCCGTCATTATTTTTTCAAGTGAATTGAGATTGAGTTGATCAACTTGAGGATGTTTTAAAATCATATTAAGCAAAGAAGGCACTAAGATTGTTGTGGTGATGCCT
>DAIRVL010000124.1:0-7430 GCA_036802845.1 Pseudomonadales bacterium | reverse complement strand
CGGTGACGCCGGCATTATCGCTAACAACCGGAGCTGGTGCAGGCGCAGGTTCGGGTGCTGGAGCGGCTGCTACAACAGGCTCTTCTTTTTTTCCACCAAATGAATAGGCAACACCCAGGCTGGCCAAGCCGTCATCCAGGTCATCGTCTGCGCTGTGAGAGGCTAGCAGTCCGCCGTTAATTGAAAAGGCATCGGTCACGAAATAACGTACGCCACCACCCAGGTTAAGGAGTGTTTCGTTATCATTTTCGTGCTCAGCATTACCTGCACCGGCTACGATGTAGGGCTGAACTTTGGCTTCGGGGCTGAAGTAATACAGGGCGTTAAAGCCGTATTTTTTGTAATCATAGTGATCATCAGACTGGGTAGGATCGCCTTCAATTTCAGTACCTGATTGGTTGAAGAATACCTGTCCGGCCCAGTTGGCTGTGGCGCGATACTCGGCATTTAATCCGTAAGTGATGCCATCATTGATGATGCGTTTGCTGTCAGGTACGGTGTAGCCGACGAACGGATCAATGGAAACCTGACCTACTTTGGTTTCTGCAAAAGCGTGCGCAGACAGTAAACAAATACTTAAGGGAAGCATTATTTTTTTCATGTTGATTTCCTCGTTTTCCTAGTGGTGGCGGCATGGTAAACAGCTTTCTTCAATTTCTCTACCCGAAAAATTAAAAAAAAGCGTGTTTTATTTCTCGTAGTTAAAGTTCTGTTGAGCTGGTGTTCAGCTTGCGTGTGAGTTGCTTGAATATTGGGTGTGCGTGGGGTTTGAATCGTGAGATATCAGGTGTCAGCCAGACACCTGATAGGGATTGTTGTAATTATTTACGGTAAAAACAGCTCTTACTAAAATAGAACGCGGGCTTTTATTGTGCCTTCAATTTCTTTGAGTTTGCTGATGGCCAGTTCGCTATATTCGGCATCAACGTCAACCACAACGTAGCCGATCTTGTCATTGGTCATCAGATATTGGCCCAGTATGTTGATGTTGTTTTCTGAAAATACACGGTTAATTTGCGACATGATGCCAGGTACATTGGTGTGAATGTGCAGCAGACGATGATTGTTAGGGTGAGCGGGGAGCGTCACTTCCGGAAAATTTACCGAGGTGGTGGTGGCGCCGGTGTCGCTGTATTTGACCAGTTTTTCTGCCACTTCCTCACCAATGTTTCCTTGTGCTTCCACTGTGCTGCCGCCAACGTGAGGGGTGAGAATCACGTTGTCGAATTTTCTTAGTGGTGAAATAAATTCATCGTCATTGCTGTGTGGTTCAAGGGGAAACACATCAATTGCTGCGCCCAGAAGGTGGCCTTTTTCGAGTGCATGGGTCAGCGCTTCAATGTCTACTACAGTGCCGCGCGAAGCATTGATCAACACGCTGTTGGGTTTCATGGCGGCAAGCTCGGCGGCGCCGATCATGTTTTTAGTTGCGGCTGTTTCGGGCACGTGCAATGTTACTACGTCACTGATAGCCAGAAGTTTTTCCAGGCTTGGCACCCGTTCGGCATTACCCAAAGGTAATTTGTTGTCGAGATCACAGAATCGTACTTTCATGCCCAAGGCTTCGGCCAGAATACTTAACTGCGAGCCAATATTGCCATAACCCACGATGCCCAGTGTTTTGCCTCGCACTTCAAACGAATTGCTGGCCGATTTCAGCCACACACCGCGATGGGCCAGTGCGCTTTTTTCCGGAATACCACGCATCAGCATAATGGCTTCAGCCAGTACCAGTTCGGCCACACTGCGGGTATTGGAAAAGGGGGCGTTAAAAACGGGGATGCCGTGCATGAGTGCCGATTGGAGATTAACCTGATTGGTGCCAATACAAAAACAACCAATGACCATCAGCTTATGCGCCTCTGCCAGCACCTCTGCGCTCAACTGGGTGCGTGAGCGAATACCGATAATATGGCAGTTGGCGATTTTTACTTTTAACTCGTCATCGGGCAACGCGGTTTTGATATATTCAATGTTCGAATAACCATTCGCTTTGAACACCTCTACGGCTGAGGTGTGTACGCCTTCCAGTAACAGGACTCGAATTTTGCTGCGATCAAGAGATGTTTTTACCATGGTTAAACGCTCAACAAAAAAGTAGGAGGTTATCTGAGACCCGGTATAATATCACACTGATTTCAGTTTGAGCGCCTGGTCACAGTAAATCACTATTCTCCTTTACTACTTTCCACCATTATTCTTGAACCTGTAATGACGAGTTAGCTGCCTATGACGTCCGTGGATGCCGCCGCACATATTAATGACTTGAATGCCTTGATCACACAGGGTCGGGTGTTGACCGATTCTGCGAGTTTGTTGCAGTACGGCTGCGACTGGACGCGGCAGTGGACGCCTGATCCGCTGGCGATAGTATTGCCCCGCACTGTCAGCGAAGTGCAGGCGGTGATTCGTTGGGCCAATGAAAAAAAGGTGGCACTGGTTCCGTCGGGCGGGCGCACCGGTTTAAGTGGTGGCGCAGTGGCGCGCAGTGGTGAAGTGGTGCTTGCCCTGGATTTGCTTAATGAAATAAGCGAATTTAATGCCACTGATCGCAGTGTGCGTTGTGGTGCAGGGGTGATTACCCAACACTTGCAACTGTTTGCTCAGGACCACGGTTTTTATTATCCCGTTGACTTTGCGTCGAGCGGATCCAGCCAGATCGGCGGCAATATCAGTACCAATGCCGGTGGCATAAAAGTCATTCGTTATGGCCTTACGCGTGACTGGGTGGCCGGTTTAACCGTGGTAACGGGCAAAGGCGAGATTTTATCGTTGAATAAGGGGCTGATTAAAAACGCCACCGGGTATGATTTGCGCCATCTGTTTATAGGTGCGGAAGGTACGTTGGGCGTTATTGTCGATGCCACCATCCGTTTGGCGCGTTTGCCGAAAAATCTGACGGTGCTGGTGTTGGGTACGCCTGATTTTGCGGCCATCATGCAGGTGCTTAATCATTTTCAATCGCGTCTTGATTTAACGGCTTTTGAGTTTTTCTCGGAAATTGCAACGGCTCATGTGGTGGCCAGTGGCAAGGTGGCGCGTCCCTTTGCCGAGAAAACCCCTTATTATGCGTTGCTCGAATTTGAAGCCGAGAATGAGGAGTTGATTGAAACGGCGATGGAGTTGTTTCAATTCTGTGTTGAGCAGGGCTGGGTGATTGAGGGGGTGATGAGTCAAAGTGAAAGTCAGGCCAAAAATTTGTGGAAACTTCGTGAATCGATCAGTGAAACGATTTCGGTTTTCACCCCCTATAAAAATGATATTGCCATCACCGTGTCGAATGTCCCGGCCTTTATTGCAGAAGTCGATGTATTGGTGAATCAGCATTATCCCGATTTCGACATCGTCTGGTTTGGCCATATCGGTGATGGCAACGTGCATCTGAATATTCTTAAACCCGATGCGCTGCCCAAAGAACAATTTTTTCAGCATTGCCAGCGCGTCAGTCAATGGGTGTTCGAAATTGTGCAGAAATATGAAGGCAGTATTTCGGCCGAGCATGGCGTGGGTCTGTTAAAACAGCCTTATTTGGCCTACTCACGCAGTGTGGAAGAAATTGCTTATATGAAAGCGATCAAACAGGTTTTTGACCCCAATAATATTATGAATCCAGGTAAGGTCTTGTAATGCAGTATCAACATCGTTTTGTCGATGGCCAGCGCGCGGCGTGGCCTTTGGGTAAAGTGGTTTGCGTGGGTAGAAACTATGCCGAGCATGCCAAGGAATTAAACAATCCGGTGCCGACAAGCCCTTTATTATTTATGAAACCGGCGACCAGTGCCGTGGCTTTGAAGGCGCCTATTCATTTACCCCTTAATCAGGGACCCTGTCATTTTGAAACTGAAATTGCCGTATTGATAGGCGAAACGATCAGGCAGTCTTCGATTGAGACGATTGCCCCCAAGGTGGCGGGTTATGGCATCGGACTCGATTTGACCTTGCGTCAGCTGCAAGACCAGCTCAAAGCCAAAGGCTACCCCTGGGAAATGGCCAAAGCCTTTGACGGCGCCTGTCCTTTGTCGGCCTTTGTGCCCGCGCAGGCCATTGCGCATCCCGAACACCTGGGTCTGAGCACGCACATTAATGGTGAATTGCGTCAGTGCGGATTTGTTTCCGAGATGATTACGCCGCTATTTGAGTTGATTGCTTTCATTTCGCAGCACTTTACCTTGCAGGCAGGTGATGTGGTGATGACAGGCACGCCGGCCGGGGTGGGGGCATTAAATCCCGGTGATCAACTGAGTTTGAGTTTGCTTGTTCGCAATGCCGATAACAGCACGACGACACTGGCGCAATTTAATGCCTCTGTTGAAAATTAATAGCTTCAGTTTTGCGGGTCTGTGTTGATGATGCCCCGGTATTTTAATGAACTCGGCCTTTCGTTGCGGGGCAGCCATCACGATCTCTTGATCGTTACGGTGACGGCTTTGAGCGCCTGGGCTTGTTTGTTTATTGATACCGATTCCAGCCTATGGCTGCAAAATATTCTGGGGTTTTGTGCGTGGGGCGTGCTGCTTTTTTTTCTGCTTTTTGAATCACGTTTGGTGCAAGGTCAGATTCTGGTGGCGGTGCTGTTTGCCACAGCGGGCGAATATTTTTCGTCGGTATTTATGGAAGGTTACACCTACCGTTTGAGTAATGTGCCGGCCTTTGTGCCCCCGGGGCACGGTTTGGTGTACCTGAGCGCCGTGGCGCTGGGACGTTCCCTTTTGTTTGCGCATTACCGAAAAAGCCTGCTGTATTTTGCCGTCATCAGTGGCACATTCTGGAGCGTTTGGGGCGTATTATTTGCTGCCCAACAAGATGTGTATGGCGCACTTTTATTTATTATTTTTTTGCTGGCACTGCACTTTGGCCGTTCGACCATGGTCTATCTGGGTGCTTATTATATTACCTCTTACCTTGAGTGGGTGGGCACCTGGGTCGGGACCTGGCAATGGACGGCGATTGACCCCCTCTTTGGTTTGACGCAGGGCAATCCGCCCAGTGGGGTTGCCGCGTGGTATTGTCTTGTTGATGCAGTGGCACTCGGGCTGGCTCCCTTGATTCTCCATCAGATACAGTCGCGGGCCCAGTGGCCACTGTTCCGTTTTATGGCGCGTCTGGAACAGCGCGTGTTATTACGACTGACGCCACTTGTGTACGAACTGTTGCGAATAAAAAAAATCGTCGGCTGAATCGCTGACGTCTTCTGGATATAAATTAATGATGAAAAAAACCAAAATACAATATTTGCTCTGGCTCAGTGTTTTTGCTGCGCCTGTTTATGCGGCTGATTTGCAAATCAAAAAAGACATCATTTTTCAGAACAGTGATCGAGTCTACGTACAGGGCGGTAAACTAGCGCAAAAACAGACGGATCTGGCCGCTGATAAAGGCTATTGTCAGATACACAAAGAATCGACTACACAGCAAAGCATTTTGGCAGGCGCGGCCTTGGCAGTGTCTGGCATGACGTCGGAGTTTGAAAAGAAAAAAATAACAATGACGCTGCAGCAGGGGGATGGATCAGGTGTGACGTTCTTGTGTGAAATGCCTGAATTACCCTCTGCGGAAAAGCTAAGCGCCATCGTGCTGAAAAAAGTTTATGACGATGAAGACTGGAAACAACGTTACAACCAGATGGCGCCCAACGAACAAGCCGAAGCCATGAAGATTTTTATGGCACGTGCGGCCAATCAGCTGCTTGATGAAGAGTTTGCCTTAATCGTGATGGGCGTTGCCGAGCTGAAATTTTAGTATTTTGGCGCGAGTTCCTGACACGCGGCCAGGATGATTTTGGCGCAGCGCAGGTGTTCTTGCAGTGGATGCGGACTGCGTGTCAGACGGTGTTTTGGATTCCACTGAGAAAAGGGTGTGACATAGTTTTCAGCAACAAGCCGAGACAGATTGCGGCTGATTTTATTGTCTTTGCGCGAGGCTAATTCCAGTACGCCAACTGCGCAGTGCGCGCTCAGTGCTTCGTAGAGCATGGAAACACTGTCCTGCGTCACCCAGCACTGACTGGCCTCGGCCAGTTGATTCACCAGCCAACCCGCAGGGCTGTCTTGCCACTGAATACTCTCCAGATTGGTTTGTTTTTCGCCGGCGAGAATAAAATCCTCCGGGCTACGGCGGGACGTTGACAATTGCCAGTGAATTTCTGGCTGAGCGCTACAGATGGTTTTGATTTGTCGCCAAAGCTGTTTATTATTCCAGACCACACGTTTATCCGGGCCACCGATCAGAATAATGCCCTGCTGCTTGTTTTTAACGCCTGATTTAACGGGTGCGAGTGCGCCTTCTGTAGCGATAATCCGGGCATGTTTTTTGGGCTGATCGTGCTTGGGGATTAATACAAAATCAAAACAGTTAACAGGCAGGCTGGGTTTCATCAACACGATAGAGCGCCCGCCATAGAGTGTGCGTGCGAGTAACAAGGGCACATGCGTTGCGTGACCGGCACCTATCAGTAGATGGGGGCGTGATGTACGGGCTAGTACCGCACAAGTGTGTTGAGTTTGTTTCAGCCGCTGAAAAAGACCGCCCGAGAGTGGAATCGTGTTGACGTGGACTGGACGTAAGGCCTGCAAGCCTTGTATAAGTCCGCGTGATTGTTTTTCATGACCGGGTTTGCCGTCTAAAAAACACCAAATAGTAAGCGCTGTAGTGTGCATGTATTCACAAAGCATCAGAGGCCTAAGCAAGGTCCCTATTCTAATCGTAACCTGTGACAAGGGGATAGCTGCGAAACATGAAAGCATTAATTCAACGGGTGAGTTCGGCATCGGTGCATGTGGATGGACAAAGGGTGGGGCAGATTGGTCAGGGCTTGCTGGTATTTTTAGGTGTAGAACCCAAGGATAACGAGCGCATTGCCGATGCCCTGTTGCATAAAGTGCTGGCCTATCGCGTGTTTGCGGATGCCGAGGGCAAAATGAATGTCAGCGTTAAAGAACGGGGCGCTGAGCTTTTGGTGGTATCGCAATTTACGCTGGTGGCTGACACTCGCAAGGGTTTGCGCCCAAGTTTTAGCTCGGCCGCATCGCCGTCGTTAGGCAAAACACTTTATGATTACTGGATCTGCGAAGCCAGAAAAAGCCCGCTTAAGGTTGAAACGGGCCAGTTTGGCAGTGATATGCAGGTCAGCCTAGTCAACGATGGCCCGGTGACTTTTTTGTTGCACGTGGACGCATGAGGCGCCTATTTGCCATCGACCGAATACACGAGAAGCACGTTGCCGGATTGTTCACCAAAAAAACCATAACCGGAATTAACATAGACTTCGCCCTCAACAATCACCGGGCCGCTGGCGTCGATAGAACCCCCGTGACCGGTTTCCCCCGATGTTCCAGTGACTTGCCCGGTGGTGTCGACATCCCACAACAGGGCGCCATTCTGGCTTGCATAGGCACGCAAATGACCATCAAGTGCGCCGGCAAAAACGACAC
>DAIRVL010000123.1:0-7512 GCA_036802845.1 Pseudomonadales bacterium | reverse complement strand
GTTTTTTACGAATACAACAATCAATTAATACGATGAAGTTTGGGTCATATTTGTATGATAAAGAAGATCTTTTTTAGAAAAGAAATAGTTATAACACTAATATTCAGTAGCTTTTATACTCTATTTAGCACTCAATGCCTGGCAAGCGTATCGGCAACTAATACACCTTCTCGATTTACCGTTTTATATCCTCTCCCCCAACAGTCTCGCATTAGCCTGGCCATTCTTAGCAGACTGTCGCAAATGCATTACAACAAAACACCCATAAATGACTCTCTATCGAATCAACTATTTGAAGGCTATATAAACGAACTGGATCCTTCAAAAAGCTACTTCACTCAAGAAGACATTAATGAGCTTTCGGCCTATAGATACCGCTTCGACGAAGCATTAAGGGCGGGTAATCTGCAACCCGCTTTCACCATATTTAATCGTTATAACAATAGATTAGTGGAGCGACTTGATTACTTTAACAGGACAATAAAATCAGGCTTGGCACACGTTAATCTTGATGATGATGAACGTCTTGTCATTGATCGCAAAGACGTGGAATGGCCAAAAGACATCAAAGCAGCACAACAACTTTGGTATCAACAGCTGGAAAATAACATTTTAGATTTAAAGCTCGCCGGGAAAACGATTAGCGAGATCGAGACTTTATTAAAAAAACGGTATAAAAACCAATTAAACCAGACACTTCAGATTAATAGCGATGATGCCTTTCAATTGTATATAGATGCCCTGACAAAAGTTTACGATCCACACACGCAGTACTTTTCACCCCGATCATCTAAAGACTTCGATATACATATGAGTTTATCGCTTGAGGGCATAGGCGCTGTACTACAAAGAGAGGATGAGTTCATAAAAGTTGTTCGTTTAGTACCCGCTGGACCTGCTGATAAAAGCAAGCAAATATTACCTTCTGACAAAATTGTTGGTGTTGCTCAAGGAAGCAAAGGTGAGCTAATAGATGTTGTTGGGTGGCGTCTCGATGATGTCGTACAGCTTATTAGAGGCCCCAAAGAGAGTATTGTGCGACTGGAAATCATTTCAGGAAAAACAGAAAGCACGAGCGAAAGAAAAATTGTTGAAATAACACGAAACACCGTCGAGCTTGAAGAGCAGGCTGCAAAGAAAGACATCGTGACAATAAAAAAGGGGGACAAAGACTTCAAAATTGGCGTAATTAACCTACCCACTTTTTATTATGACTTTAAAGGCGCAGAGGAAAACAAAAAGAATGTCAAAAGCAGTACGCAAGATGTCAAACGATTAATAACTGAATTAAAAAGCGAAGGAATTGATGGTCTGATAATGGATCTGAGAAACAATGGAGGAGGTTCCTTGCAAGAAGCAAACTCCCTCACGGGATTATTCATCAAAGATGGACCGACAGTTCAAATTAAATCTTCAAATGGCAATATTGATATCCTGGAAGATGAAGACAATGAAATTTTTTATCAGGGTCCTCTTGCTGTTGTTGTTAATCGCATGAGCGCATCAGCCTCTGAAATTTTTGCGGGTGCGATACAGGATTATCACAGAGGCTTAATTATTGGCACTCAAACATTCGGCAAAGGTACTGTTCAATCATTACTTCCACTGAATAACCAAGGTCAACTTAAATTAACACTTGCCAAATTCTACCGGATATCGGGGGAAAGCAATCAGAACAAAGGAGTTATACCAGACGTACTTTACCCTAGTATTTATGACGACAAAGAGATAGGTGAAAGCGCCCTTTCAAACGCCTTACCTTGGGACTACATTAACCCAGTGGTGCACTCAAACTGGGCAAGTTATCAGCAAATAATTCCTGATTTGATCAAACTTCATGAATCTCGGGTCAAGAACAATCCTGACTTTATTTACCTGAACCAGCAGTTAAAACACTACAACGCCATACGTAACGTCAAAAGCATCAGCCTCTCAGAAAAAATACGTAAGGAGGAAAAGATAAAACAGGAAAACGACTTATTACTTATAGAAAATCAAAAACGCAAAGCAAAAGGTTTGGATGAAATTGTAGAAATAAAACAAGCAGAAGAAAGCAGCCAAAACCCCGAACAAGAACAATCGCTACTTAAAAATGACGATGGATTTTTATTGGTAGAAGCCGGCAGTATTTTATTAGACTTTAAAGAAAAGATTAGTTCTATCTCGCAAGTAGCAAGCCAATAAAAATTACATTCAATAGGATGTGCGTATAAATCCAGCCGCTAAAAGAGACAAACTGGTACCGTAAACACGGAACCAGTTCTTTGGGCAAAGCTTAGTCAAACTTACTCAGGTTTAAACGTCACTTTGGCTTGAGAGAGCACAACATTACCCTTCTGGGTTTCAGCAGAGACAATGGCTTCCCCCTCTCCTACAATCCAGAACTTGGAAATAATTTTATCTGAGCAATACACCTGGTCAGCAAAACGAGCTTCCATAGAGATAAATCGTTCAGGATTCCCTCCACATAAAGCGCTGAGTGCCGCACGACCTACAAACCCATAAGTGCATAGTCCGTGAAGGAAGGGCTCTTTATAACCACCCATCTGAGCAAATGCCGGGTCAATATGAATAGGGTTTCGATCACCCGTCAGTCGGTATAAAGCCGCTTGTTCAGTATGGGTTGCATCTTCAACTACATAATCAGGCTCGCGCGCTGGGGGCTCATTTTTTCCCGTGGTAGATGGACCACGCTCACCACCAAAACCACCTGCTCCACGTATAAACATAGTAGAGTGCACGGTAAAGATGGGACCATCTTTATCTGACACTTCACCCTCCACACCCAGAACTGCAGCTTTACCTTTATCCCACACTTCTGAAATTTTACCTACGGCAGTAGCATGGCAATTGGAAGGAATGGGGCGATGTAATTTAATTGATTGCTCACCATGCAGTAATATGGCCAAATTAAATTCAACATTTGCAATCAACCCTGCCATGGTTGCCATACCAGGAACAACACCAAACGTTGGCAAGACTTTGGGGCCTCGGCCTTCATAAAGAAAATCCAACTCTTGTGGTGGTTTAGCACCTACGGCAACAGCGTAGAGCTGGACTTTAGAAGAATCCCACTCAACGGGCATCGGGTCAAAAGTAATACCTAACAATTCACTTGAAATTTTCTTCGCCATTAAAGCTTACTCCTTTAAGTTTCTGGAAATACTCAATGTGCTGGGCGCAAGAAGCTGCTTTTACTATGTAGTATTTAGGAAATAACAACCATTGCCCTATGCCACTCTGTAAACAAAACAGCCCACTAAAAAGTGGGCCGTTTTGTTATAAAACAAAAAACGCCTGCTTATTAAGCAGTGATTTCTGCGATTTGCTTAGACAGAGCTTGCTGTTTAGCAGAAGGCTGAACGCTTTGCATAGCCATCATTTTGCTCATGTCGCCTTCAACTTTGATTTGACCGCTCATGAAACCTTGCATTGCAGCAGACTGATCTTGTTTAATGAAAAGTTTGTAAGCAAGATCTTTTGGTACGATCAAAGTAGTTGGAGCACCAGCGATAGTGCCACGCTCCAGGTTACCACCATTCAGAGCCATTTCTACTTGATTACCACCATCAGTCACTTTGATGTTCAATTGCAGGCTAGCCAATTGAGCAGGAACATCAAGATCGCCCGCAGCAGCGCGCAATTCTTCTACTTTTGCAAACCAGTCATTGCTAAGGAATTCTAAAGACATGCTGAAATCTCCGTTTGTGAGTAATACGCCTTGATAATTACTATCACGGCAAGGTTTATAATCTTTTTTACTTGTTATATGCGGATCAGAACCTGATTATCAGCCCGCAAGACTTCAAACCTAAATCATTTGAACAAAATCATAATTACCCAGAAAAGTTCAAACGACCGTTTGGATTAAAGTGGGTGTACATTAATAGATAAGAAGGGTCTTGGCAATAGTTTTTTTACTTCCTTATTTGCATCCTGCGTTACCTCTGGCTACCACATTCATAAATAAACGCATCAGCTCAAATGCAAACAAAATGTGTATTTCTACAAGTCGGCTTCTTACATCATGAATTATAACTCGATGTTTTTTAGCCCATTTATAAATCGTAACCACGCTCTTCATGTAGGGACAAATCAAGCCCCTGACTCTCGGAATCCTCATCAACACGCAAACCTAAAAACTTTTCAATTACAAAAAACAACATATAGGATAAGACAGCCGTAAACAGGATTGTGACGATAACACCTAATAATTGAACCCTCAGTTGCCCAGCCATATTTTCAATGCCGGAACCGAAACCATAACCACTCAGTACGCCTAAATCAGAGGATGAAAATACACCCGTAAGCAAAGTACCCAGTATTCCTCCAATACCATGCACTGGAAATACATCAAGCGAATCATCAATTTTCAAATGTCTTTTGATATAGAGTGTGGCAAAAAAGCAGGTCAGTCCTCCTAAAAACCCGATAACCAAGGCTCCAGCGGGCCCTACAAATCCAGAGGCGGGTGTAATCGTACCCAAGCCCGCTACCATGCCTGTAACAATACCCAAGGCGGAGGGTTTGCCAAAACGCACCCACTCCAGTGTCATCCAGGTAAGAGCGCCCATTGAAGCTGATAAATGCGTAGTGACAATTGCCATAGCGGCATTACCATTGGCGGCTAATGCACTCCCTCCGTTAAAACCGTACCAACCTACCCACAACAAACCAGCACCGGTCACCGTCATGGTCATATTATGCGGGGGCATTTGAACTTTCATGAATCCGTTTCTAGGCCCCATGTACAATGCAGCCACTAACGATGCGATACCTGCGGTTATATGAACGACCGTTCCGCCGGCAAAATCAAGGAAACCCCTTTGTGCCAACCAACCACCTCCCCATACCCAATGAGCAACCGGAGAATAGACAATCAAACTCCAGACAACACTGAACAGCAGCATAGATGAAAACTTCATGCGTTCAGCAAAACTGCCCACGATTAGCGCAGGGGTGATAACTGCAAAAGTTAGCTGAAACAAGGCAAACAAAATTTCAGGCAAGTTCCCCGTCATCGATTCGCGTGTGATATTCGCAAAAAGCGCCTTATTCAAGCCACCAATCCAGCCTGTACCACTATCAAAAGCCAAGGAGTAGCCACACACCATCCAGAGAATGGAAACCGCACAGGTAATAACAAAACATTGCATCAGTACTGAGAGCACATTTTTAACCCGTACCAGGCCACCATAAAACAGCGCCAATCCAGGCAAAGTCATCATTAGCACCAAGGCCGAAGAAATCAAGATCCAGGCCGCATTACCTGAATCTAATCCAGCACTTTCATTCCCAAATGCTGCAGAAGATGTCATAAAAAAAAGGGGGAAAACGATTTGTTTTGCTTTCATTTCAATAACCCATTTTTAACTCAATGAAAAAGGCAAGAATACTAAGGCAAGGCTTTTGGGTTGGCAATTTTTAGATCATGTAATAACACGCAGAAATCCGCTGAGAGAATATAGACTTGGATTTCATAGCGCTTGCGGTGGAATAGTAAAGTAGTCGTGCGATATATAATGTTTGGCATGGGAACCAACTGCTTGCTGCAATGCCCGTACTTATTAGGCATGAGCAATCCAGAAAATGATGTGTGCAACTATTCCAGGGGATGCTTACAACTCAGACTCAGCTTGAATGCAAAAGTCAGCAACAAAATGTCTAAGCATTCAGTCTTTTAATTAGAAGCGACTTATTAATTAATGTAAAAAATTGAACATTTTGCGCCGATATATGTGCGATCTCTCGTCAGTTTTACCCAAAATATCAAACAACTTTAAGAATATAACTCTTGGTTCACCCGACTTAAACGCCATATTTGATTGGAACAAAGTCCATACCATTGCCAGTGCCTCATCATACTGACCGTTTGAAGCATAATGAGCCGCTTGATAGTACAGCGCATCAGAATCCCCGGGGTTTCTTGCAAGGACATCAAGGTAGTTTTCTGACGAGTCATTGCTCTGAATCACATGAACAATATACAGTTTTGCCGCAATTCTTTTGCCCTCATCAGACTCTTTAATCTCAGCACTCAACTGATCAAACTGTTCTTTAGCGAGTTCATACTCGCCATTTAACAGCGAAACATCCACAGAAAATGCGCTGTAAACAGCATCACCAGGGAAGTCATTGACGAGTTGATCCAGCAACAACCGAGCCTGCTGATTATCTTTATGCGCAATAGCAATCCGCAGGCTATCCAGCAAATCATCTTTTTCTGATGCCACATCATCTGGCTTAACAAATTTATCCAATAATTCACGAATAACCTTTTCTGGCTGCAATCCATTGAGTTCACCAGCCATTTGTCCGTCAACAATAAGTTTGAGCGTTGGCAAGGATTGCACGCCTAATTGCATTGCCAAGGCTTCTTGTGCATCTGCATTGAGTTTCGCCAAATGAAAACGTCCTTTATATTCAAGAACCAGCTTTTCAAGAATGGGGGTTAATGCCTTGCATGGCTGACACCACTCCGCCCACACATCAAGCAATACCGGCACACTAGATGAAGCTTCCAACACAACCTGTCGGACATTTTGGGCAGTAACTTCAAAAATAAAAGGGCTGTTAACACTGGAGTTATTCATAAGAGACACCTATCAATGTGTATTATTCCAGCTTTTGTCTATGCAGGTTTTTCTGGCCTGGTTATTTTTTATTTTCTAACAACAGAGATACTGTCAACGACAAAAAAGTTAAACAAAGAATAAAATGCTTGCTACAGTTATGCATTTATAGCGTTGAGGTAAATTTATTATGCCTCTATTTTTTGCAGACATCGGCCAAACAACGAACAGCTTGGGTATTACCACCTTCAGCTGCCAAAGCGTACCAATGCAATGCCTGTTTTTCATCCTTAAAACACAGAGCCAAACCCTCCTGATAGATACGGCCCAGTTCATACTGGGCATCAGGCTCATTTTTTTTAGCTGCGGCCGTGAGATATTCGATGCCTTTGCGTTTGTCGAGTCGTGTCGCACCATAATGCAAAAGTAACTGACCCAACTGAGTCATGGCGCATACATGGCCACGATCAGCAGCCAATCTGAGTATCACCAAACAATAGCGTGACGGCAGTTTTTTAACTCCTGACGTGAAACCTGTTAAAGATTTACTTGCTACTTTAAAACACACATTTGCGAACAAATCACTTTCTTTTATCAACTGTGGTTTATGTGCCATAACTCTTATGCCATCTCTATCTTGATTTAATTCAAGTATTACCAAACATTCGATAAAAAACGAACACCTCGTATAAATAGGTGCGCAAGAATACGTGCAAGGGATGGCTTGAGCAAGCCCCGTTTTTATTTATAACTTAAATAATTTATTAGATGAATTCAGAAAAAATCTGTTTGTTAATTGTACGGCAAGAAAATCCACTTCATGCCCCAAATGATTTAAATGCACCGTCTTGTAAACGATGACTTAATGTTAAAAGCAGATCTAGGGCCTATCATCAACCACTTCAGCATCGACATTGTCAATGAAATGTTCTTTCGTAAT
>DAIRVL010000122.1:0-7667 GCA_036802845.1 Pseudomonadales bacterium | reverse complement strand
TCTCGATATTGTGGACAGTTATTTTGCCGACTTTAAAGGCGATAGAATGCAATTACACCAGGCGGCAAAAATGTTTGCGGCGGCGAGAGGCTCCAGAAGTGGTCGCACGGCAAAACAGTTTTTTAATGCGTATTTCGAACCTGACAATTCCGGCACCACAGATGATCAGACCGTTTAATATTTGACGGTGACCTGTTCAGCACCGTAGAGCTGCTGCAATTGCGTGAGCAGCGCGTTGCTGGGATGAACTTTCCAGTTATCGCCCAGACGAAGTCGCGCATGGGCTTGAGTACCCAGATAATTAATCATCACCGGCGTTTCACCACCCTTTGCTGACAACAGGCTGGTTTTAAGTAACTCGATTTGAGAAAGACTCAGGTCTTGTTCGTTGAGCGACAGCTCCAGTCGTTTGGCATAACAGCCTCTGGCACCGGTGAGATCAAAGGCTTTATCAACGTTAAACCTCAGCCCGCCGCTGTATTCGTCCGAACTGGCTTCCCCTTCAACCACCAATAATTGGTCCTTGATCAGCAAGTGTTTGTATTGTTCGTAGGTGCGGGTAAAAAAAGACACTTCAATGCGGGCGCTGCGATCATCCAGCACCAGAAAACACAAGGTGCTCCCTTTTTTGGTTTTCATGGTGCGAATGGCCACCACCAGACCGGCAATGATTTTTTTCTCACCGCGCTGCGGCTGCAAATCAACAATTTTGTGGCTGATGAAATGTGCGAGATCAGCTTCGTATTGATCGACAGGATGTCCGGTAAGATACAAACCCAGGGTGTCTTTTTCGCCTTCCAGGCGCACATTGTCACTCCACTCAGGTATAACGTTATACTCGGCATGAAGTACCGATGAATCAACCTTGTCGCCGAAAAGATCAAACATGCCACTGCTTTGATTGTTGGCATGCTGATCGGCCGCACGAATAGCCTGATCGAGACTGGCAAACAGCGTTGCACGATTCTGGTCAAGGCAATCCATGGCACCGGCGCGAATCAACGCTTCCAGCGTGCGCCGGTTGAGTTTTTTCATGTCGACCCGACGACAGAATTCAAATAAATCGCCGTAGGGGCCGTGCTGGGCACGCTCACTCACGATGGTGTCAATGGCACCTTCACCCACGCCTTTTACCGCACCCAAACCGTAGACAATCACACCGTTTACCACAGTGAATTTATATTCACTGTGATTAATCATCGGCGGCTGCACCTGCAAATTCATTGCCCGGCATTCTTCAATCAAGACCACGACTTTATCGGTATTATCAAGATCAGAAGATAAAACCGCCGCCATAAAAGGCGCAGGATAATGGGCTTTTAACCAAGCAGTTTGATAGGACACCAGTGCATAGGCAGCCGAGTGTGATTTGTTAAATCCATAACCGGAGAATTTTTCCATCAAATCGAACACATAGGTTGCCGTTTCTTCATTGATACCTCTGGCACGGGCGCCTTCATTAAAAATGGTCCGTTGTTTTTCCATTTCCTCCGGTTTTTTCTTGCCCATGGCACGGCGCAACATGTCCGCCTGCCCAAGCGTGTAGTTAGCCAGCACCTGGGCTATTTGCATAACCTGTTCCTGATACAGAATAACCCCATAGGTGTTACGCAAAATAGGTTCAAGATCAGGATGTGCATAGGCCACCACCGCGCGCCCGTGCTTGCGGTTGATGAAATCATCGACCATGCCCGATTGCAGTGGCCCTGGGCGGAACAGTGCCACCAGTGCCACAATGTCTTCAAAACTGCTGGGCTGGAGGCGTTTGATCAAATCTTTCATGCCCCGCGATTCCAGCTGAAATACGGCGGTGGTTTCAGCGCGTTGCAAAAGCGCGAAAGTCGGCGGGTCTTCCAAAGGCAAGAGGCTGATATCCAGTGCGGCTTCACCCTGTTCGTGCCGCTGACGATTGATCGTCGCGACGGCCCAATCAATGATGGTGAGCGTTCTTAAACCCAGAAAGTCGAATTTGACCAGACCCACCTGTTCAACATCGTCTTTGTCGTACTGGGTTACCAGATTGCCGCCACTTTCATCGCAATAGAGCGGACAAAAATCTGTCAGTTGCGTGGGCGCAATAACCACGCCGCCCGCATGTTTGCCAACATTACGTACGATGCCTTCGAGCTGCAAAGCCATTTCCATGATTTCAGCGGCTTCTTCGTCTTTTTCTATCGCTTCACGCAGCGCCTGTTCTTGCTCCATGGCTTTGGTCAGGGTAATGCCCGGTTCAAAGGGAATCATTTTGGATAACCTGTCGGCGAGGGCGTAGGATTTTCCCTGAACACGTGCCACATCACGCACCACCGCCTTCGCCGCCATGCTGCCAAAGGTGATGATTTGACTGACCGCACCGCGTCCATAACGCTCGGCAACATAGTCAATAACCCGGTCACGCCCATCCATGCAAAAGTCGACGTCAAAGTCGGGCATGGATACCCGTTCCGGATTTAAAAAACGCTCAAAAAGCAGGTCATATTGCAGCGGATCGAGGTCGGTAATTTTCAGCGCATAGGCCACCAGTGAACCGGCACCCGAACCACGACCGGGGCCCACAGGCACCTGATTATTTTTAGCCCAGCCGATAAAATCCATCACAATCAGAAAGTAACCGGCGAATCCCATTTGATTGATAACGTCGAGCTCAAACTGCAAACGATCTCGATAAACAGCGTATTTTTCCTGAAGATTTTCTGTGGCTTGCCCGGCAATGATCTGCCATCGCCACTCAAGCCCCTGATATGCCAGTTCAGCAAAATACGTTTCTATAGTTTTTCCCGCAGGCACGGGATAATTGGGTAAATAGTTTTTGCCTAACTCGATGGTAAAGTTGCAACGTTTGGCAATTTCAACACTGTTTAACAGGGCTTCTGGCAGATCTGCAAAGAGCTCGGCCATTTCCTGCGGGCTACGCAAATACTGCTGATCACTGTAAGTCCTGGGGCGTGTTTGATCATCGAGCACACGGCCTTCGCCAATACAAACACGGGTCTCGTGCGCGCCAAAATGCTCTTTTTCCAGAAAACGGACATCGTTGGTGGCCACCACCGGACATTCGCATTGCGTAGCAAGGTTCACAGCCGCATGCAAATAAGTTTCATCCTGCTCACGCCCGGTACGATGCACTTCGAGATAATAACGATTCGGAAAAAGTGTTTGCCAGAAGCGAACATGCTGTTCCGCCTCGTCCATATGCCCAGCCAACAGACTTTGCCCCACATCACCCGATGCGCCTCCGGATAACGCGATCAAACCGTCTGCATATTTTTCTACCGTGGCCACGGTGCTCAAAGGCACACCCAGTTCTTGCCCGTGCTGGTAGGCGGCAGAAATAATTTCGATCAGATTTTTGTAGCCCTGGCCATTCATGATCAGCAAAGTCAGCAATGCAGGTATTTCACCCGGCTGTCTGCGCAACAGAATATCGGCACCCAGAATAGGCTTGATACCGGCCGCCATAGCGGCTTTTTGGAACTTCACTTGTGCAAAAAGATTAACGTGATCGGTAACCGCGACCGCCGGCATGCCCAACTCGGCCACTTTTTTGACCAGTGGTTTGATACGCACCAAACCATCAACCAGGGAATATTCAGTATGCAGTCTCAAATGTACGAAAGGTATTGGCATGCTCATGCGATGCTATTACTCATCCAACAATTTTTTAACGGGGCCAAAGGAACGGCGATGAATGGGCAAAGGACCGTATTTTTCCAGCAGATCACGATGTAATTGCGTCGGGTAACCTTTGTGTTGTGCAATAGCATAGGCCGGGTATTGCTGATCAAGCTCACGCATTTCGGCATCACGCGCCACCTTGGCCAGAATGGAGGCGGCACTGATGGCCGGAATAATCAAATCACCTTTAACCACCGTTCTGATTTGACAGGCCAGGTCTGGCCGGCAATTGCCATCAACCATTGCCACATCCGCGTCTATTTTTAAGGCCAGATAAGCCCGCTGCATCGCCAACAGGCTTGCCTGCAAGATATTCAATGCATCAATTTCTTCAACTTCTGCACGCCCCAAGGCCCAGGCAAAGGCGTTTTCCCTGATTTCTCTATCCAAAGCATCCCGACGTTTTTCCGACAGTTTTTTCGAGTCGCTCAGGCCTTGAATGGGGCGTGCTGGATCAAGCATAACGGCTGCCGCAACCACCGGACCCAGCAAGGGGCCACGGCCGACTTCATCAAGACCCACCACGCGTCGCCCTGCTGCGACCTGTTGCTGAAAAAAAACCAAGGCCTCATGCTGCTGGGCAGCCACGTTAGCTGAATCGGCATGCTTGGTCACAAACGCCCTATCAATTTCAACACGGCCTCCGCAGCCAGGCTATCACTGTTGCGATTAAGCAGGTGGTGAATTTCAGTAAACTTTTCCACTAAAATCCGCTCATTTTCCTTTGTCATCACGCTGAGCAGCGTGGCGCCCAAACGTTCGGCCGTGGCTTGATCCTGAATCAATTCAGGCACCAGCGCCTGTTCCGCCAGCAAGTTAGGCAAAGACACATGCTTGGCATGTACCATTCTGGAAATAATGGCATGGGTGAGAGGATGCCAGCGATAGGCCACGACCATCGGTTTTTTAAGTAACATAGCTTCCAATGTTGCCGTACCTGAGGCCAGCAATACCGCGTCACTGGCGGCCATTACCCGCTGGGCATCGCCTTCTACTATGCGCACGGGAAGTTGTTGTGTTTCCTTGTCCAGCAAAAGGAGCAATTGTTTTTTGCGCGCGGCATTGGCAGCCGGAATGATAAAGTGCAAATCGGGTTGACGTTCCAGACACCATTTTGCCGCAGCAATAAAAACCGGGCCCAAATAGCTCACTTCACCTGAGCGACTTCCGGGCAACAAGGCAACCAATCGCTGTTGTTCCGGGTAACCCAAGGCCTCTCGTGCACTTTTTTTGGCCGATGCCAGAGGTATTTGATCTGCCAGAGGATGGCCCACAAAACGTGCCGGCACGTTATGTTGCTCATAAAAACGCATTTCAAATGGAAATAGCGTGAGCATCAAATCCACTGATTGGGCAATTTTTTTCACTCGCCCCTGTCGCCAGGCCCACACAGAGGGACTGACATAGTGCACAACTTTGACACCCTGCGCACGCAAGGCATGCTCCAGGTTCAAATTAAAGTCAGGCGCATCAATGCCAATAAAAACAGTGGGACGGTATTTTAGGAACAGCGCCCGCAACTTGTGTCTGATGACGAGCAACTCAGGCAAGCGTTTGAGCACATCAACGATGCCCATCACTGACAGCCTTTCCATGGGAAAAAGACTGTGAAAACCTTCCGCGATCATTTTGTCACCCCCAATACCGACAAAATGCGCATAGGGGTAGTGTTTTTTAATTTCACGGATCAAACCAGCCGCCAGAATGTCACCGGACATTTCACCGGCGACCATGGCAATGGTGAATGGATAGGGTGAAGGTGTGTTTCCACTTTCGCGTATGAAATTCTGATGCGTGGTCGTTTTATCCATGGTTGAGGAGACCCACTGTCCTTAGAACGATTTTCAGGCGACTTGACTTGTAGAGTAAATACTTAGCGGGTGATGCCCCGGGTACTTTTTTCCAGACTGTCTATAAACAGATGCACTTTAGCATTCCGGGGAAATTGTGTTTTAAGCTGCTCTATTGCCTCAGTCAACGAATTTTTCTGACGATAAACAATTTTATAAGCCTGCCTCAATTCAGTAATTTCATCCGCTGAAAAGCCTTTACGTCGCATGCCTTCAAAATTCATCCCATAAGCAGATGCGGTATCCCCCCTGACCATAACAAACGCCGGAACGTCTTTGACCACCACGCTATTGATGGCTGACATGCTGTAAGAGCCAATTTGACAGAACTGATGGATTTTTGAAAATCCGCCAAAAATCACGTGATCACCCACCACAACATGGCCCGCCAAAGCAGTGCTGTTTGCCAAAATGATGTGATTACCCAAAACACAGTCGTGCGCCACGTGGACATAAGCCATCACGAGATTATTATTGCCAATGCGGGTAATGCCCTGATCCTGAATCGTACCACGGTGAATGGTGACCGATTCGCGAATGATGTTGTTATCACCGATGACCAGTCGCGTCGGTTCACCTTTGTATTTAAGATCCTGACAATCTTCGCCAATTGAGGAAAACTGGTAAATACGGTTGTTCTGACCAATCTCGGTTGGCCCCTTTATAACCACATGAGAAGCGATCCAGGAATTATTGCCTACTTTCACGCCCGGACCGATAAGCGTCCACGGGCCAATTTCAACACCTTCGCCCAGCTCGGCAGTTGGATCTACTATCGCCAGTGGATGAATCAAGACTTGGGCTTCCTGTCTGCACAAAGAATAATAGCGCTGGCAGCCAGTTCGCCCTCAACTCTCGCTTCACATTCAAACTTCCATATCCCCCGTTTTTCATTAAGAATTTTGGCATGCAGTACCAACTTATCACCGGGAATAACTTGGCGCCTGAAGCGCACTGCATCTGCACCCGCAAACAGATAAATAGAACCGTCAGCAGGTTTTTTATCCATGGTTTTAAAACCAAGAATACCAGCGGCTTGTGCCATGGCTTCAATAATCATAACACCAGGGAAAACCGGGTAATGGGGGAAATGCCCTTGAAAAACCGCTTCATTAATGGACATGTTTTTATAAGCAACAATGGACTCCCCCAGCTTTAATTCAGTGACACGATCAACCAGCAAAAAAGGATACCGGTGCGGGAGATACTCTCGTATTTCATTAACATCCATCATTTCTATCATTAAAATAACCTAAATCTGCGAGTTTATAGACTGAAAATTATTTATGCTCACTCCATGAGACAACTGACATCATCCGTTTAATCTGATCTTTTGCAAACACCCGATATCCAGAACTTTTTACATTCCGTGACTTCAGTAAAACACTATCAACACACTGCAATGGGTTTACTTAGACTCTACGCACTTGCACCATAGTGAACTGTTACTTAGAAAAGTAGCGCCTTTAATCATCAAGCGCCGACACCTGATCCGTTTTTGGCTGGCCATTTTTTTTAAGTACAGTTTCCAGTACAGAAAGACGATTTTGCATCTGACTCAATCGTCGGAAATTCACCGCATTTTTCTGCCAAACAGACGTCTCTACCGCACCACCTGTCCCTGAAGAGTAGGAGCCTGCTTGTTTAAGACTTTTACTGACCATGCTCATGCCACGAATGTGAACATGGTCAGCAATTTCAAGATGCCCGGCAATGCCAACACCGCCGGCAATAATACAATACCTTCCTATTATGGTACTACCCGCAACAGCAGACGTGCCCGCGATGGCCGTTCCATCACCGATCACTACGTTGTGCGCAATTTGCACCAGATTATCGATAATAACGTCATTACCAATAACCGTATCATCCAGTGCGCCACGATCAATGGTGGTATTGGCTCCAATTTCGACACGATGACCAATTCGTACCGACCCTAACTGTGCAATTTTCTCCCATCGGGATTGGTAAGGCGCAAAACCAAAGCCGTCTGAACCTATCACTGCGCCACTTTGAATAATAACGTTGTCACCAATTTCAACATCATAATACAGCGTCACATGAGGATATAAGAGACAGTCATTACCAATACGGACACGATCCCCTACCACGCACCCGGCACCAATGACTGAACGCAGACCG
>DAIRVL010000121.1:0-7736 GCA_036802845.1 Pseudomonadales bacterium | reverse complement strand
TAGGGTCTTCGTTAGCGATGAAGTCATGGGCGGCCAGGGATTGAATCAGCGCGTTGATGTTCGTGTCCTGCGTGCAGGTAAAATGTGCCCGTCCAGGATTCAATTCAACCTGAATGTTTTCAAGGCCGGGATCAGCAGAAAGAATTTTATGAACTTTTTTAACACAACCCTGGCAAGACATGCCTTGTATGGCCAGCTGTTTTTCGATTTTTTCTGAAAGCATAACATGACCTTTGCGCGTACAACGCGTGCAAAAAGTAGGTGGAAGAATTCACTGTTTTAGATTCACTGTTTTAGACAGTATGACGTGTTATACATTGCGAGTGATTACACTCTCATGTGCAAATCATTATGGGCAAGATGGGCAGAGAAAGGAAGGTAAACGAATGAATGCTGTTTTATAGCGCATCCATCCGTGTAGTCAATTAAACGTTCAGGCGTTAACAGCATCCAGCGCTAATTCAGGCAACGTTACATCGCGTTTGGTCTGAAAGGTCAGGGGATTATCGCCCACTCTTTCGATTAAACCCTGGTTTTCAAGGCAGCTGAAAATAGCAAACACCTGGCCTGCAAGCAGTGAAATCATCATCGGATTGCGTTTTTTGTTCAATACACTGGGGATGGCCTCATAGGCATTGTTAGGTGCATCGGCCAGGTAAACCAGCGCACGATTAAGGCGCAATTGATGGAAATTCAAAATAACATCAATACGTTTGTTGATGTCTTCCAGTGCACCGCCATGGGCGGGATAAATCACTTTAATGGGCAGATTTTTAAACGCGGCCACAGAATCCATATAGCTTTGCAACGGGTTTGACTCCGAACCCCACCAGATGCTGACGTTAGGGAAAATGGAGGGTAAAACCTGGTCACCTGACAGCATAATACCGTCTTCTTCGCAAAACAGGGCGGCATTGTGGGGGGTATGACCATAACCATCGACGACACGCCATAAGCGTGAGCCGATTTTCATGGAAAAACCTTCATTAAAGGTTTGCACCTTCAGCGTGTCGAGATCGGGGCAGCCGTATTTAAAACCGTCCTGCATGGCATAAACCGTATTCAGCAGCTCTTCGGGTACGCCCCAGTGTGTGAAGAATTCAGCAACAGAGGGTTTGTTATCACTGGCACCTCGCCACATGCGCTGAACCGCATCCACTTCGCGCTCCGGCATAACGATGGGTGCACCGGTATGTTTTTGTAGCCACTGGGCACCGCCGACGTGATCGGGGTGGCCATGCGTCAGATAAATACGCTCCACACCTTTGGCTGCCAAGGGTGAGTCAAGCAGGCGCTGCCAGTTGTTAAAACTGTCTTCGGAGGGAATGCCGGTATCCACCAGTGTCAAACCTTGCTCGCCCTCAATAATGTAGCAGTTGATATGATCGGGATTATGCAGCATGGGTTGGCGTAATACATGTAAGCCATCTGCCACTTGGGTGACCTCATTCATGGCGAAGCTGTCGGCAATCAGATAATTTTTTATAGACATACAGAAGACTCTTTTTTCTTGAAGCGTAACAAAACAGATAATGGCTTATGCAGTAGTCAGACGCGAAAGGTGCTCATGGTAACAGTCCACAGAGCAATCGACTATATTGGCAATTTTAGTGATTCAATAAATATGCGTAGATCAGCTCATCAATACACAAGCCTTGTTCAATAAGTCCCTGATTACCAAACAGGCGATTGTATTCGATCAGATAGGGGTGATTGCCGACCATAGCCACATCAAAGCCGCCGTGATTGATGCCTAAGTGACGCGCCACGGATTCCACTAAATCGATTGCTTTCTGGGGCAAGGGAGAAAAATCCAGTTCGCCGCCTTGGGCAATATTGTTATGGAAACCATCGCTGCCTTGCAGCCGCCAGTAACCGGCCACCACGCAGTCACCGATTAAAACCAGGCGCAGATCGCGATCGATAGGCAGTTGTTCTTGCACATAAAGCACCGTGCTTTGATGGCAATACGCATGCCACTGGGCCCGTGTTTCAATTAAAAACACGCCACGACCCTCGCTGCTGCGGGGAATTTTGGCCACGAAGGGTGCGCACAGTTCATCCCAGAGCTGTCGGGCATTTTTTTCGCTGTTCTCAAGAATCTGTGTGTCAGGAATATGCTGAGGGCACAAGAGCTGAAAAACCCGCGTTTGTTCGATTTTGTCGTGGCCAATATGGTAACTCGCCATGCTGGGGAAAATTCGTTTGTTTAAGCCATAAAACAGTGCATGAATCTGCCAGTATTCGGGGTAAATCAGCCAGTCAGCTGCACGCAAACGTGGCAAATGGTCCAGATAGCGATCCGGCTTGACGTAGTGAATATGAGGCAGACCCAGGCTGCGCAAGGCATCAAAGGAAATGATTTGCATGATCGACGGTCACTCACTTTGATTAAAAAGACGCGAATTTATAGTCCGGGTGCACATGGCGTCAAGCGCTAGCGTGTTGATGTTCTGTGGTGTAGCGATTACACCAAAACGTGGGAATTCAGGATGCAAGGCAAGGCTGCAACCTGATTCTGCATTTCTGGTAAGTAAACAGCGGACGATTTGCCCTTCTTGCGATTCGTTAAATTTAAGGCGTCACGTTTTTAGCAACAAACAACAAGGGGTTCACACGGGCGTTATTCAAACTGATACTCCAATGCAAATGCGGGCCCGTGGCGCGACCTGTGTGTCCAACCAAACCAATTAGCTGTCCTTGACTGACTTTTTCGCCCCGGTTGACCTTGATTTTGCTTAAATGGCAAAACATGCTTATCAGTCCTTGGCCGTGATCTATCAGCACGGTATTGCCATTAAAAAAATAGTGTCCGGTGGCCTGTACGATGCCACTTGCTGGCGCAATGACACGAGCGCCCTCGGGCGCGGCAATATCAATGCCGCTGTGTGGATTACGCGCTTGCTGGTTGAAAAAACGTCGTAAACCAAAGTTGTCTGAAAAAGAACCTTGCGCGGGTTTTACAAAGGGCATCAGATCCCGAGTTTCGTCGCGCCACATTGAAAATACGTGGTTCATTTCAGCCATGTCTGCATTGATCCGTTTTAAATCCTGAGGATTGGGATCTACCTGACGTTGATTGGTGATAGTAAGGTATTCGGCTTTGTAGAGTTTCTCTGTCACAACAAAGGGGACGTTGAAGGTTGCGCCCTGATTCGGTTTGACCACAATAGCATGTTGCCCCGCACGCATATCCAGTGGAATGCCCACCACGGCCATCCATGCGTTTGCATGTTTGAAAACCATGGTGCGTTGGCCATTGAATGAAACTTTGGGTGCAATATCGTAAGTTCCCGACAGGGGAATCAAAACAACACCACCGGGCACGGCGTCGGCACGGGGTAGGGCAACACTGTAGGATGCCCAAAGGCCCGAAAAAAACAGGACACAAACCCTTAAAACAAGTCGCATTAGACCATCCAATTTATTGCGTTAAATCGATTTTGCCTTTTTTGTTAATGGGAATAGAGCCCATCAAAGGCAAATTCACGCTAATGGCACCCGAGAGTTGATAGTCGATAGCCGATGAGCCGCTTTTAACGACATTGAGTAGATGAGAGGTTGAGCGCAATAGGTTTAAGGTGACATAAACATCAATGTTTTTTTCACCGCCGGCAGGAATGGTGAATTCCTCCTGTGTATTTCCATTGGCAAATTCGTCACCGGCAAGATCAATTTTGTACGAGAAGCCTTTAATCGGTAAAGGTACTTTGTTGGGATTCTTCACCTTCAGCGTGACAGCAAGGGTTTGATTAATCAAACCAGCCTTGGTGATTTTGAAATCAGTTACCGTGATCTCGGGTGCTTTAAGTACCTCCTGAAGCACAGTGCTGCACGCACCGAGCAAGATCAAACAGAGCATAAAAGCCGTTCGGGTGGGCGTGAAAATAAAAGACTTCATTTGAGTTCATCCTCGGTAGAAAAAAGTGGGTCAGCCTGTGTGGAAATTACAGTGGAATAAATGACACCCTGGTGCAGCTGGGTTCGCAAGGTATCACCGGTCTTGACATCGGTATATCGGCTGACAACGCTGAACTTGTCGTTTGCCTGCGTTGTAATGGAATAACCGCGTGCCAATGTTGTCAACGGGCTGAGGGTGTTTAATCGCTGCACCGTATTTTGTAATACGTGTTTTTTATGGGCTATAAATTGATCCATGCTCCGATGCAGTCTGCGACTGAGGTTATCAAGGGTTTGTTGCTGCTGTTGCAAGTGTAGTCGAGGAGAATTCAGACGCAAGACAGCCGTATAATTTTCCAGGTTTGATTTTTTCAGCGCCAGCATAAACTGCACCGCTTTATGTAATCGAATTTCAAGCATATCGAGACGCTGGCCTTGTTCCTGCAAGGCCTGACGTGGGTGCTTCAGGCGTTTACCTAGATGCATAAGGGTATTTTTTTCACTGCGTATTTTTCGGTGTATCAACGCAAGCAGGAGTGGCTCTTTCTGGCGAAATGCTGCTAAAACCTCGTATTGATCAGGGCTGAGTAGTTCGGCCGCGGCAGAAGGTGTGGGTGCCCGTACATCGGCGACCAGATCAGCAATGCTGAAATCAATTTCATGCCCCACCGCTGATACGATGGGTATGCTCGAAGAAAAAATCGCACGCGCCACCGATTCTTCGTTAAAAGCCCACAGATCTTCGAGCGAGCCACCACCACGACCCACGATCAATACATCACAGCATTGCAACTGATTGGCCTTGTTAATGGCTTGCACGATGCCTTGACTCGCGCCTTCACCTTGAACCTGCGTGGGAAACAGAATGATTTCAGTGGCAGGAAAGCGGCGTTTAAACACGGTGAGTATGTCGTGAATGGCTGCGCCAGTAGGCGATGTCACCACACCCACCGTGTGCGCCTGTTTTGGCAGAGGTTTTTTGTGTGCCGCATCAAACAAACCCTCAGCAGCGAGTTTTTGTTTGAGTTGTTCCAGGGCCTGACGCAACTTGCCCTCGCCTGATGGCTCAAGCGTGTCAACGATGATCTGGTAATCACCTCTGATCGGGTAAAGACTGACCCGACAATGCACTATCACGAGTTGCCCGTTACGTGGAATAAAACTCAGATGACTGGCATTGCCGCGAAACATGGCGGCACGAACCTGGGCCTGATCGTCCTTCAGGGTGAAATAAAAATGACCTGAGGAGGCCTTAAGCAGATTGGATATTTCACCTTCAACCCAGATTGCAGGGAATTCGTCTTCGAGCAAATCGCGAACCCGGGTATTTAACTGGTTAACAGAAAGAATGCTACGCGTGTCCACTGCAATGCTCATGAAGGATATTAACCCTGAAAAGAAGCGTAAACGTTAGATGAGCAACCGCCTGATCTGACCGTGTTGCGGTGACAGGGATTAGGATGTGTGTAAAAACCCGGTGAGTGTATCCTGTTCTTCCTTGGTAAGAAAATAGCCGAGTTTGCTGCGTCGCCAAAGAATATCCTCGGCGCTTTCTGCCCACTCATAATGCAGCAAATACTCGACTTCTTTCTGATACAGTCCTGCGCCGAAATACTGTCCCAGATCGTCGCGATGTTTAACGCCTGCAAACACCTTAAAGCAGTTTTTCCCGTAACTGCGCGCCAGACGCTCAATGTGCTTGGGTACAAAATCAGGAATTTGCTGTGACAGTTGCGCCAGAAGTTGTGGCCATTCTTCTGGCTTGAATTCACCACCAGGCAGAGGAAAGGCTGCATCGAGTGCAGGTTTTAGTGCGGGAAAATAGGGCTGTAGTTTAGTTAAAGCAGCCTCTGCCAAACGACGATAGGTGGTGATTTTTCCACCAAAGATGGATAGCAGGGGCTGTTGTTTAATTTCCTCAAGTATCAGGGTGTAATCCCGCGTGACTGCCGAGGGATTATTGCTTTCATCATCACACAAAGGGCGCACGCCTGAATAATGACTGACGATGTCTGCTTTGTTTAGCGGTTTGCGAAAATAATAGTTTACACACTTAAGCAGGTAGTCAATTTCGCTTTCGCTAATGTGCACAGCGGCAGGATCTCCCTCATAGGGAATATCGGTTGTACCTATCAAGGAAAAACTTTCTAAATACGGAATAACAAAAATAATACGTTTATCGAAATTTTGCAGAATATAGGCGTGTTTTTCAGCATAAAGTCGAGGGACAATAATATGACTGCCTTTAACTAATCGCACCGAGCGCGGTGCAGCTAAGGGCGCCAGTTGTGATAAAAAAAATGATTCCGCCCAAGGGCCTGTTGCGTTAACAAGTCCACGAGCACGCACGCAATACTGCTCTGCGTTGCGCTGATTTTGTAATAACAGTTGCCAGCCATCGGCCTTTGCTTCGGCTTTGAGACATTGCGTGCGCGTTTTGATGATTGCCTGATGGGCCTGTGCAGCCAGAGCATTACTGATCACCAGGCGCGAATCATCAACGGCACAGTCGTAATAACTGAAACCTTTCTTGAATGCTTCGCGCGTAATGCCATTGTGTTGCAAATTAACAGTTTTTGAGCCGGGAATAATGGAACGCGGACTCAGATAGTCATAAAGAAAGAGTCCGGCACGAATCATCCAGGCCGGACGTAATTGACGGCTATGAGGCAGAATAAATTCGAGAGGCCAGACCAGATGGGGCGCCTTTCGTAATAATACCTCGCGTTCACTTAAGGCTTCGCGCACCAGTCGAAACTCATACTGTTCCAGATAACGCAGTCCACCATGTACGAGTTTGCTGCTGGCTGAAGAGGTTGACGAGGCCAGATCATTTTGCTCGCAAAGAAAAACCTTCAGCCCGCGTTGACTGGCTTCGGCGGCAATACCCGTGCCGTTAATGCCGCCACCAATAATAGCCAAATCAAAAACGGGTGAACTCTGCGAGATAATCATCATGCGTTATTACATCCAAACAACAGCGTTTAAGCGCTTTTAATTATAGGCCCAAAGAATACTTACACAGAGGCCTATTTTTCTTTTTGGCTCAGAACTGGATATCTGGATGATGTGCGAAAGTTTTATGCGCGATTAATACGTAAATTGTTTGACCAACGCATTTAAGTGCTCTGAAATACGACGAATATTTACGGTTGATTCTTCGATTTTTACTGAACCATCGGAAGTCTGATTGGCTGCGGCACTGATTCTTTCAACATTATTATGAATTTCACTGGCAACCACAGATTGTTCTTCTGCGGCGCTGGCAATTTGTGCGTTCATGTCATTAATGAGTTCTATAACTTCTACAATTTTATTGAGTGCATGCCGTGTTTTCTCCGCCGCATCAACACTTTCGGCAACTTTATTATGGCTTGATTGCATGGCATTTACAGCTTTGTTAGTGCCCTGCTGCAAGGCTTCGATCATGATGCGTATTTCTTCCGTCGATTTCTGTGTGCGGCTGGCCAAGGTCCGCACTTCATCGGCTACGACGGCAAAGCCTCTACCGTGCTCACCTGCACGTGCCGCTTCAATGGCTGCGTTTAACGCTAACAGATTGGTTTGATCGGCAATATCACGAATAACTTTTAATACGGAACCAATTTCTTCACCATTTCGGGCAAGATGAGCAATGACACCATTGGTATCCACTATGTTCTGAGCCAGGTTTTCTACTGAGCTACAATTCTGATTTACGGCGTCTAAACCGCTTTTCGCGTGATTGATTGCATTTTGGGCCGCATTGGCGGCACTCGCCGCATTGCCCGCCACTTCGTTAATGGTGCTCGACATTTCTGACATGGCTGTAGCAGCGTGTTCTGTTTCGGCGCGTT
>DAIRVL010000120.1:0-7825 GCA_036802845.1 Pseudomonadales bacterium | reverse complement strand
TAACCGGTGGGCGTATCGGCCTTAACCATGGTATTGACCAGGGTCACGTGCTCACTGACTAACTGCGCCATGTCCTTATCGCCGGTGGAAATCACTACGCTCTGTCCCAAACGTGTCGCTTCAGCGGCCAAAGTACCAATCACATCATCGGCTTCCACACCCTCTATGGCCAAAAGCGGCAAACCCATGACTTTAATCAAAGCGTGCAGTGGAGCGATTTGAGCTCGCAAATCATCCGGCATAGGGGGGCGATGGGCTTTATAATCGGGATACAGGTCATTGCGGAAGGTTTTCCCTTTGGCATCAAACACAACCACCATGTCCTCAGGTTGATAATCCGCCATCAGCTTGCGTAACATGCTGATCACTCCACGAATAGCACCTGTGGGCTGACCTGTTGAGGTCGTCAAAGGTGGCAAGGCATGGTAGGCACGAAAAAGATACGAGGAACCATCGACCAAAATAATGGGCGGTTTTTGTGTGTTTTTGGAGTCGGGGCGGCGAGTCACTTCAAATACCTGCAACAAATCATTAGGCAACCACACCCGAAAACGTTTCAAGGTGGCTGAAGGAATCGTGTAGCTTAAATCAAAGCCCGCCCTGATTACATCTTATTGTGGTTTGAGCCTTTTAAGCGAAAAGATAGCGTGCCCAAAAAATAAAATCCGCAGGCCTGACAGTAGCGCTGTAGAATATTGGAAATCCCCTTCACGAGTCGTTTATGTCTGTATTCACTGCCCTGACACGATCAGAGATTGAACAACATCTGAACCTGTATTCCCTGGGGCAACTGGTCGATTTTTCCGGCATCGCCAGCGGTGTGGAAAACAGCAATTACTTTCTCACCCTGCAACAAGAAAACGGTCCGCAAAAATGCTATGTTCTGACGCTTTTTGAGCGTCTTTCTGCGGCCGAACTGCCTTTTTTTGTTCAGCTCACTTCGTATTTGCATCACCAGCAACGCCCGGTGCCTTGTGCGCTGGCAAACAAACAAGGCACCCAAATCTGTTTTCTGGTCGGAAAACCGGCCGTGATTGTGCCCAAAATTGACGGCAAACACTGCACTCAACCTTCAGTCTTTGCGTGTGCCCAGGTCGGCGCTGAGCTGGCACGCATTCATGTGAGCTGTGAATCGTTTCAGCCTCAACCGAATAATTCACGTGACTTGTCCTGGTTGCAGCAATCAGCGCAGTTATTACAAGGCGCTTTAAACGATGAAGAACAAAGACTTCTGAGCACGGCCTTGGCAGAACTTGAACAGTTCTACTTGCATAAACCGGCGTTGCCCCGAGGCATCATTCATGGTGATCTGTTTCGTGACAATGTGCTTTTTGACCCGCAGCGTATTACGGCCATCATTGATTTTTACAATGCCTGCCAGGACGACTGGCTTTATGATGTGGCTATTACGGTCAATGACTGGTGTGTCGAAGCTAACGGAACACTTGATCCCTTGCGCACACGAAGTCTGCTTGCGCATTACCATAAGATCAGACCGTTTACGGCACAAGAAGAGCAGAGTTGGCCCTTGTTGTTACTAATGGCTGCCTGTCGTTTTTGGGTATCACGTCTGATTGATTGGCAGAGGAATGTGCTTCTGCAACCTGAGCACAGCGGCCACCCAATCACCATTAAAGATCCGCTAGAATTCCAACGCATTGTGCAAATGCATTTGACTCAGCCCTCACGTCTGACGCTCAGACACTGACTGAATTCGCTAAAAAGAGCGGCCATAAAGTCGCTGTAACGTGTTGCCGAACCTCCCGCCAGCGGATCAAGCATGATCACCTGATAGCTTGTCTGCGCGCGCCCTTTAAATAACAAGGGAACGATTTTCGGTGGCAACAAGGGCCCGGCAACAAAACAACCAATATGCTGTGTCTGGATAGTTTCCGCCACGTTCATCAGATGACGCACGCCAGGACTGATTTCCGGCTCAGAGGTGACCACGGCAAGGGGTTTTATTCCCATATAATTTTCCAGATACTGATAGGCGTCATGATGCACTACATACAAGGCAGGTTGCTGGACAAAACGTCCCCGAAACTGCGCCAATGGCAGCAATGATGCTTTGAAATGCTCTAAATTCTGTTGGTACTGATCGGCATGAGTCGCATCCAAACGACTCAGTTTTGCGGCCAGCGCTTCAGCAATGACAGCGGCATTGTCGACTGACAACCACAGATGTGGATCCCACGCCCCGTGCTCGCCCCTATGATGAGAATCTTCTTCACCCACAAAACGCATAGGCAAGTGTTGTATTCCCGGCAATGTGCTGACATCAATGACCTTTGCAGGGTCTTTCTGCGTGACCATGGACACCAGATAGGGTTCGATGGCCGGGCCAAGCCATAGTAAAACATCGGCCTCTTTCACACGTTTGACATCCGAAATCCTGAGTGCAAAATCGTGTGTTGTTTTTCCCGGTGGCAACAAGGGGGTGGCGCTGTCTGTCAGACCGAGTGTCAGTTCGGTGACAATCATCTGCAAGGGTTTGATAGACGCTTGCACGCTCACTCCGGCAAACACGTTTTGCATCAAAACCAGCCAGAACACTAACAGAATCCAGATCGCACGGTGTAAAGACATCACAACTCCTTTATTTTTGATGGTTTTCATGTTCGTGAGTGTTATATTATAACATTACATCTCTTGGCGACGGTAACATCTATGTCTGCGTCCACAACCAATCCCTTCAAAAATCATTCACATGCACAATGTATCCACGAGGCTTTGTGCTTGGCAGAAAAACTCTGTCAGGAAAAAAACATTCAACTCACCGCCGTTCGCAAACGTGTGCTGGAGTTGATCTGGAGCAGCCACAAAGCACTGGGCGCCTATACCATTCTTGAACAACTCGGACAGGACGGTGTTAAACCGGCACCACCCACGGTCTATCGTGCCCTGGAGTTTTTGCTGACCTCCGGACTGATTCACCGCATTAATTCGCTTAATGCCTATGTCGGCTGCACGCATCCCAAAGAACGCCATCATGGCAGCTATTTTCTGATCTGCCAGCACTGCAACAATGTGCTGGAAATCAATGATGCTGCTGTCGATCAGCAAATTCTTGCGCTGGCCCGGCGGAAACATTTCTCAATCACCGCACAGGCACTGGAAATCAGTGGTTGCTGTCAAACGTGTCAGCAGAGGTGAACATGTCCGACTGTTTGCTGAGTTTGCACGATATCAGCCTGACCCTTGGGGAGAAACAAATCCTGAGTCAGGTGAATTTGTCGATTCATGAGGGAGAAATCATCACGCTGATTGGCCCTAACGGCGCCGGCAAATCGACGCTGGTGCGCATTGCCCTCAACTTGCTCAAGGCCAGCAGCGGGGAAGTCAGGCGCCGCGCCGGTTTGCGTCTGGGTTACATGCCCCAAAAACTGACGATTGATAACAGCTTACCACTAACAGTTTTACGATTTTTACAACTCGCTTACGCCCACACCAACAAAGAAGAGGCCTTGGCCGCGCTTACCCGCTTTGAGTGTGAACACCTGGCCCATCAAGCCATTCAAAAACTGTCAGGCGGGGAATTTCAGCGTGTATTACTGGCCAGAACGGTACTGCGTCAACCGCAATTGCTGGTGCTGGACGAGCCGGTGCAAGGCGTTGATATGAATGGTCAGCGGGAACTGTATCGCCTGATCAGGCAAGTACGCGATGAAACACGCTGCGCGGTATTGATGGTGTCACATGATCTTCATCTGGTCATGAAAAGCACAGACCATGTTATTTGTCTTAACACGCATGTGTGTTGTGCAGGACATCCAGACAATATCAGCCATCATCCAGCTTATTTAAAACTCTTTGGTCAACCTGGCGAAAGTGAGTTGGCGATTTATACCCATCATCACGACCATCATCATGATTTATCCGGCGAGGCATGCAGCACACCCCTACATTCTCATCAGGAGCACACATAATGGAGTTATTACTTGCGCCCCTCTTGGGCGGTATTGGTGTCGCACTCATTACCGGTCCGTTGGGCTGTTTTCTCGTCTGGCGGCGGATGGCGTATTTTGGTGACACGCTGTCACACTCGGCACTGCTCGGCGTTGCGCTGGGTTATGCGCTGGAAGTGAACATTAATATTACAGTTATTGTGGTGTGTTTATGCATTGCCCTTATTCTGGTGGCGCTGCAACAACAACGTTATATCGCCAGTGACACGCTGTTAGGCATACTGGCTCATAGCAGCTTGGCGCTGGGTTTAGTGGTGGTCAGTTTACTGCATGACAGCCGCCTCAACTTATCGGCTTTCCTATTTGGAGATTTACTCACCATCACCACCGAGGACGTGTTCGCCATTTATCTGGGCAGTGCTGCTGCACTTGCGATTTTAGTGTATCTATGGCGTCCTCTGCTTGCCATCACCCTGGATGAAAGTCTGGCGCAGGTGGAAGGTATTCGTGTTTTCTGGGTCAGACTGACGTTGATGGCGGTCATTGCTTTGATTATCGCAACAACCATGAAAATCGTTGGTATTTTGCTCATTACGGCCCTGATGATTATTCCAGCGGCCAGTGCTCGCCCTTGGGCGCGTTCGCCCGAAGGCATGGCGATTCGGGCAAGTTTACTGGGCATTATCGCTATTAGCGGCGGCCTGATTTTGGCCTACGTTTTTGATACCTCCTTAGGTCCAACCATTGTCGTATGTTGCGCTGCATTGTTTTTGCTTGGTTACCTCATACCCAAACCCGCGACATAAAACAGGCAGCGTTCTTTAGAATCTTTAGTTAACGACACGACTGATTTCCGTCGAAAGCTGGCTGGATAAACCACGGGTATCCACGGTAATTCCCGCAAAATAATAATTCACTCCACTCTGCAGACCGTTTATCACAATTCTCGTTGGAACCAGGCCACCTGTAGAGGCTGGAACCGTCACTGCGTGGTCATAGACTCCACTGGTTTTACCGTAATAAATGGTGTGCTGCTTAATTTCATTGGCCGCCAGTGACGAGCCATCTTCACGCAAGGTGGGTGTTAACCAACGAAGCTCAAGCGATGAGGTCTGTTGTGTTGCCGCTACAAAATTGGCTGTCACTGCCTTATAACTATCGACCGTCAAACGGCAATCACTTTGAACACCGCCGCAGGCATCACTCCATCCGGCAAAGGTGTATCCCAAACGGGGTAATGCCGTTAAAGTTAATTCACTGCCTAGCAGGAAACGGTCATAACAAATGCTTTCCACGCAGTTAATGCCCCCGGCCAGGCTAATTACACTTCCACCCACCGTCGCCGTTGTTTTTAATGTGCGCTCTATGGGCCTGAAATCTGCCGTCACCAAAGTGTCCGCATTGATTTGCCCTACACAGGCATTTGGATCTGTGCCGCTACAGCCACCACTCCAACTCTTGAATTTATAACCGTACAATGCACTTGGGCTTAATTTAACGGTTCTGCCGGCAGGCACAGAAACAGTGCAGGAGCCCTGAGCACAGGTAAATCCGGACAGATCTGGACTCGTAACTTGCCCTCCATTCGCCACTGAAACACTTAGCTTATACGTAACAAGATTTTCCGCTTCACACCAAGCTGCCAGCAAAAGGGAAAACAAAAACAGGTTCAAACGAACAAAAACAACAGGGTATTTCGAAATCATGATTACCATTAGCCAATAAGAAAGGAAACAAATCACTGTGACGATAGAACAAAAAGTAACTATTTCACAGCGGCCTTCTCAATCTCGCGAAGCACGTCACACAATGGCACGTTTTTTACCAAAAAATTCTTACGGACAACAGGAAACAAGGCCTTAACAGGTGCGAAAAAATCTAACGGCAGTAATGATATTTCAGAATTATGACGCTTTCATAACAACGCGCTGAATTCATAGTTAATGTAGAAATTTTTCATCACATGGTTAATAATCAATCTGTGTAAAAGATCATCACCTACAAGAAGGATAGTGCTGTGCCATTTCACCTGATTAGTGAACTTATCACTCAGGCAAAAGTCCAAGAGCAAGAAACAAAGCAACTAGCGCGCCAACTTGAAAAAATGACGAATGGGCTGCACTCAACGATTCATATTTCAGGCGAAAAAAAGTCAGCCGTTTCACTGACGGCCTTTGTCCTGAAGTACATTGAACATGCGCCAAAATATTTAACGGTTATGGTTAAGGCCTCGATTGAGGCACGGATGCAGGAATGGATTTTTCCTGTCATAAAATTAACGGAAGATTTTTTTCTGCATCCACCCTCTGTCGTGGGTCAGGAAAAGAGTCTCACTCGCCTGATGGAATCAGCCTATCTGGCTCATCGACTGATAGAAGAAATTAACGACCGTTATTTTCTTGAGGCGGGGCGGGTTTTAATTCCTGTCGATATGACAACAGCAAACCTGATCATCCATCAACTGATTGGTGAGCCCTTTTCCAATCAACTGGATGTCTTATGCGTTGAGCTTGCAAACGATTTAATAACGTCAAGACGGAAAAAAATAGCGCAACAGACAGTGGGCATCCCGCCGGAAAAACAACGGCTCTGGATTCAAGCCTGGCAACATTGGTCTGACGTGCTCGATGAAAAAAACGTTTCGATCAAACTTTAGGATCAAAGGTTGTGATATCAATTTTACGCTGCACGGTGACTGTCTTGGTTTCGGCTGCTGAATTAAGCGGCAAAGCGCTCTTGGCCTGCTGATAACCACAACTGACACAGGCCATGATTTCGTCCTGTTCAGTGCATTGCTCCTGGTCAGGCAGATTGAGCGTTCGCTCAATCACATAGGTCACTGTTTTATCAATTTGCTGACACTTTGGACATTTTGCACCGGCAATAAAACGTTTGGGACTGATAATTTTCTCTCTCACGGCACACCCACTCATCCGGCTTTTGACTCATCGTTACTCAACAAACCACTGTGACGCAGCAAAGCCGTCACCTCAGGCGCACGACCACGAAAGGCTTCAAACAAAACCTGCGGTGACTGTGATCCGCCCTGCTCCAGAATATGTGTTCTGAAATCAAGGCCCGTTTGCCGATTAAAAATACCTTCTTCTTCAAAACGTGAAAATGCATCCGCTGATAATACTTCCGCCCATTTATAGGAATAGTAACCTGCGGCGTAACCCCCGGAAAAAATATGACTGAAGCAACATTGAAAACGATTAAAATCAGCGACAGGAATTACCGATACCCGTGAGCGTACCTCATCAAGCACCTTCTGCACCGTCACCCCGGACTGCCCCCATGCACTGTGTAACTCAAAATCAAACAGGGCAAATTCCAATTGTCGCACCATCTGCATGCCGGACTGAAAATTTTTCGCGGCCAGCAATTTTTCCAGCATTTCAGGCGGCAAACTGGCACCGGTTTCATAATGCTGTGCAAACAAGGGAATAGTCTCTGGATGCCAACACCAGTTTTCAAGAAACTGGCTGGGTAACTCAACCGCATCCCAAGGCACGCCGTTAATGCCTGAAACCCCCGCACACTCCACCTGGGTCAGCATGTGGTGCAGGCCATGACCAAACTCATGAAACAGCGTGCTCACATCACGATGCGTCAATAAAGCCGCCTGATCACCCACCGGCGCATTAAAATTACAGACCAGATAGGCCACGGGCAATTGCAGACTTAAATCACTACGCCGCCGACGCACCCGGCATTCACCCATCCAGGCACCGCCTTTTTTGTGCGGACGCGAATACAGATCAAGATAAAATTGGGCAATCAACTGCCCCTGGTCATACAGGCCAAAGACCTGCACATCGGGATGCCAGGTTTCAATCGCATCCAGCGCTTTGACATCAATCCCGTATAAGCGGTGAACAATATCAAACAGACCTTCAAGCACCCGATTTAAGGGA
>DAIRVL010000119.1:0-7901 GCA_036802845.1 Pseudomonadales bacterium | reverse complement strand
CAAGAATGTATTCGTTCTTGCTCCAGGTGCCTGCGGCATTACCGCCTACCTGAATTTTGTCAACCCCGTTACCTTGCAGGGCGACCATTTGGTCATTGCCACCGTTTAGCGTGGAATCAGAATAAAATTTGCCACGGCCGGTTCCCAGATAGTAACCAAAACTGTTGCTGGCAAAATTAATACCTGTGTCAGAAAAATTGATAAAAACACTGCCGTCAGCTTTGATTGAAAGCATTGTTTGAGTGCCCGCAGAGGCTGATCCTGAGAATAATTGTACAAATTTACTGTAATCAGACGAATCGTAAATGCCAAACGTATTTGTACCTGCATTGCCAGCCAATTCGATGATCATGGTGGATACACTGCCACCACTGCCTGTAACTGCCCAGTGAGCATCCCCACCATCTGCTATATGATCATTAGCCACATTAACTGAAGAGCCGCCACCCACAGTGATGTTATTAATAATAGTTTGCAGACTTGCTTCGCTGCCATTACCGCCCACCGGGTTAATTGCAGTCGCCAAGGCGATATTTGCACTTAATGTCAGCGCAGTGACAACTGCAAGGCTAAATTTATTCATGGTATTTCCTCTGTTATTGCAAGTTAAAATAAAAATTCAGGGTTATTATTCTTACTGGTGCGTTTTAGCTGCATGACTAAGAATTGATCAAACTATAAGCAGATTACATGCCATTTAGATAACATTATGATTTATAGTATTATTTGTCGTTTTATGAAGTGTAAAGGTTTGTAAAGCGTAAAATAATCGGACGTTTTTTAACCAAGCAGGGGCGTGTTCTGTAGTGTATTGCCGGTGTTTAAGTTCAGGATTCTGTTTATCCGGGTTTGTTTTAAAATGATCGGTAATTCCTTGTTTTTATTCGGCTATGCTAATGCTAGTATCTTGCCGTTTGTGGTGTATTCACTTTGAGTTGCGATCTATGTCTTTAAAAAGAATCCTCCTTGTATTTGGTACCCGGCCTGAGGCGATCAAGATGGCGCCTCTGGTCAAGGTTTTGCAGGCTGATGCGGCGTTTGAGGTCAAGGTGTGCGTTACAGCCCAGCATCGACAGATGCTGGATCAGGTGCTGACCTTGTTTGATATTACGCCGGATTTTGATCTGGATATCATGAAGCCCAAACAGGATTTGACCGATGTAAGTTGTGCCGTGTTGCAAGGACTTAGAACCGTACTCAATCAGTGGCGACCTGATTGCGTTCTTGTGCATGGTGACACAAGCACCACATTGGCAGCTTCATTGGCAGCGTTTTATCAACAAATTCCTGTTGCTCACGTAGAAGCAGGATTGCGCACAGGTAATTGTTATTCTCCCTGGCCGGAAGAATTAAATCGAAAAGTCACCAGCGTCATTGCGCACTGGCATTTTGCGCCAACGGAACAGGCAAAAAATAATCTACTTGCTGAAAATATCAGTGAAGCGGCGATTCTGGTTACCGGAAACACGGTGATTGATGCCTTATTACAAACCCAAGCTCTTTGTGAACAAACAACACAACGCGATTCTCTTGAAACACGTTTCAGGGAACTGGGTCTTGATTTCAATCGGCGTATTATTTTAGTGACGGGACACCGCAGAGAGAGTTTTGGTGAGGGTTTTGAACAGATCTGCGAGGCATTAAAAGAAATCAGTGAATCTTGTCCGGATGTTGATATTGTTTATCCGGTTCATCTTAATCCGAATGTTAGAGAACCGGTGCAACGTATTTTGTCGTCCAGCAAGAACATCCGGCTGATAGAGCCGCTGGATTATTTGCCTTTTGTTTATTTAATGTCAAAAGCGACACTGATTATTACCGATTCGGGTGGTATTCAGGAAGAGGCGCCTTCGCTGGGCAAACCCGTTTTGGTGATGAGAGAAACCACCGAACGCCCTGAGGCCGTTGAGGCGGGCACCGTACGTCTGGTGGGCGCGAATCGTGAAAACATTGTCACACAGACGCTGTTGCTTTTGCATGATCAGCAGGCCTATAAACGTATGAGTTATGCGCACAATCCCTATGGTGATGGTTTGGCTTGTCAGCGTATTGTTCAATTTCTTAAGACGGCGTTAAAGCAAAACGCGTAGCTTATTTGTGCATTAAAAATCAGGAGAGGGAAGTGACCTTTAAAACGATTTCAGTGATAGGTTTGGGTTATATCGGTTTGCCTACGGCGGCCGTGTTTGCTTCACGTGGCATAGATGTTATTGGGGTTGATGTATCTGAAAAAACCGTTAATACCATTAACGAAGGGCGTGTGCATATTGTTGAACCCGATCTGGATATTGTGGTGCGTGGCGCCGTGCATGCGGGAAAATTCCGCGCCACCACAATAGCTGAACCGGCCGATGCCTTTTTGATTGCTGTTCCTACCCCTTTTAAAGGCGACCATGAACCTGATTTAAGTTATGTCGAAGCTGCAGCTAACAGCATTGCCAAGGTGCTTAAAGCGGGCGATTTGGTTGTGCTGGAATCGACATCACCTGTGGGCGCTACCGAACAACTTTCCCGTTGGTTGGCCGAGGCGCGACCCGATTTAAGTTTTCCGCATGATTACCATGAAAAAGCAGCGATTCAAGTAGCCCATTGCCCTGAGCGGGTATTGCCCGGAAAAGTATTGCAGGAACTGGTGAGCAATGACCGTATCATCGGCGGATTAACGCCTTTCTGCACCGAGCGGGCGCAACAGCTTTATGAACTGATCGTAGCCGGTGACTGTATTGCGACCAATGCCAGAACGGCTGAAATGGCTAAACTCACCGAGAATTCATTTCGTGACGTTAATATTGCCTTCGCCAATGAACTGTCGATGATTTGTGATCAACTGGATATTAATGTCTGGGAATTGATTCGTTTAACAAACCGTCATCCACGGGTTAATGTGCTTAATCCCGGCCCAGGGGTGGGTGGACATTGTATTGCGGTCGACCCCTGGTTTATTGTGCATTCGGCACCCGACAAAGCAAAAATAATACGCCTGGCGCGTGAAATAAATAATCAAAAACCCAAGTTTGTCGTTAAGCAGGTGTGCTCTTTGGCGGAACAATTCAAGAAACCGGTTATCGCGTGTTTTGGCTTGGCATTTAAGGCAGATATTGATGATTTACGTGAAAGTCCGGCACTTGATATCACTGAAGACATTGCCAAACTGCAATTGGGCGAGGTGCTCGCCGTAGAACCCAATATAAAAGTGCTGCCAGAAAAACTGTCGCGTCTGGGGGTGACTTTAAGCACCGTAAATGAAGCGCTTGAACGTGCAAATACGGTTGTAATTCTGGTAGACCACAAATCTTTTATTCGTATTCCAAAAGAAAAATTTGCCACAAAAATGGTGGTCGATACCCGTGGCTTACTCTCACGATTAAGCTGATGCCTTAATTATTTTTCACAAGAAGTTCCTTAAAGCAGCAGGATTTACGCATCATGCAGCGTTTCTTTGTCGCCTCCTCTGAGAACTATCGCGCTGATATCGATGGGCTCAGAGCCGTGGCCGTGCTTCTGGTGATCATTTTTCATATTAACAAGAATATTGTGCCTGGCGGTTTTGTTGGTGTGGATATTTTTTTTGTGATTTCTGGTTTTCTTATTACCCAGAATATTTCTTCACAAATTGAACAAGGGAAATTTTCACTCACCGAGTTTTATCGGCGGCGTATAAAAAGAATCATTCCTGCCATGGCTTTTGTAGTTTTGCTGACTACATTATTCAGCCAGTATTTTTTACTACCTGTTGACGCGTTAAAAGAAGCCAGATCGGCATTATGGTCGATGTTTTCCTTGGGGAATATTTTTTTCTGGAAATATCTGGACACGGGCTACTTCGCTACTGAAAGCATGACTGCGCCGTTATTGCATCTTTGGTCATTGGGTGTTGAAGAACAGTTTTATGTGTTCTGGCCCTTTTTTCTGTTATTACTTTCAAAATTCAAATTACATAGATTCTGGAGCCTTATTGTTTTTGTTCTTGCGTTTTTTTCATTTGCATTAGGCGAATGGTGGTATGCGGAGCACCCCACCTTTGTGTATTACATGTTGCCGTTTCGGGCAGGAGAGTTAATGGCGGGGGCCTTGGCAGCAAGGGCTGTCATGCAGCAAAAAAAATCCATTTCAACCTTGAGTGCTCCCAAAAAATATTTTACAGAACTATGCGCCATGATGGGTGTTTTATTAATTACCTGGAGTTCATTTTATCTTTCTGACGCAGATAAATTTCCTGGTTTTAATGCGGTGTTCCCTGCATTGGGCACCGGCTTGATGTTATATGCCGGAGCCGTTAGCAATCGTGTTAATTCACTTTTGGCGTTTAAGGGATTGGTCTGGATTGGTTTGATTTCTTATTCGGCGTATTTGTGGCACTGGCCGGTATTGGCATTTTTACGTTACGGCTATGGGTATGCGAATTTAGCGTTTGCTCCCGGTGTGGCCGTTTTTTTGTTAACACTTTTATTGGCGTATTTATCCTATCGATTTATTGAAACGCCGTTCAGAAATTCTTCCGCCCGGTTTAAACCAATCGTTAAACGATTTTTTATATTACCCGCCGGAGCATTAATAGTATTAGTTGTTTTTATTCAAAACACAGATGGTTTAGGAGTGCGCTACTGGACACCCTACAGGCTTATTCATCAGGATTTAATCAGTCAAACCAAGCCTGCAGTTGAATACGATTATGTCTGCCAGAAACCCGAACTCAGCAAAATAGATATTGAATCCAGCGCCTGCGTGCTGGGACGGGGCGCTGGTGATTCGCAAAGTGTGTTGCTCTGGGGTGATTCCAACGCATCACATTATATTGGTATGTTGGCCACATTTGCCGAGATGGAAGGTTTCCGGTTTAGAAATATGGAGCATGGTTCCTGTCCACCCTTAATGAGTGATCCTATGCCTTATGTGTCAGAACAAGTTTATCCGGGCTGTAGTCGGTCGTTAGATCGGGTTTATTCTGCGTTGTCTCATTATGAGGTTTTGATTATTTCGGCCTCATGGAGTGTTTATCAAAAACAGAATGCAAATTTTCTTCAAACATTCAGAAAATCAGTTCTTAGCTTAGTTGCGCAAGGAAAAAAGATTATTTTGATTGGCAAAATACCTACGTTTAAAACGTATGACCGGTTTTGCAAAGTAAAAGCCCTGGTGTACCCCTATTTAAACTGTGATATTCCACGTCAAAAAATGAATGCGGATATTGCATCAAGCAATAAATTTCTACGCGAACTGGCGGCAAGGCATGACAATGTCGAATACTATGAAATTCAAGATGAGTTATGTAATGACGAGGGCTGTAGTCCACTTGATAAGAACGGCGAAGCACTTTATTACGATGGCTCTCACTTGTCTCTTGAATCGTCCTGGAGCTTGGGTAGGCATATTGTAGAAACAAAAGGTGTTCCTGAAGCATTCAGAAAAATACCTGTATGGCTGCAGAATTTTAAAAAATAGCCTGATTTTATTTTGATGAGATTTATGAGGGGCTGAGCTTCGGCAGTTCTAGCTAAAAAGGGGCTTAATGCCCCTTTTTTAACACGTAACTTAACGTTTTAAGCAAAGTTTTTCGCTACAAAATCCCAGTTCACGAGATTCCAGAAAGCTTCAACATATTTGGGTCGGGCATTTCTGAAATCGATGTAATAGGCGTGTTCCCAAACATCACAGGTCAGTAGAGCAACCTGGCCTTGTGCCATAGGGGTGCCTGCATTGCTTGTGCTGGTCAGTGCCAAACTGCCGTCGCTGTTTTTTACCAACCATGCCCAGCCTGAACCAAAGGTGGTAATGGCTGTTTTGCTGAACTGGTCTTTAAAGGCCGCAAACGAACCAAAGGTATCATTAATAGCTTTGGCCAATGCACCCGTCGGCTCGCCGCCACCGTTAGGGCTTAAGCAGTGCCAGTAAAAAGTGTGATTCCATATTTGCGCTGCATTATTGAACACACCACCGCTGGAGCTTTTGATAATGGCTTCGAGTGATTTGCCTTCGAATTCAGTGCCTGGCACCAGATTGTTTAAATTGGTGACGTAAGTTTGATGGTGTTTGCCATAGTGAAATTCGATGGTTTCTTTGGAAATGTGGGGTTCCAACGCATCTTTTTCATAGGGCAGAGGGGGTAATTCAAAACTCATGGTATTCTCCTTACGTTATTCCTGGAAATTAGACGGATCATTTTTGTGCCTGAATGATTCTAACGGGACTGAGCTCAAATTGCGATACTTCAGTTTCTTGCCTTGTTTACTCTAAGCTTATAATCTTTCCATGGCACGACTTATTATTATCAGCACTAAAATGACCGGTGTTTTATAGGGATTTTGGCTTGTATAAGTCCCTATTTTTACTAATGCTTTAGTGCGCTGACTTTTCGCAGTCACACGCCAATTTATTTTATGTTTAGACTGTTTCGAGGCGCGACCAATGGATGTATCAAAACAATGACAGAAGGTATTTGGCCGATCAGAAAAATAAACCGGCTGTTGGTTTTATTTTTCACGCTGAGTCTATTTCTGTTAATGCACGGCTGTTCGGCATTTAAAGGCGGCCATGGCCAGTCCTACACTCCCTCGACATGGCCCGCGTCTTCAAGCAAAGTTTCTGCACAATTGCACCAGCAGTACACCCAGTGGCAAGGTACACGCCATCGAACAGGCGGGCTGTCGAAAACAGGTATCGATTGTTCCGGTTTTGTGATGCTGACCTTTAACGAACAGTTCGCCATGAAATTACCACGTACCGCCCAGGAGCAGGCACGTTTGGGCTACCCGGTGCCCAAAAAGAATATGGTGGTGGGTGATCTGGTTTTTTTCAAAACGCCGCATACCCGACACGTGGGTATTTATGTCGGGAATCAGCAATTCATGCATGTTTCACGAAAAGAGGGCGTAACCCTCTCGCAACTGAATAATCCCTATTGGCAGAAATACTATTGGACTTCGCGCCGCTTAAAACTGACCATGATCGGTAAACTGTAGTTTTCAGTCGGCGCTGATTTTCTGTATCCCAACGACTAAAAAGGCGCGTGTTTCGGCGTTCGCGGAAAAGGAATTGCGTCACGGATATTATCCAGACCGCTGATGTAGTTAATCAAACGTTCAAAGCCCAAACCAAAACCGGCATGGGGTACGCTGCCATAACGTCTTAAATCCTGATACCAGTTGAGAGTGTCAGCGGCGATGTGAAATTGTTGCATGCGTTGTTGAAGAATATCCAGGCGGTCTTCGCGCTGACTGCCGCCAATAATTTCACCGATGCCGGGCACCAGAATGTCCATTGCTGCACAGGTTTTCTGATCGTCATTCAGGCGCATATAAAAGGCTTTTATTTTTTCCGGGTAGTGTGTCACCACCACCGGGCCTTGCACATGAACCTCGCAAAGATAACGCTCGTGTTCTGATTGCAGATCCTGTCCCCATTGCACCGGATATTCAAATTTTTGCCCGGATTTGAGCAAAATATCCACGGCGTTAGTGTATTCCATGCGTTCAAAGGGGGTTGCAAGCACATGCTCAATGCGGGTGAGGGCATTTTTGTCGATGCGTGAGGCAAAAAACTCCATGTCATCGGGCAATTCGGTGAGAACGGCGTTTAACACAAACTTGAGAAAAGACTCGGCCAGCGTGGCAATGTCGTTCAGATCGGCAAAAGCCACTTCCGGTTCAACCATCCAGAATTCGGCCAAATGACGGCTGGTATTGGAATTTTCAGCGCGAAAGGTCGGCCCAAAGGTGTACACTTTTGACATTGCCAGACAATAACTTTCAACATTCAGTTGGCCCGATACCGTCAGAAAAGCTTCTTTGCCAAAAAAATCTTTGCTGTAATCAACCTGATGTTTTTCGGTGCGTGGCGGATTAGCCATATCCAGCGTGCTGACACGAAATAGTTCGCCGGCACCTTCACAATCGCTGGCGGTA
>DAIRVL010000118.1:0-7934 GCA_036802845.1 Pseudomonadales bacterium | reverse complement strand
CCCGGCACTTTTTCCAGCAAGGTTTTTTCCACACCGTCCTTTAAAGTGACATTCACCGCCGAACACCCCTGACAACCGCCACCAAATTTGAGTACGGCGGTAGTGTCCTCATCAACGATATCAATCAGCATCACATTACCACCGTGCGAAGCGAGCGAAGGATTCACTTCCGCATGCAGAATGTAATTGATCAGTTCCGATTTTGTTGGCTTTGGCCCCAGTTTAGGCAAACGGGAATGCGGCGCCTTAAAGGTTAACTGCCCGCCCATGCGATCTTTGGAATAATCAATCACCGCATCTTCAAGGTAGGGTACGCTGGGTGCGTCGACATAGGCAATAAAACCTTCGCATTGAATCTGGATATCGGTGGGTATCACTTCATCGGGCGCACAATAGGCCATGCAGCACTCAGCCATGGGTGTTCCCGGCTTTTCAACAAAAACACGCGCGCCAATACCGGGCAGATCCTGCTTCGCCAGCAAGTCCACAAGATAAACTTGGGCAGACGCTGTAATTTCAACAATAGGCTTTGAAACGGCATTTTGGGTCATGACTTATATCCACCTAATTTACTCAAGTATTATTTTGCATTATACCGCTTTAACAGAGAAAATCACTTATTCGCTGCAATAGATCGTGTTTTTGTTAAAATGCAGTCCCACCCAAATTACCTTCAATCTTTTTATTAACGCAAGGCTGTTATTGTGAATAGAACCCGTCGAATCGAAGTTTTTCAACAAGCCCTGAAACAACGCATTCTCTTTTTGGATGGCGCCATGGGCACGATGATTCAACGTTATCAATTCGACGAAGCGGCCTACCGTGGTACGCGTTTCAGCCAGTATCACCGTGATGTCAAAGGCAACAATGATCTTCTGTCATTAACCCAGCCCGAAACCATTACCGCAATTCACGCGGCCTATCTTGAAGCCGGATCGGACATTCTTGAAACCAATACCTTTAATTCCACCAGCGTGTCACAAGCCGACTATGGCATGGAAGACCTGGTCTATGAACTGAATCTGGAATCGGCCCGTCTGGCACGAAAAATTGCTGACCATTACAGCGCACAAACGCCCGACAAACCCCGTTTTGTTGCGGGCGTACTCGGACCCACCAGTCGCACCGCCACCTTGTCACCCGATGTGAACCGTCCGGCCTTTCGTAATGTCAGCTTTGATGAACTGGTGGAAAACTACATTCTCGCCACCCGTGCTTTGATGGAAGGCGACGTTGACATCATTCTGATTGAAACTATTTTTGACACCTTGAATGCCAAAGCGGCTATTTTTGCGGTCAAACGCGTATTCGAAGAAAGGGGTGAAGAACTGCCCATCATGATTTCTGGCACCATCACCGATGCCAGCGGCCGGACCTTGTCGGGGCAGGTCACCGAAGCCTTCTGGTATTCCGTTGCTCACGCCAAACCTGTGTCGATTGGTCTGAATTGCGCGCTTGGCGCTGCCGAATTACGACCCTATATTGCTGAACTTTCCCGCATCGCCAACACCTGTGTCAGTGCGCATCCCAACGCCGGTTTACCCAATGAAATGGGACAATACGATCAACGGCCGCAGGAAATGGCTGTTTTAATCAAAGAATTCGCTGACAGTGGTTTTCTCAATATTGTTGGTGGCTGTTGCGGCACCACACCAGAATTTATCCGTGCCATTATCGACGCGCTCAAAGACTGCCCGCCCCGAGACATTCCCAAGCTCAAACCGGCCTGTCATTTAAGTGGCCTGGAACCCCTCACCATTAGCGATGACTCGCTATTTGTAAATATCGGTGAACGCACTAACGTCACCGGTTCGGCGCGTTTTGCCGAGCTGATTCGTAATCAAAACTACGACGCTGCACTGGAAGTAGCTCGTCAGCAAGTCGATGCCGGCGCCCAGATCATTGATATCAACATGGACGAGGGTATGCTCGATTCCAAAGAAGCGATGGTGCAGTTTCTTAATCTGATCGCTTCAGAACCGGATATCAGCCGCGTGCCCGTGATGATCGACTCGTCCAAATGGGAGGTGATCGAAGCAGGTCTGAAGTGCGTTCAAGGCAAGGGCATTGTTAACTCCATCAGCATGAAAGAAGGCGAAGCCAATTTTATTCGCCAGGCCAAACTCTGCCGCGATTACGGTGCGGCCATTATCGTGATGGCCTTTGATGAAAAAGGTCAGGCCGACACCGCCGAGCGAAAAATAGAAATTTGCCAACGCTCCTACAACCTGCTCGTTAACACCGTGAATTTCCCCCCCGAAGATATTATCTTCGACGCCAATATTTTTGCGGTGGCTACCGGCATTGAAGAGCACAACAACTACGCTGTCGACTTTATTGACGCCTGCCGTTACATCAAAAACAAGCTTCCCTATGCCCTGTCCTCAGGCGGGGTGAGTAACGTGTCGTTCTCGTTTCGCGGCAACAACCCGGTCAGGGAAGCTATTCATGCCGTTTTTCTCTATCACGCCATTAAAGCCGGTCTAAGCATGGGCATTGTCAATGCCGGTCAGCTTGATGTGTACGAGACTATTGAGCCTGAACTGCGCGAACGTGTTGAAGACGTCATATTAAACCGTCGTGCCGATGCCACCGATCGTTTGCTGGAAATCGCCGATAACGTTAAATCGGGCCTGTCGAGAGACTCCGGCCCCGATTTGAGCTGGCGCACACTGCCGGTCATCAAACGCATTGAATATGCGCTGGTCAAAGGCATCAACCAATACATTATTGAGGACACCGAAGAAGCACGCCTGCAAATTGCCCATCCTGTAGATGTAATCGAAGGCCCGCTCATGGCCGGTATGAATGTGGTCGGTGATCTGTTCGGCGAAGGAAAAATGTTTTTGCCGCAAGTGGTTAAAAGCGCGCGGGTAATGAAACAGGCCGTAGCCCACCTGCTGCCTTTTATCGAAGCTGAAAAAGGTTCCGTTGTTGAAACCAAAGGCAAGATCCTGATGGCTACCGTCAAAGGGGATGTGCACGATATCGGCAAAAATATCGTGGGCGTGGTGCTGCGCTGCAACAACTACGAGATTATAGATCTGGGCGTAATGGTGTCCGCCGAACTGATTCTGAAAACAGCCAAAGAAGAAAACGTCGACATTATTGGCTTGAGCGGTTTGATCACACCTTCCCTCGATGAAATGGTTCATATTGCCAAAGAAATGGAACGGCTGCAGTTTGACATTCCATTGATGATTGGCGGCGCAACAACCTCCAAAGCGCATACGGCCGTAAAAATCGAACAACACTATAAACGTAATATCGCTGTCCATGTGCTCGACGCCTCACGCAGCGTGTCCGTAGCCAGTCAGTTATTAAATGAGGGACAGCGTGATGCCTTCGCACAACGCATTCGCGAGGAATACCAACAAGTCAGGGAACGGCGCGCAAATCGCAATCAAAAAGAAGATTTACTGACTTACTCGCAAGCCATTGCCAATCGTTTTCAGGCCGACTGGACAAACTATACGCCCCCTGTACCGTGTTTTATCGGCACCCGTGTATTTGATCACTACCCGCTGAGTGAGTTGCTTGATTACATCGACTGGACACCGTTTTTTGCAACCTGGGAACTGGCCGGCCGTTACCCGAATATTCTTGACGATGACGTTATTGGCTTGCAGGCCCGGCAATTGTTTAACGATGCTCAGGCCATGTTACAAAAAATCGTTAGCGAAAACCTGTTTAATGCCAAAGTGGTAATCGGATTCTGGCCGGCGGCGCAGATTAACCATGACGATATTGAAGTCTATGTTGATGAAACCCGTTCACAAACACTTTGCACTTTGCACCATCTACGTCAACAAGTTCGTAAACCCACCGGCAAACCCAATCGTTGTCTCGCAGATTACATTGCACCCAAAGGGACTGCCTGCAAAGATTATATCGGCGGTTTTGCCATTACCGCCGGGCAGGAAACCGACATTCTGGCCCGTGGCTATGAAACCGCCCATGACGATTACAACAGCATCATGGTAAAAGCATTGGCCGATAGACTGGTTGAAGCGCTGACTGAACGCATGCACGAACGGGTCCGTAAAGAATTCTGGCCCTATGCCAAGGACGAAACCCTGTCCAATGCAGAGCTGATCAAAGAAGCCTACCGTGGCATTCGTCCGGCGCCGGGTTACCCGGCCTGCCCCGATCACACCGAGAAACGCACTTTGTTTTCCATGCTGAATGCAGAAAAGGTCGTGGGCATTTCACTGACTGAAAGTTTTGCCATGAACCCGGCAGCCTCCGTCAGTGGATTTTATTTTTCACACCCTGATGCCACTTATTTTGCCGTGGGCAAAATCGACAAGGACCAAGTTGTTGCCTACAGCGCCCGAAAAGGCGAGAGCCTTACCCATAGCGAACGCTGGTTGGCACCCGTACTTGCCTATGAATCCTGAGCACACAACACAACACAACACAACAAAATGAGACAGACGACATAAACATGCCCCTCACCTTCATTAAAAAAAGTATTCCCTGGCTGCTGCTTCTGGTATTTTTCTGGGGCGGCCAAGCCTATATCAACCGTGATCTGGTCAGCAACACCCCGCCGTCCATTCAAGGCCAAACACTGCAGGGGCAGCCTTTTCAGCTCGAACAGCTCAAGGGCAAACCGGCGCTGATTTATTTTTGGGCCAGCTGGTGCAGCATCTGTCGATTAATGGAAAGCACCGTGTCCGATATCAGCCACAATACCCCCATCATATCCATTGCCATGCAATCAGGCAGCGATGAAGCGGTGAACCAGTACCTCAAGAAAAAGAATCTGCTCACGCCCGTTATCAACGACCCAGAGGGCCAAGTGGCGGCTCGTTATGGCATTAAAGGCGTTCCCACCGTGTTCATCCTTCAGCCTGACGGTAACATAAAATACGCCACATCGGGTTACTCGCCCGGCTGGGCTGTACGCTTGCGCTTATGGCTCGCGGGGTTGTAAAACGCACATCTGGCAGGCCAAGTAGCTTAGCTAATGTCGCCAAATACTGTATTCACAGCGGTGTGTCTTGGGTAGGATGCAAAAATATTTTTTAATTGCATGACAGGATCACAGCATGTTCGATTTAACAGGCAAAAACGTCTTAATTACTGGTTCAAGCCGGGGAATTGGCAAGGCCATAGCCAAACAAATGTTACTTCATGGCGCCAATGTCGTGATTTCGAGCCGTAAACAGGAAAACTGTGAGCAGGTGGCTGCCGAACTCAATCAACTACCCAATAGAAAAAATGCAAAAGCCGTTTCCATTCCCTGCAATATTTCCAGAAAAGAAGAACTGGAAAATCTGGTGAGTCAAACACGAAACACCTTGGGACAAATAGATGTTCTGGTGTGCAATGCGGCGATCAATCCTCATTTCGGGCCGATGTCCACCATCCCCGACAGCGCATTTGATAAAATCCTCAGCAGCAATATCAAGTCCAATCACTGGCTGTGTCAGATGGTTTTACCTGAAATGGCTGAACGCCGTGAGGGTGTGGTTATTATTATTTCATCCATCGCCGGCTTAACGGGCAACCCCGTGCTGGGCACCTATGGCATTTCAAAAGCAGCCGACATGGCACTCACCCGTAACATTGCCGTGGAATATGGCGGCCGTAATATTCGTGCTAACACTATTGCACCCGGCTTGATCAAAACCGATTTTTCTCAAACCTTATGGGCCAATGACATGATTTTAAATGAAGCGCTGCGACATACCCCGCTGGCGCGCATTGGTGAGCCCGATGAAATTGCCGGCGCTGCGGTATTTCTGGCTTCAGATGCTGGCAAATACATCACCGGCCAGACACTGGTTATTGATGGCGGCGCCATCATTGTCTAGGGCCTGTATTTTCTAAATTAAATAAAACACCTTATTCAGTCACGGCCTTGGTTGCACCCAGACACGGAAACTTCGTATGAGTTCTACACCACTACCCTCCTCCACAATTATCATTGCCAGAAACAACACCCTAGAAAAGCATATCGAAATTTTTATGGTCGTACGCCACCATCAAATTGATTTTGCCGCGGGCGCCCTGGTTTTTCCTGGCGGAAAAGTATCCGCCCATGACTACGACCTGCAGATACGCGATCATTGCAGCGGACACGCGCCCGACGATGAAAAACAATTGGCACTGCAAGTTGCTGCCATCCGGGAAGCCTATGAAGAAAGCGGCATTCTGTTAGCACGTAATAAAATAGACGCTTCGCTCGTTAGCAATAAAGACCTGGAAAAATTTCATCCTTACCGAACCATGTTACAAAAAAATGTCTGTTCCATGGCCGAATTCATGATCAAAGAAAACCTGATCCTGGCTCTTGATACCTTGCATCATTTTGCGCACTGGATTACGCCCAGCATGATGCCTAAACGTTTTGACACCCACTTTTATCTCGCGCAGGCACCCACGGGGCAGCTGGGGTTTCACGATGGCAGCGAATCGGTTGATTCACTCTGGATTTCTCCACAGCAGGCATTACAACGTGCCGATGAAGGCAGTTTAAAAATTATTTTCCCAACGCGGATGAATCTGATGCGCCTGGCACAGTATGCGTCGGTTGAAGCCGCCATTGAAGATACCCTACGACAACCCGTTGTCAGCATCATGCCTTGGACCGAAGAAAAACCCGCCGGGGTTATGCTCTGCATTCCTGAAAATGCAGGCTATGAAGTGACTGAAGTGCCGATTGAGGTCGTTATGCGTTCCTGAAATATGCACGTGCACAGCTGTTTTTTGCACGATGAATACCCTGAAAAAAACAGCCGCGCATTGGCCGTAATTAAAATCCCGCTTGTTTAATACGTCGTTAAAACCCATCCCATTCCAACGCTGCTACATACAGACACAAGCCAGCCCCCCGCAGACTGTGATAAAATGCCGTGTTTTTATTTTCTGATTATCGATCAGAGCTTTTCATCCGGCGCTTTTTTATCCAGGGTAATGTATCTATGAATTCCAAGCCTCAAGGCAAACGCATCAGCATGATCAGTTTGGGCTGCCCCAAAGCCCTGGTTGATTCAGAACGTATTCTGACCCAATTACGCACAGAAGGTTATGAAATCAGTTCAAGTTATGACGATGCCGAACTGGTCGTGATCAACACCTGTGGTTTTATTGACTCGGCCATTGAGGAATCATTAAGCACCATTGGCGAGGCCCTGCAGGAAAACGGTCGTGTCATCGTCACCGGCTGTCTGGGTGCAAACAAAGAAAAAATACTGGATAAATACCCGGATGTACTCAGTGTCACCGGTCCGCATGCCTACGAAGAAGTACTCAAATCCGTTCACCACTATGCGCCGCAAACACACAACGCCTTTATTGATTTAGTGCCCCCCCAAGGCATCAAACTTACACCGCGTCATTACGCCTATTTAAAAATTTCAGAAGGCTGTAATCACCGCTGCACCTTTTGCATTATTCCCCAGTTACGTGGTGATCTGGTCAGCCGCCCGGTGGGCGACATATTGGATGAAGCGCAAACACTGGCCGACGCTGGCGTGCGCGAGCTGATGATTATTTCGCAAGATACCAGCGCCTACGGGGTCGACATTCGTTACCGTACCGGCTTCTGGCAGGGGCGACCGGTCAAAAGCAATCTGTTTGAACTGTGCGAAAATCTCGGCCAGCTCGGCATCTGGATACGCTTGCACTATGTTTATCCTTACCCCAATGTCGACAAGCTCATGCCTTTGATGGCTGAAAAGAAAATTCTGCCTTATCTGGATATCCCGTTTCAGCACAGCAGCCCTGATATTCTGAAAAAAATGAAACGTCCAGCACATACCGAAAACAGCCTGCGCCGTATCGAAATGTGGCGTTCACAAGTGCCTGATTTAACCTTGCGCAGCACCTTTATTGTGGGTTTTCCTGGCGAAACCGAAGCGGATTTCGAGCACTTGTTGAGCTGGCTTGAAACAGCTCAGCTGGACCGCGTTGGCTGTTTCAAA
>DAIRVL010000117.1:0-7972 GCA_036802845.1 Pseudomonadales bacterium | reverse complement strand
CCCATAGTTAAAGCGATACTGCTAGCTACGAAAATAGAAGAATAGGTTCCCACCGTAATACCAATTAACAAGGCTAGCGAAAAACCATGAATGAGTTCACCACCAAAAACATAAAGTGCAATAACAACTAACAACGTTGTACCCGAAGTAATCGTCGTACGGCCCAATGTTTGTGTTAACGCTTCATTAAATACATCCACAGGCTCACTCTTTCGCATCAACCTGAAATTCTCACGAATACGATCAAACACCACAATTGTGTCGTTAATTGAGTAACCGATTACTGCCAAAACAGCGGCCAAGACGGTTAAATCAAAGGGAATTTGCCAGAAAGAAAAAATGCCCAGCGTGATAAGCACATCGTGAAACAGTGCCGTTACCGCGCCCACTGAAAATTTAAAATCAAAGCGAACTAACACGTAAATCATCATACATATCAGTGCCACGATCAGGGCAATTCCACTTTGATCACGCAATTCGTCACCGACTTGAGGACCAACAAATTCAACTCGCTTTAGCTCAATTGTATCGCTCTGTTGTACACTCAAAACTTCAACAATATGCTTGGCTATAGCGGCTTGTTTGCCTTCTTGTGGCGCCAATCGCACCATGATATCCGTGGATTTACCAAAAAACTGCACCACCGCATCATCATAACCCGCCTCAGCCAGGGTTGACCTAACCTGATCCAGATTTACCGGATTCTTATACGCCAACTCGACAACAATGCCACCCGTAAAATCAAGCCCCAAATTAAGATGTTTGGTACTTAATGAAAAAATAGATAAAAGTACAAGCGATGCCGAAAGAATCGTCGCAAAGTTCTTCCAGCCCATAAAATTGTATGCGTTCATTTTTTTACCTTTTCAGGAATTCAGTTTTTAACAATTTTTTTATGCGAAATTCGGCCAATTGAAATCGACTCGACGATACGCCCACCATACACCAGATTCACCAATGCCCGCGTGCCCATAATTGCGGTAAACATAGAGCATGTAATTCCGATCGATAGTGTCACTGCAAAACCTTTTACGGGCCCCGTACCGACAATAAACAAAATAAAAGCCACCAACAACGTTGTAATATTGGAATCGAGAATTGTAATAAAGGCCCTGTCATAGCCCTGACTAATCGCCTTCTGGGGTGAAAAATTGTTTTCCAATTCTTCTTTTATACGCGAATTAATCAACACGTTTGCATCCACTGCCATGCCCAAAGTTAGAACAATACCCGCAATGCCGGGCAAAGTGAGCGTTGCATCAATAAAGGACATCACAGCGAAAATTAGCAACACGTTAAGCAACAAGGCCATGTTCGCAAATAAACCAAACAAGCGGTAGTAAACCAGCATAAACACTACAACAAGTACAAAGCCTATCAAAGCGGATGTAAACCCTGCTTTGATATTCTCTTTACCCAGGCTAGGGCCAATGGTTCGTTCTTCCGCAAAATACATAGGCGCTGCCAGCGCACCTGCTCTGAGCAAGAGCGCAAGCTCCTTGGCTTCCAATACATTATCCAAACCTGTAATACGGAAACTATGCCCCAATGCCGATTGAATGGTCGCAACATTGATGGCATATTTTTCAACATAACGCTCTTTATCGCTGACCAAACGTCCTTCTACATTGTGTACCAGGGTACGTTCTTTATGTTCAACAAAGATAACGGCCATTCTACGACCTACGTTATCTCTTGTGGCCCGATTCATGAGCGTTCCACCACTGCCATCGAGTGTAATACTTACCTGAGGCTGTCCATTTTCATCAAAACCCGAAGTAGCATTTACTACACGATCCCCGGTAAGAATGACATTACGCTCAACCAGCACAGGCATTTGTCTTTTTTCTTTAAAGGGAAACAATTCAGAGCGAAAAGGTACACGGCCATTCATGGCAGCACTTAGATCACCTTTATCATCAGCAAGACGGAATTCCAAACTGGCTGTACGCCCTAGGATTCGTTTTGCTTCGGCGGTATCCTGAACCCCGGGAAGCTCAACCACTATTCTGTCAACGCCCTGTCGCTGCACAATAGGTTCGGCCACACCCAGTTCATTAACCCGGTTACGCAAAGCTGTCAGGTTTTGCGAAATCGCGTAATCCTGAATTTCTTTCAGCTTTGGCTTGGAGAGTTCCATTTGCAGGTAAAACTCGTCACTTCCCTCTATGGCGTCTTTGCTCAGTACAAACTCACCTTCTCTGAAAGTTTGTTTTATCCAGTCATTTGCCTTCTTTTGTTCATCTTCATTGTCAAATTTAAGTGATATTTTTTGGCTTTCCAAGCGTTTAACGGCGCGGTAGCGAACACCTTCCTTACGCAATCCGGAACGAATTTCCTCTATATAACCGGTCATTCTCGGCTCAAGCACTTTGCTCATATCAACTTCTAAAAGAAAATGCACGCCTCCACGCAAGTCCAGACCCAGATTCATCGGGTTGGCACCCAAAGCTCTCAACCAGGCAGGTGTAGTTGGTGCCAGGTTGAGAGCCACTACATAATCATCACCGAGTGCGGTTTTAATCAGGTCCTTCGCCAACAACTGTGCTTCACCATTTTCGAAACGAAAAATGCCTGACGTGCCGCTCAATTCTGAGGATTTGAATTTCAATGCGGATTTATCAAGTGCATCCTGTGCTTTTTTCAGCACAGACTCATCAATCTTGCCTGACACTGAGGCACCTGAAATCTGCACAATAGGGTCTTCTGGGTAGAAATTTGGCAGGGTATAAATCAAACCCACCATAAACATCACTATGACCAGTAAATTTTTCCACAGGGGATATCTGTTTAACATATCAAATGCCTTGGCATCGCTTTAGAGGGGGACCGTATTTGCTTAAAAATTAAAGTCATCAGACTACCAAACAAGCGTGAACTGTATTTAGTCTCAGATGGATTTAATCGTTCCTTTGGGCAAACTGGACAGTATGGCTGCGCGTTGAAATTTCAATTCCAGCTTGTCTGCCACTTCCACAACAATAAAACCTTCATTTACTTTGGTGATTTTGCCAACGATACCACCACTGGTAACCACCTCATCGCCCTTTTGCAACGAGGAAATAAGTTCACGATGTGATTTGTCTCGTTTGCGTTGTGGGCGCAAGACCAACACATAAAAAATAACCAGGAAACCAAACAACAATAAAAACTGAAACAAAGGATTGGGCCCTTCAACTACGGGCGCGCTTTCAGCAAAGGCTGAAGATATAAAAAAATTCATGTTCACGTCACCTCATATTTTCTATTTTGGAGCATCTCGTATCAGCTGCTTTCAGGTCGCATCAGGCGCAAATTCTGGTGTCATTTCACCTCGCTTCCGATAGAACTCATCAACAAAGGCGCTCAATCTACCCTGTTCTATGGCCATACGCAAACCCTTCATCAGGGTTTGATAATAACGGAGGTTATGGATGGTATTTAACTGCGCGCCAAGCAATTCCTTGCACTTATCAAGATGATAAAGATAAGCACGGCTGAAGTTCTTACAGGTATAACAGTCACATTCGGCATCCAGCGCCGACACGTCACTTTTATTACTGGAATTACGTAACCTGACTACACCACTTGAGGTAAACAGATGTCCGTTGCGGGCATTGCGTGTAGGCATTACACAATCGAACATATCAATACCCCTGCGAACCGCTTCGACAATATCCGAGGGTGTACCCACACCCATCAGATAACGCGGCGCGGTTGTCGGCAATTGCGGTGCCAGACAGGTAATGATTTTACGCATTTCTTCTTTGGGCTCGCCGACTGAAAGTCCTCCCAAGGCATAACCGTCAAATCCGATATCAATTAAACCCGCGAGCGACCGATGCCGCAATGATTCGTACATACCACCTTGCACAATGCCAAACAAGGCCGATGGATTATCACCATGAGCTTCTTTACTGCGCGCAGCCCATCGCAAGGACAGCTCCATTGACGTACGTGCCTGATCTTCCGTCGCCGGATACGGTGTGCATTCGTCAAATATCATCACGATATCGCTACCCAGTTTGCGCTGTACCTCCATAGATATTTCGGGGCTGATAAACACACGCGAACCATTAATGGGCGAACGAAATTCAACACCTGCCTCGGTAATTTTTCGCATGTCTCCCAGACTAAAAACCTGGAACCCGCCTGAATCGGTCAGAATAGGCCCTGACCAGCCAATAAAATCATGCAAGTCACCGTGGGCGACGACAACCTCCGTCCCTGGGCGCAACATAAGGTGAAAGGTATTGCCCAATATAATCTGCGCACCAATCTCGTGAATATCACGCGGCAACATGCCCTTTACACTGCCATAGGTACCCACTGGCATAAAAGCGGGTGTTTCGACACGGCCGCGGTCGAATTCAATTGTCCCGCGTCTGGCAAGACCATCGGTTTTTTCAAGTTTGAATTTCATGCAATGATGCAAACCTTCGTTAGTATTTGGCTGCTTTGTTGGCGCATTCTTTATCTTTCATACGCCCCTGCGTGACGAAATAAACATCGCATCACCGTAACTATAAAAGCGGTATTGATTTTCAATCGCCTGTTGATAGGCATTCAAAACATGCTCCGTTCCGGCAAAAGCACTCACTAGCATTAACAAGGTCGACTGAGGAAGATGGAAATTGGTCACCAACGCATCAACAACGTTAAATGAACAACCCGGATAAATAAAAATATCCGTTTCACCTGAATAGGGGCGAAGGCATCCACTTCTCGCCGCCGTTTCCAAACAGCGCACAGTCGTGGTACCCACGGCAACCACGCGACCTGCTCGCGCTTTGGTTTGCGCAATGGCCTCTACCACTTCGGCGCCCACTTCAATATATTCGCTGTGCATTTTATGCTCAGAAACAGATTCCACTCGAACAGGCTGAAAAGTCCCCGCGCCCACATGCAGTGTTACCTGCGCCTGTTGAATACCTTTCGTTTGCAAGGCAGCCAAGAGCGCGTTATCAAAGTGAAGACCGGCGGTGGGCGCAGCGACAGCCCCCGGTTTTGTTGCATATACCGTTTGATAACGTTCACGATCAAGTGCCGCATCTTCACGCGTCATATAGGGTGGCAAAGGCATACGCCCCCGTGCCTCAAGCAAACTTAACAAGGGCTGTGAACATTGAAATTCCACCACAAAAAGATCCTTGTGACGACCAAGGACAGAGGCATTTATATCACCTTCCAGCACTAAACTTGTTCCTGCACGAGGTGCTTTGCTGGCGCGAAGATGCACCAAAGCCGAGTGATCGTCTATTACTCGCTCCACCAATATTTCGACCTTGCCGCCGGATGTTTTATACCCAAGAAGGCGTGCCGGGATCACCTTGGTATCATTAAAAACCAGTAGATCACCGTCATTAAGCAGATCAAGGAGTTCAAAAAATTGATGATGTTGAATAGTACCACTGAGCGCATCAAGACATAAAAGCCGACTATGCGTTCTTTCCGCCAAGGGATAACGTGCGATTAATTCATCTGGAAGATCAAACTGAAATTGACTCACTTTCATGACCCGACCTTTCTCCCCCTTGAGCCTGAAACCTGAGTCTTAAAAAAGCGGCTAGCCTATCGGGAAGCACAAACGAAGTCCAGCGACACAAACAAAGTCCGCAGTCCAAGGCTTATTAAACCCGCGCGACTGCGGCTTTGTTTTGGTTTCATCTGCAAAAAAACAAAACATCCATACAGTCACTCGGTCAGTGTGGATTGTTTTTGCAACGCAAACTCAGTCAATAGAAACAAAATCGTATAAAATGCCGCTCTCAATAAGGGATTCGTATGACCAAACATTCGCCTTCAGACCGCAATTTTGATCCAATCGTTGAGCATTTTGCCCATAAAATATACGGTTCCATAAAAGGTGAAATCCGTCAGGCTGTCATCTGGCGCGATTTAAAAAACCATATACCCGCTTTAATAATTAATTCAGACAGCAGGCCCTTGCGCATTCTGGATATTGGCGGTGGTCTCGGTCAGTTTTCCATCGAACTTGCGCGCATGGGGCATCGAGTACATTACAACGATCTATCAAAACTGATGACTCAAAAAGCCCAAACATTAGCTCAAGAAAACGGTGTTTTTGAGCGCATACAGTGGTCAAATGAACCCTATCAATCGCTGCTGATTGACGCAAACAAAGGTGTTTATGATGTAGTACTTTGCCATGCGGTACTTGAATGGCTGGCAGAGCCACCGGCACTGATTCCAGCTCTGGCCTTCTTGCTCAAGCCACAAGGATTGTTATCTTTGTGTTATTACAACGCAGCCTCGTTGATTTATCGTAATCTCATTCGGGGCAATTTCAATCGCGCGCGCCAACAAAATAACCAACCCTTTAATACCAACAGCCTGACTCCGGATTTTCCCTCGTCCAGCAGTGATGTCAAAAACTGGCTGATCACATCGGGCTTTTTAATACTTTCGACATCAGGCATTCGGGTTTTTAGTGATTATGTTCCGCGTAAGACCGGGGGTAATTTAATTAAAGAAGAAGTTATTGAAATGGAACTGCGCTATGCGACCGAGGAACCCTATAAGTGGATGGGCAGGTACATTCATACCATTGCCCGTTTACAAAGCGGTTCTGAGCTGTGACCTTCTGACTCTCAGTTAATTGAATTACTCTTGAACCAAATACTGTTGAAACTCATCTGTAAATCGCTCTTCAAACCCGTTCGCGCCTTTGATTATCATAAATACAGCCAGTGAGTTATCCCTGGCAAACTTGAAACCTTTTTCCGGGCCCAGCACCATGAGCGTTGTCGCCAGTCCATCGGCGATCATGCAGTTTTCAGCCACTACGCTCACTGATGCCAGCGTGTGGGTAATAGGATAGGCCGTTGCAGGGTCGATGGTATGTGAATAACGTTTACCGTCTTTCTCAAAATAATTTCGGTAGTCGCCTGAGGTTGCAACGGCAATATCGTTGATATTAACAATTCGTTGAATGTTACGTTCATGAGCAGTGGGCGATTCAATGGCAATACGCCACGATTGATCTTCTACCTTTTTGCCAATAGAACGAATTTCTCCACCAATTTCGACCAAGGCATGATGTATGCCTTCTTGCTCAATAAGCTCGATGACTTTATCAACACCAAAACCTTTGGCAATTGATGAAAGATCAACATACAACGCTGACGATTTTTTCCACTGTTTATTAAGCGAATCAATTTCCAGTTTTTGATAACCCACGAGTTGAGCGGCAGTATCTATTTCAGCCTGGCTGGGCACTTTATCTTCATGATGAGGCGGCCCGAAACCCCATAGATTAACCAAAGGTCCTACAGTGATATCGTAGGCGCCCTGTGAACGCTGACTCAGTGATAACGCAACGCTGACCACCTTTAAGGTATCGTCAGAGACAGGAATCCATGTATCAATTGGCGCTGCATTAAATCGACTCAGTTCCGATTGCGGACGGTAGGTCGACATTTTATTTTCGACATCCTCCAGCACACCGGTAATCGCTGCTGCAAGTCTATCCTTTTGTTCTACCTGGGCCGGAGTCAGGGCAAGTTTGATATGGTAACTTGTCCCCATTGCCGAGCCTTCAATTGCCTGCAAACTGAGCGGTGTACTTACTTCTACCGCTGTAGATTGACTCGGTTCTTTGAGCTGATCACGTGTCTCTGCCGTAGATAATTGCTGAGTCTTGGCAGCGTCAGCCCCTTCCTTTTGGCAAGCAGCAACACTTAGGCACCCACACACAAGCAGGCAAAGTAATGCCGTTCTCTTTAAACCAAACAAGGTTTTACCCACCCTCATAAAATACACAAGCCCACTGAATAAATAAATTAACCACCAAAATCGTCAAGCAGGATGTTATCTCTTTCGACGCCAAGCTCCAGCAGCATATCGATCACGGCTTTGGTCATCATGGGCGGGCCACACAGGTAATACTCACACTCCTCGGGTGCTTCGTGTTCTTTCAGGTAATTATCAAACAGCACTTTGTGAATAAAGCCCTTATGTCCGCTCCAGTTAT
>DAIRVL010000116.1:0-8052 GCA_036802845.1 Pseudomonadales bacterium | reverse complement strand
ATGCAGCCGGCCAACGTTCGGGCGTTGGCCTATCGGGTCATCACCCGTAATGGTGAGTTTTGAAAGTAATGGGGTCAGGTCTTTTGTTTATGAAAGTAATGGGGTCAGGTCTTTTGTTTATGATTCGATTGCGAGACCACAAGCAGTCATAGTGGCATTTGTTTTTCTGATAGTAATGCCAATTTTCGCAAGGCTCGAAAATTGGCCGCATATTTATCGACCCTCGATGAGCTAAAAATTGAACACTGATCCAATATAGAAATTAAGCCAAAAATACCATTGCTTGCCTCTCTAGGCCTGATGCATGTCCGGGTCACGTGTTTTGTCCTTATTTTTTGTCGAGACAGGTGCGTGAATAATCGTCGCGTTGACGATCGTGCTGTGACTTATTTTAACACAATGATATTGCAGGTTATTTGTGACGTTTTTTAATAAGGCGCTCACCAGTTGGTGTTTTTCAAGTAAATCGTGTGACTTTGCGATGCGCCTCAAATATCCCTTGTACACTGCAAAAGAAGAACTCAGAAAACTGAAGGAAGACAAAGTCAATCTTGAACATGAACTCGAGAATTTACAGAGAAGCCCTTAGCGAACACAGGTTTAATCAAATAAATTTTAGCAAACCAAACGCCGCTAACACGTATCAGCTTTTGTAACCCAAGTTAGCACATTAACGAGAAGCTTGTTATGCCAAACTCAAAGCCATACCTGTCGCTCATCGCCTGCATCGTGCTGGTTTGGTTTCTGGCGACGGCGTCGTTTTTATTGGATGAGGGCCTGATTCGTTTGGCCCGATAACGTGCCAACGTCAGCTTTTCAGCACTTGCCAACCAGTTCTAGGCACAGTCTAACGCGGTGTTTTATGGCCCCACATCTGCAACTATTGTGCTGAACGCACTTTTCGGTGAAAGTGCAACTCTGCCGCGTGATCGCAGCCGTCTTTATGCAGAATATTTTTACTTTTTACCCGATAAAGTTGATTTCACTGTGCCGCGTTTCACGTAAGAGGGCGTGCTTACCAGAACCAAAAAACACGCGCACAGATTCCGGGTGGGCCGTTCACATTCAATGACAAAGAAAACAAGTATTTTTGTTATCAGCTGCGCCAGTTAGATGACATGTTAAAAACCAATGACTCGGTCACGCAGTTTAATGTGGTTGACGATAACAAGCCTGAGTAAGAGATTCGATCTGCTTTAATTAATAACCTGAAACGTCACGGTTATTACGTTATTGTTGCGTATAAACGTGGTGCCGTAGGCCAACCATGCTAGGCACTTACGACGCAAAGTCTGATGCCTTTCTTATGGACGTCAATCCTGCAAACTCCTACTTGATTTGGATGCCAACGACAACGCTCATTGATGGCATGCGTACTTTTTATACAGTTTAAAATCTGAGTGGTTTCTGATTGAGTCGCTGCGCATGTGCCCTGCTGTTTTTCTACCTCGATTTTTTAAAACAAAAACCAAGAACAAACCTGGTCAAGCAATTTCTTGGGTTCTAAAGGCGCTGTGATTGTTTACACCCATGGTTGTGTCGACTTATAGTCAACCAATACAAACAAGCAGATAATTTTTAACGGACTTGAAATCACATTAGTAAAAATACTTCGAAGAAATACACGTTAAAAATCCTAAAAAGGAAGTGAATAATATGGTGTCCAACACCGTTCGTATCCACCGCATCTTACGCGCACCGCCGGAGCGAGTTTACCGCGCTTTCCTCAATGCTGAAGCGATGAGCAAGTGGCTTCCTCCGAATGGATTCACCGGCACGGTGCACCACATGGAAGCCAGAGTGGGCGGAACATTTCGAATGTCTTTCACAAACTTCAGCACCGGACATAGCCATTCCTTCGGCGGTGAATACCTTGAATTAACACCCAACGAATTGATCCGTTATACCGATAAATTCGATGATCCAAATCTTCCTGGTGTTATACAGGTAACGGTGGCCTTAAAAGCCCTGTCCTGCGGAACCGAGCTCAAGGTGGTTCAGGAAGGCATCCCTGACATAATTCCCGTCGAGATGTGTTACCTCGGCTGGCAGGAGTCGCTCATACTGCTCGCAAAACTCGTTGAAGCCGAAATCCCGGCGTAGTGAAGACACCATGTCATACACTGCATACGCGACGATTACCGTTTTATTAAGCCTCTTGGAGACATCGTTATGGCAAGAGATGTAAGTCAGGCAATTGAACTTATTAAATCCTTTGAAGGTATTCCTGATGGTGATCCTTCAACCGTCAATATCAATCCTTATTTATGCCCCGCAGGATATTGGACAATAGGCTGGGGGCATGTGGTTATTGATGCGCAAGGTAAACAAGTAAAAGGCGCAGCAAATAAACCTCTTGCTTACGCTGTTTACCCCAATGGCATTACAAAAAATGAAGCTGAAATTCTTTTAACCGACGACGTGAGGAAATTTTCAGCCGGTGTTGATAGTTTAATCAACGTTGAACTAAACGACACTCGATTTTGCGCCTTGGTCAGTTTTGCTTTTAATGTTGGCCTTGGCGCATTCAAAAACTCAACATTACTTAAACTGCTAAATCTAAACGAACAGGAGCAAGTGCCTGCACAGCTGCTACGTTGGACCAAATCAAATGGCAAGGAACTTGCGGGCTTGAAAAAACGCAGAGAAGCTGAGTCTGCACTTTGGAAATCGGTAACGGCGTAGAAATAGGAGAATTCAACATGTTAAATCTAGACGTTAACAAAAGCGTATCCCGTAATTTTGGTGGCTCGTGGACACATCGCCGTCGCATCATTTATTGCACCCTCATTTTTTGTGCTTTTTGTATAATATTTCTCATGTTTTATGGAAGTGATACCAAATTACACGAAGCCATTGTGAGCTCTGCTTTTTTACTCGCAGGCGGGGTTATTGGTTCGTATGTGTTTGGTGCCGTATGGGATGACAAAAATCCTGTCGCAACAAACAAGACAAGCGTTGTAACGAATGACATACCTGCAGGTGCATTGGTTGGAGGCACGGCCAATGTTGATGATCCAGACACGTATTAAGTCAGGCGCTGGAATGCGCAGCTTGTTTGACGCTGTCAGCTAGTGCTGAGCCAGAGCAACGATTTAAAGCATTTCTGCACTGGCTATTGATACAGCGTTAACATCCGATTGCATCATGGCCGCTAATGCCGATACCATGGCGGCCCAATAATTAGAATGCAGGTGCGCTGTCGCATGTACCAACCCTCAAACCACCTCGCCGAGCAAGGCGCTGTGTCCAGTACGCAGAAAAAACAATTTTCCGCCGACCTATCCACATTACGCGAACAAGTTTATAAAAACCTTACTATCAACGATTTCAAGCATTTAAAAAAAATAGAACGCTGGGGCCGCCTCTGTACCCTCATCGGTTACGGCACGGCGTGGATACTACCCAACCCGGTGTCTGCCTGTTTTATCAGTCTTGGCAATCTGAACCGTTGGGCCAATATTACCCACCCTATTGCGCACGGAGGCTACGACACTATCGGGAACGTACCCAGCCGTTATACAAGCGGTTATTTTGCCAAGGGCTGGCGCAGACTCCTCGACTGGTTTGACTGGGTTCCTCTTGAGGGATGGCGTATTGAGCACAATCAACTTCATCACTACAACCTGGGTGAAATCGCCGACCCGGATCAGGTCGAAGAGGGTTTAGTCTGGTTGCGAAACTCGACCTTACCCATGGGCCTGCGCTACGCAATAGTGGCTTTATTTGCCTGCGCCTGGAAACCCGTTTATTACACACAAGTAACACTCAAGACTTTAAGAAGTGCGCGAGCCATGAAGGATCCTGAAGCGGCTCCTGTGCCATTGGCAATGAGCCGGCAAGCATGGAGCCTCTTTTACAAAGAGGGTCGTGAATATTGGTTTCGATTTATTGCGCCTTACGCGACTGTGCGATTTGTGCTTATTCCTGCTCTGTTTTTCCCCTTGGGGATGACTGCGGTGACCAGTGTATTTTTAACCTCCGTACTCGCTGAAGTGTTTACCAACCTGCACTCTTTTTTGGTGATTGTGCCCAATCATACGGGGGATGATATTTTGCGCTTTAAAGACCCGATCAAAAACCAGGAAGAGTTTTATTATCGTCAGGTGGTGGGTTCAGTGAATTACACTACAGGTTCAGACCTGAATGATTTTTTACACGGCTGGCTCAATTATCAAATTGAACATCATCTATGGCCTTCTTTACCGCTGAGCCAATATCAAAAATTACAGCCCCAGGTTAAAGCCTTATGCGAAAAGCATGGCATTGAATATAAGCAAGACTCCGTATTTAAACGGCTGATCAAAGCCGTTAATGTCATGACAGGAAAAACCTCAATGCCATGGGATGAATAAAAAATATCACCTTGACGCCACCACGGTTTATCTCATAACAATGCGCTTTGTCTTTTACACCGGGTTATCAATATCAACAAAGACGTGTTCTAAATGAAATTTTTCAGCCAGATAATCACCCAGTGCCTGCACACCGTAACGTTCCGTGGCATGATGGCCGGCAGCAAACAAATGAATACCGTTTTCCCGCGCGGTATGCACCGTGTGTTCTGATATTTCGCCGGTGAGATAGGCATCAGCACCCTGCATTATCGCGAGCTCAATAAAATTCTGCGCTGCGCCACTGCACCAGGCGATGCGCTCAATAGGGTGCTGCTGTTTTCCGCTGGCGATGAGCAAAGGTGTTCTTTGCAAGACAGTTTCAATTCGTTGTGCAAGCGCTTCAGCGCTACAAGGCACCTTCATCCGTCCAACAAAACCCACGGCGGGCTCTTGTCCCGGCTTAAGTCCGCTTTCGATGTCAAAACCCAGTTTATGCGCTAATTGTGCATTATTGCCCAAGGTCGGATGCGCATCCAGCGGCAAGTGATAAGCGACCAGGCTGATATCGTTTTTCAGCAAAGGCGCTAGACGATTTTTTTTGGTGCCGATAATACACGGATGTTCACCCTTCCAGAAAAAACCGTGATGCACCAGCAACATATCAGCCTGCTCTGACACGGCATGATCAATCAGTGCGCGACAGGCGGTAACACCGCTGACAATTTTATGTACCTGCGTTCGCCCTTCTACCTGCAAACCATTGGGGCAGTAGTCATTAAAATTCTGTGCTTGCAGAAGGCGATCAAGCTCGGTGATGATGACAGACAGTTTTTCCATCAGTTAGATCTCTCGGTTATCGTCATGGTCAGCGCTACGCTGTGCCCATGCACGGGTATTAACAATTAAAGAAAAGGTGAATCATGTTTACCGGAATTGTCGCCGGCTTGGCAGAAGTCAGTCATATCGCTAAAAAAGACCATTTATGGCACGTAGAACTGACACTACCTGAACACACCACCGAGCATTTCAAAATCGGTGCCAGCATTGCGGTAAACGGCACCTGCCTGACCCTGGTCAGCTGGCAAGAGAATCGCGTGTGTTTTGATCTTATGATGGAAACATTACGCCTGACCAATCTGGCTTCATTAAAAAATGGCGATCGCGTTAATATAGAACGTGCGGCACGTTTTGGCGATGAAATTGGCGGCCATCTGATCAGCGGCCATATTCACGATAGGGCTGAAATCGTGGCCATTGATACGCCAGCCAATAATCGCATCCTGACAGTGGAGGTGAAGCCCCAATGGGCCGCTTATCTCTTACCCAAAGGTTTCGTGGCGCTTGATGGTGCGAGTCTGACCATCGGCGAGGTTCAAAACAATCGCTTCAAGGTCTATCTGATACCCGAAACCTGCAAAATGACCACGCTGGGCTACAAAAAAGTCGGCGACACGCTCAATCTGGAAATCGACAGTCAGACACAGGCCATCGTTGATACGGTACATCGTCTGCTGCGCACCGGCAAACTCATGCCTGACTCTTTTCTGGCAAAAGAAGATCTGTGACTGCGCTCTTTCACTATCCATCGACGTCATCTAGTGATAAGCTCGGCAGCGCTGTGAAAGATTCAGTGCTTAAAAATACAGGGAAAACCGACCTCAATCTAACAGAGGCTGGCCATAAGGTTTGAGCCTATTCAGCCTTACAAAAATAAATTGGAGAAGCCTTTTGCTTCCCGCACTTAATGCCACTCACGAAACTACGCTGTGCCATTAAGTGCCCGCAAGCTGATGCCCTCCACCTATAACAACAAGCAATCAAGGAGTAGAGCAATGGGAAGAAGAGTCTGTGTTATCGGTATCGGCATGACTAATTTCGTCAAACCAGGCACCAGCGACGAATACCACATCATGGCCAAACAAGCCGGTGAAATGGCCCTTAAGGATGCAGGCATCAAGTACGATGAAGTCGAACAAGCCTGCGTAGGTTATGTATACGGCGAAAGCTGCACCGGCGAGCGCGCTGTCTACGAACTGGGTCTGACCGGCATCCCCGTCTATAACGTCAACAACAACTGCTCCACAGGTTCAACCGCACTTTTTATGGCCAAACAGTTCGTTGAGGGTGGTCTTTCTGAGTGTGTTCTGGCGCTTGGTTTTGAAAAAATGGCCAAAGGTGCACTGGGTGCGACCTTTATGGATCGCCTCAACCCCATGGACAAACACATGGAAGTTGTTCTGGCCTGCCAGGAATTCACACCAGCCACACCAACCGCGCAATTATTTGGTGGTGCTGGTTTGGAACACCAGAAACTTTATGGCACCAAAGACGCAACCTTCGCCAAAATCGCTGTTAAAAACCGTGCACATGCCATGAACAATGAGCATGCAATTTTCCGTGATGCGCTGACGGTTGAAGAGGTTATGGCTTCTCCCCACCAATACGGCCCCATCACGCGCTTGCAGTGCTGCCCACCCAGCTGCGGCGCAGGTGCAGCTATTTTGTGTAGCGAAGACTTCGCCAAACGTCACGGCATTAAAAACCCTGTCTATATAGCAGGGATGGCGATGGCCACCGATGTGGTTAAAAGCTTCGAGCCCAAGTCCATGATGGCAGCAGTGGGTTATTACATGGCCGAAAAAGCCGCCAACATCGTGTACGAACAAGCCGGCATTGGTCCACAGGATATTCCTGTAATGGAAATGCATGACTGCTTTACTGCCAACGAACTGATTACCTATGAAGCCTTGGGACTTTGCCCACGTGGCGACGCAGAAAAACTGATCGAAGGCAATCAAACCACCTACGGTGGCAAGTGGGTTGTTAATCCATCGGGCGGGCTGCTTTCCAAAGGCCATCCTCTTGGTGCAACGGGTCTTGCCCAATGTAATGAGCTGGTTGAACAGCTGCGCGGCACCGCCGGCAAACGTCAGGTTCAAGGCGCAAAAATTGCCCTGCAACACAACCTGGGGTTGGGTGGTGCGTGCGTGGTAACAATGTACCGTCGCGACTAAGCACATCCGCAGCTTACTTACCCATGCACATTGCAATACGGGTAAATAGAACAAAGGAAGGCCGGTTTTTTTCGCGCCTTCCTTTTTTTATGGCCTTATTTTCAGGTTTAAATCCGGGCCACCTGAGAAAATCTTGGTTATCTACGAAAACCCCTAAAAAATTCATGTGACTGATTTATAGTTGTCACAATGTCGTGAAAAATTAGTTTTATATCGCAGTTGAGGAACTAGCATACCCTAGCATCGTTTTATCCTTGGGCAATTTTGCGAGTGGTATTGTTGGCGGGGCGGTTCAGACAAAAGAATTTGGCTTGGCCTTGTCGGGGCGGATGAAATATACAGTGACATGCTTCAGTTTGGTGACGCTGCAGAAGGTTTTAGAATGTACAGGTTTCTTGTTTCCGGGTTTTAATTTTAACAACGCAAACTACGCTACAGATGTTTTCATAATGACTAAATTCGCCCACACTTTTATTTTTGCTCGACTCATGATTTTGCTCTACCGGTTGAGGGGTGAATTTTATCACCTATCAATCGGTACGGATTCATTAGACCAGTACAAAGACCACCGACGGAATTTCAGGTAGTTCACTTAAAACCATCAAAATCTTCGGTGAACCCTTTAGATATGGGAGCACACCCGATACGTTAAAAAGATATGGAACTTTCTATGTCATCCCATGACAGCCCCTCGGGATATC
>DAIRVL010000115.1:0-8227 GCA_036802845.1 Pseudomonadales bacterium | reverse complement strand
ACAATGGCAGCTAGTTTGGAGAATACTTATCTACAAGCTACGGTCATCAGAAACTTTGCTGATGTGCAAGCAAAAACGCTGCGAGCCGTTATTGTTGATCACAAGGAAACTAAAAAAACAGGTGTGCTAAAAAGTTTATTTGGTTTGTCGATTCTTGATAAGAAAGAACACCCCAATGTTTTACCTGTTGTCATTAAAGCGAATCAGACAAAAGATGACTATCAATTAGATGATATGCCAATGCCGGAATCCATGGAGTTTGAATCCGGCCCCCATGCGTCAATTCACCATGATCATGAAATTAATTTTGCTGACAGTGAAGCGATCCGGGAACGGATGAGTGGTATTTTTTTAACCATGCTGGATTTGATTTATATTCCTCCGGCAAGCAAAGCACAGGAAGGACAGATTCGGCAAAAAATTGGTCGTGGTTTGCGTTGGCACGAAGTGCCAGATACCTTGAGTATTCTCGTCAGTGTTGTGGCCGAAAGTACTAACCACATTCAAAGAGATACCGAAACCTTCCTGCATAATTTAAATACCCGTTTAAGCGATATTCAGGATTTTCTTGCGCAAAATCAGCATCGAAATATGCAAAAGGAGTCAAACAGTCAACAGTTGGGTGAGGCTGTTAAAAATCATATTGCAGATATTAATAATCGACTGAATAACTATGCCGACATTGGTGATTTAAAAGGCTCGATTGAACAGCATCTTAATCACATCATGGAGGAAATAGATTCCTATAAGCAACAGGAACAGAAAATTGATGGCGATACGCTGGAAAGCGTCAAAACACTGACCATGCGTATAGAGAGCCTGGAAAAAGAAGCGAGTGTGATACGTGCCAGTTATATGGAGCACAAAGAAAAAGCCTATACGGATACCCTGACACAATTGCCTAATCGTTTGGCGTATGAAAAAAGGAGTTTACAGGAATACGCGCGCTGGCATCGGTATGGTAATCCACTTGCGTTGGCGGTATGTGATCTGGATTTTTTCAAAAAAATAAACGACACCTATGGACATGCCGCAGGCGATAAAGTTTTAAGCAAGGTGGGTGAAATTTTTAACAAAACACTGCGTGGTACGGATTTTTCGTGTCGCTTTGGCGGGGAAGAATTTCTGATTCTTTTGCCTGAAACAAATACGGAAGATGCGAAGCTTGCTATGGAGAAGTTACGTCTCAAAATTGAAGAGAGTCCGTTTCATTTTCGTGGAGAACGCGTTCAGATCACGGTTTCTATTGGTTTGAGCGAATTTGTCAAAGGTGACACGCTGGATCAGGTTTTTGAACGCGCTGATCAAGCGGTGTATGAAGCAAAGAATGCAGGCCGTAATCGTATTGTGATCAAGACCTGATTCATGCTCTTGTGCAAGTGTGTTGGATAATTATTCTAACCAATCATCCAGTATCGCCAGATCGGTTTTGGAGAGAGAGCCCGATATCTGTTTTAAACGCAGCGAGTGCATGATGTAGTCGTAACGGGCGCCGGAATAATCCCGGCTGGCAGCAAAAACAGAGCGTTGTGCTTGCAGAATATCAAACAGATTGCGCGTGCCAGCCTGATAACCGGATTGTGTTGCTTCCAACGCACTTTGTGAAGACAGTACCGCTTTTTTGGCCAGCTCGACACGTTTAACATCATTAACCACGCTGCGGTAGGTATTACGAGTGAGTGCAGCAGCAGCACGTTGTTCAGCCGCCAGACTTGCATGTGCCGCATGGGATCGTGAGGAGGCTTGTCTTGCCTGAGAGCTGACAAGACCGCCTGTATATAAAGGTACGGTGATTTGAATGCCTACGGTTGTTCTTTGGGTATCCGACAGCAAATTGCCTGATGAGCCCAAGGGCGCATCTTTGCCGTTATCTGTTTTGATATTGCTCAATCCGGCAATGAAGTCCACTGTTGGCGCGTGGCGCGAATTTTTTTCTACCACATCCTGTCTTGCTGCTTGATCAAGATGAAACGATGTCAGTACTTTTTTGTTAGAACGTAAAGCCTGTTGGACCCAGTTTTCTTCGTCCTCAGGCTGGGGATTTGTGACAGGAAAATCTTCGCGCAATTTTGCCAGATTCTTCTGCTGGCTATTGGTAATGCTGTTGAGATTCTCAAGCGCACCTTCGTAAATTGTTTGGGCGATCAATACCGCAGTACGGCTCCTGTCATATGCACCTTGTGCTTCCCTGACTTCTGAAAGTCCTGATATGCCAGCATCGTAACGTTGTCTGGAGCGTTGCAACTGTTCGCCAATGCCTAATTCTTCTTTTTTGACAAAAGCGAGATCCTCTGCCGCTTTAAGTGTATTGAAGTAAGCCTCAGCAACCCGCAAGACGAATTGTTGCAACGCAAATTCATGTTCAGAATCCAGTTTTGATTTTACAAATGAGGATTTTTTATATTGATTCCAGCGTTCGAGATTAAACAGGGGTTGAGTCAGTTGCAGGCTAAGGTTGTCTACAGTGGTGCTTTGTTTGGACGTGCCATTTTCTTTTAGTTGCAGAATACTATTGCCGCCCAGAATATAATTGATCACGTTTTCATTACAATCAGGCGTAACCTGATTATTGATATCAAAACAATTCTGCAGTTGAGTGTTAAGATTTGGATCGGTACCCACGCCGATATTTGGCGCATCCTGCGTAACACGACTCTTGCTGTAAACAGCGCCGACCACCGGAAGTAATAAGGATCTGGCCTGGGTTTTAATTTCCTGTTCGGCTTTATAGTTTTCAACAATGGCCTGCCATTGCGGATCATTAGTAATCGCCATTTGGTAGATTGAGGACAAGTTATCCGCACTGGCGAGTGGAGAAAAGCAGGTTATGAGCAACAAGCACAAAAATTGAATACGTTTCATGGTGGCGTAAATCCGTAGTGATTTCTTGGCGTGAAAATAAGTGGCGTACCTGTATTTTCTGTTTCATCTGTGATGAAACCAGTAAAATTCAGACTGTCTACAATCTAGATAATAGCTGCTAAAACGCCAGCAGCTTAGCATCACTGCTACGGGTTTCCGACTATTATCAAACGTTCTTGCGCTTGTACAGATAACTGTCTTGCAAAGGCAGCAAACACAAAGCGTGAATAATGCGTGAATAATAATAGAAAATATAGATAATTGGCGCCCGTCTACTGGACTCCATGGAATACTTCAAGTTTTTGAAGGTGCTATTCTTATAAGATAGCGCGTCGATACCCATGTGCCTTGGTGTGTGATTTGAAGTAGTAATGGATTAAACAGAATGCGATCGTATTTTGTTAACCTGAATTATAAAGATAAATCCAGGCAAGGGTCTCGCTACATTGGCTAAAGGAACATTTTTTCTGGGCGAAAGATTTAATAAGGATTTCATGTGTCTCGCAATTCTCAGTTACCAACAACACTGATAGAACTCGTACAGCAGAAAGTATTGGCGTTAGGTGAGTCTACCCTATATACCTATCTCACCGATGATCAGGCGACCTCTTACACATTGACGTATGCCGAGCTTGATCGTCAGGCGCGGTGTATTGCAGCCCAATTGCAGAATTTGAATGCACAGGGAGAAAGGGCGCTGTTGTTGTTCCCTTCCAATTTGGATTTTTTGTGTGGATTTTTTGGCGCGCTGTATGCGGGTGTGATTGCGGTTCCTGCTTACCCTCCACGTAAGAATCAAAACATTGATCGGCTTCGTGCCATTATTCAGGACAGCCATGCCAAGTATGTGTTGGCGTCTTCACAGGTCATGCGTATAGCGCAACCGATGCTGCAGGAGCTGAGTGAGTTTGCCGGCGTCACTTTTATTGCGACCGATCAGCTGCCCATAGAGTTGGCACAAGACTGGATTCCAGAACGGATTACCCCCTCATCAGTGGCGTTTTTGCAATATACCTCGGGTTCTACCGGTGATCCCAAAGGTGTCATGTTGACCCACGGCAATCTTCTGTATAACCAGGAAATGATTCGTGTCGGCATTGCCAATAATGTGAGTGGCAATTACGTCAGCTGGTTACCCCTGTTTCATGACATGGGGCTGGGTGCTGCCCTGCAGGTGATTTATCGTGGCGCCACAGGCTGTCTAATGGCACCAGCAACCTTTATTCAGCGCCCGCAGCGCTGGTTATGGGCCATTTCGGATTCTCAGGCGGCCCTCAGTGGCGGACCTAATTTTGCCTACGATTTATGCATTAAAACCTTTGCGCCGGAATTGTATGAAGGGCTTGATCTGTCCCATTGGCGTGTCGCCTTTAACGGGGCCGAGCCGGTCAAGGCCGGCACCCTTGAAGCATTCAGCAAACTGTTTGCTCCCTATGGTTTTCGTGCGCAAGCATTTCAACCCTGTTACGGTTTGGCTGAAGCCACGGTAGGTGTGACGGGGGGCGAAGGCGGCGCCACGATTAAAAAAACCATTTCACTGGCGGCGCTACAGAAGCATCAGGTGTGTGAAATTACGGGTGACAGCGAAGACAGCAAACTTGTTGTGGCCTGTGGTCATACCTGGTTGCAAGACGAACTCTTGATTGTTAACCCTGAGACCTGCCAGCAAGTAGGTGAGCATGAAGTGGGCGAAATCTGGCTCAACAGCCCCAGTGTGGGCCTGGGTTATTGGCGACGTGAGGCCTTGAGCGAGGGCGTGTTTCGTGCCCGCTTGATGAATGGCACGCAGCGGTCGCCAAAAGCGTATTTACGCACCGGTGATTTGGGTTTTGTTGCTGAGGGTCAGCTGTATGTCACCGGACGTATCAAGGAATTACTGATTATTCGTGGCCGTAACTACTATCCCACCGATATCGAGCACTGTGTCATGGCCTGTGATCGGGCCTTGTCGCCGCAAGGAATTGCCGCATTTACGGTCGAACAGGACAATGCAGATCACCTTGTGCTGGTCTGTGAGATCGAGCGCAAATACTTGCGTACTTTTGATGCCGAAATACTCAGACAAAAGATTTGTCAGGCCGTGGCCGAACAATTTGAGCTACGGGTAGAAAGTGTGGTGTTTGTTAAACCCGGCCATATGCCCAAAACATCCAGTGGCAAAATTCAACGAGGTTTGTGCAGCATTCGTTACACGCAGGGGAATTTTGATGCGGTCGCAGCGTGGGCCAGCACGGTATTGTCTGCGATGGTGCCGACCACTGCGGTGCCTGAACAGCTTGAAAGCACTGCGGCAGACGCGACTCTTTTGCGCTCAGCCACGAATCATGAAGGCGAGCTGGAGAAAATAAAACAGTGGTTAATTACCTGGTTTGCTCGTCAACTTGAGTTGCCAGAGGCCACGATTGATCCGGCCAAGAATTTGGCCAGTCTGGGGGTGGATTCCTTGCTGGTGATGCGTACCAGTGGTGAGCTGAGTCATCTGCTGGGTTGTGAACTGCCGGCCGATTTGCTGTGGGAATACCCCACAATCAATCAGCTGAGCGCCATTTTGCTCGATCAAAAAACGCTACATCTAAGCCCGATTGAGCCGTGGCTTGATGCGCGTTGTACAAGTGAGACGCTGTACCCAGCCTCGTCAGCGCAAAAACGGCACTGGTTGATGCATCAATTTGCGCATTTTAAAACGGCGTATAACCTTACGGCGGCGTACCGTATTCGGGGTGATTTGAACGTGGGCGCTTTGCGTCGCGCCATACAGCGGGCGCTTGAGCATCACAGCGCCTTGCGGACGGTTTTTTTTCTCAAGAATGATACTTTGTGGCAACGTATTTTGCCGGCGACTGAACGTGATGTACTGGCCTTTGACGATTTATCGGCATTGGCTGACGATGCGCGTGAGCGCCGGCTGCGTGCTTTGATCGACGCCGAGGGTACGTACATTTTTGATCTGCAGCACGACGCCTTGTTTCGCAGTCACCTGTGGCAGCTTGCAGCGCAGGACTATGTGTTACAGCTAAACCTGCATCACAGCGTGGCAGATGGTTGGTCTGTCGAACGGCTGTTGGGCGAATTGTCGCGCAATTATGCCGCTATCGCCGCCGGTAAAGAAAACACCTTGCCCGATACGATACCCTTGCAGTTTGTCGATTATTTGCGCTGGCAACAGGACAATCAATCACCCGAAAAATTCCAGCAACAGCTTGATTATTGGACCCAGAAACTGGCCTCGGCGCCAGTGCTGGAGTTACGTAGCGATTACCCGCGCCCCGCCTTACCCAGCGGCGAAGGCGCACACTACCATTTTGTTATTCCAGAAAAACTGGAGCGCGCCCTGCGGGAACTGTGCGCGCGCGAAGAAGCAACGCTCTATCACCTGCTGCTGACGGCGCTGTCTTTGTTATTGTCCCGTTACAGCCGTCAGGACGTGATTTGTATTGGCTCACCGGCCGCCAATCGCCCGCATCGTTCGTTGGCCGATGTTGCAGGCGTATTCGTCAACACCCTGGTGATGCGCAACAATCTTTCCGGCAATCCTTCATTTACCGACTTGTTGCGACGGGTTAAAAAAACGGCACAAGAGGCCTATAGCCATCAAGACCTACCCTTTGACCAATTAGTGAGTGCGCTGGCGCTGGGTGGGGACATGCGTTATTCCCCTTTATTTCAGGTCATGCTGGTGGTGCAGCCTTTTGCGCTTGAAGAGGCATTAAGCCTCAGAGGCTTGGCCGTTGAACCTTTGGTTGTTGAAAGCAATAGCTCAAAATTTGACCTGGGATTTGAGTTTCGTCGTTTGGGTGAGCAGCTGCAAGCGGTGGTGGAATATCGCACGGACCTGTTCAGATCCAGCACGATAGAACGCATGGCCAGTCATTTGATTGAGTTGCTTGAGCAAATAGTCGAAATTCCACAAGCACCGATTGATACCATTTCCATGGTGCCCGCCTTTGAAAGGCAACATTTGTTGCACTTGGCCAACACGGAAGAGCTTTCTGCAGGCTCAACCCAAACGCTTGTTGATCTGTTTGAACAACAGGCGGCGCAGCGGGGCGAGGCTGTGGCACTGGTGTATGAAGAGACATCGTTGACCTACCGGCAGCTCAATGAAGGCGCCAATCAATTGGCCCATCTCTTGCGCGAACACGGTGTGCAAGCCGGTGATCTGGTGGGCTTGTCACTGGAGCGTTCACTGGATCTGATGCAGGCCATTGTGGCTATTTTAAAAGTCGGTGCCGCTTATGTGCCTGTTGATCCACAGTCACCTTTGCGGCGCACGGAAATTATTTTCGAAGACGCACACATTAAAGTATTGATCAGCCAGAGTGAGTTAAAAGCCAATCTGCCCACAACGATACCCCGCCTGTTTATTGATGAACTCAAACTGGAATCCTATTCCACTGTCAATCTGCAATGTCCCCTGACGCCTGAAGCGGCTGCCTATGTGATTTACACCTCAGGCACCACGGGACAACCCAAAGGCGTGGTGGTCAGCCATCGAAACGTGGTGCGTCTGTTTAGCAAAACAGCGCAGTGGTTTCATTTTGATGCGAAGGATGTCTGGACCTTGTTCCACTCCTACGGTTTTGATTTTTCGGTGTGGGAAATGTGGGGCGCATTGCTCTACGGTGGCCGGCTGGTGATTGTGCCGCACTGGGTCGCACGCTCGCCCACCGAATTTGCAGCCTTGCTGCAGCGTGAGCAGGTCACGGTGCTCAATCAAACGGCGGCTGCGTTTTATCCTTTGCAGGACGCCGTACTGGCGGCGGGTTTGGTCCAGTCCATGGCGCTGCGTTATGTGATTTTTGGGGGTGATGCCCTGTAATTGCAACGTATCCAAGCTTGGGTGAACGCCTTTGGTTTGAACCGACCCCAGTTGATTAATATGTATGGTATTACCGAAACCACCGTACACGTGACCTATCACCGTTTACGCGAAGTGGATTTCAGTCAGACGACCGCGCCCATTGGCCGGCCTATTCCTGATAACACGCTCTATTTGCTTGATAAAGCAGGCAATCTCTGTCCTCTGGGTGTGCCGGGTGAAATGTATGTTGGCGGTGCCGGTGTTACCAAGGGTTATCTGAACAAGCCTGATCTGAATCGGGAACGTTTTGTGCCCAATCCCTTTTCGACGCTAAAAGGCAGTCGTTTATATCGCTCAGGTGATTTGGCGTATTACGACCATGAAGACACGCTGTGTTACCAGGGGCGCATTGATCAACAAGTCAAGATTCGTGGTTACCGTATCGAATTGGGCGATATTGAAAACTGCCTCAATTCCTACCAGCCAGACACGGTGCTCACTCCAGACGCTGCTCTGACTGATATTCGAATTAAAGCTTGTGCTGTGCTGGCGCAAAAAGACCGT
>DAIRVL010000114.1:0-8307 GCA_036802845.1 Pseudomonadales bacterium | reverse complement strand
TCTATGGGGAAACATCGCAAGGGGCGTGGTATCAGCAACTACTAGAACAGCAAACCGACTTATCGCTTATACGTCCCGTCTTGATGTTTGGACAACGCTACGCAGAACAGCTGTTGGCGCAAGACAAGGCAGACTCGCCCCCCGCCTCATGACGTCGACATTCACTTAATGCAGGAGTGCCTCTTGACCAAGCCCGTAGAAATATCACCCAGTCTAATAAAAACCATCTGCGCGTACTGCGGTGTGGGCTGCGGCATTGTCGCCGAAGTGGACACCACAACTCGTCAGATAAAAATCAAGGGCGATACCACGCATCCCGCCAATTATGGACGCCTCTGTTCCAAAGGCTCCGCTCTGGCAGAAACCATCGGCCTTGAAAGTCGCCTTCTTTATCCTGAAATACGGGGGCAACGCGTAAATTGGGACACGGCCATCACGACCGTGGCAGAGGGTTTTCAGAAGGTCATTAATGAGCACGGCCCTGATGCGGTGGCCTTGTATGTCAGCGGCCAGCTGGTGACCGAAGATTACTACGTTGCCAACAAACTCATGAAAGGTTTTATAGGCAGCGCGAATATCGACACCAACAGTCGACTTTGTATGTCGTCGGCAGTGGCAGCCCATAAACGCGCCTTTGGTACCGACACCGTCCCCAATTGCTACGAAGACCTTGAGCTGGCTGAACTCATTGTATTGGTCGGCTCAAACACTGCCTGGTGTCATCCGGTATCCTTCCAACGTATACGTGATTGGAAAGAACGTAACCCGGCGGTGAAAGTTGTGGTCATCGACCCACGTCGCACCGCCACCTGCGATATTGCAGACCTGCATTTAGCCATTGCTCCGGGAACGGATGTCGCTTTATTTAACGGCTTGTTAACCTTCCTTGCGCAATCAAATGCGCTGGATCAGGCTTACATTAGCCAATTTACTGAAGGTTTTGCGCAAACACTGGCCGCAGCACAACGTGACGCGAAGGATTGCAGTCAAGTTGCTCAGCGCTGCCGTCTCGATGAAAATGCTGTGAACACGTTTTTCGACTGGTTTGCGCACACACAAAAAACGCTGACCCTGTTCAGCCAGGGTGTGAATCAGTCCTCGTCGGGGGTGGACAAAGGCAACGCCATCATAAACTGCCACTTGGCCACCGGGCGCATCGGCAAACCCGGCGCGGGCCCCTTTTCTATCACGGGTCAGCCCAACGCCATGGGTGGACGCGAAGTGGGTGGCTTGGCCAACCAGCTGGCGGCGCACATGGACTATGACACCCCCGGTGACATTGAACGGCTCACCCGCTTTTGGCAAGCGCCAAACATGGCTACCACCGCCGGCTTAAAAGCCGTGGATTTGTTTGATGCCGTGTATGATGGCCGCGTGAAAGCGATCTGGATTATTGCCACCAATCCGGTGGTGAGTTTGCCCAATGCCGACAAGGTCAAAGCTGCATTACAAGGCTGTGACTTTGTGGTGGTCTCCGACTGCGCAGTCAAAACCGACACCCTTGATTTGGCCCACGTCAAACTGCCTGCCTTGGGCTGGAGTGAAAAACAAGGCACGGTCACCAACTCCGAGCGGCGTATTTCGCACCAACGCCCCTTATTACCACCGGCAGGCGAAGCCAAAGCCGACTGGTGGATTATTAGTCAGGTGGCTAAAAAGATGGGTTTTGAACAAGCCTTTAGCTATGAGCACCCCGTGAACATATTCCGTGAACACGCGGCCTTGTCCGGCTTTGAAAACAGTGCGGGCGAAAGGCCCCGCGCTTTTGATATTTCCGCTTATTCGTCTATTGATGCGCAGGCCTATCAGGCGCTACTGCCCACGCAGTGGCCGATCAATGCCCAAGCGCCGCAGGGAACCGCACGCATGTTCAGCGATGGGGTATTTTTCACGGCCAATCGCAAAGCACGGTTTATTCCCGTGAGCAATCGGTCACCGGCCAACTTACCCAACGCATCCTATCCCCTGGTGCTGAATACCGGTCGTTTGCGTGATCAATGGCACACAATGACACGCACTGCCCTGGCCGCGCGACTGAATACCCACCGCCCAGAACCTTTTGTCGAAATTCATCCTGAGGATGCAAGCATTCATGGCATCACAGCCGGCCATATTGCCCAGGTCGAAAGTGTGTGGGGTGCCCTGCTTGCCCGCGTTATCGTGACAGACAGTCAACAAAAAAACAGTGTGTTTATTCCCATGCACTGGACACAGCAATTCGCCACAAAAAGCCGCGTTGGTGCGTTAGTTAATCCCGTAGTCGACCCCATTTCAGGACAGCCCGAAAGCAAACATACGCCAGTAAAAATAAGCCTTTTCCCCGCGACATACTTCGGTTTTATTCTTAGTCGAAAAACATTGGCCATTCCCGGCATTGATTACCTTGTGTCGATTCATGGCGACACCTGCCAACGTTACGAATTAGCCGGCATTGGACAAACACGCCCCTGGTTTGAATGGCTCGAACAACTTCTGCGTGCTAACACGGCAGCGCATAAAGCACTGTTCCAATTGCAGTGGCAACACTACGAAGATACCAGCCGGGGCATTTATCGGGCCGCTGCCTTTCGCGACAATCAACTGGACACGCTTCTTTGTATAGCGCCAAAACCTGATACAGATCATCTGCCGCAGCGCGATTACTTGAGCAATTTATTTAGCAAAACCGAATTAAACACGGACGAACGATTGGCCCTGTTATCCGGCTTACCCACCGTAGGCACCCAAGACAGCGGCGCCACCATTTGCGCCTGTTTTAATGTCGGTGAAAAAACCATTCTCAATCTTATTAAAGAAAATAATCTGTCGAATCATCACGAGGTGGGCAAATACTGCAAAGCAGGCACCAATTGCGGCTCATGTATTCCTGAAATAAAAGCACTGCTGGGAAAAATACCCCGCTAATTTTTCAGCCCTCAGCGACCTTATCCAATTCGAACTCCTGAAGCATAAGAGATTTAAGTGTCAGTCCGTTCAGCGTCGCTGCTGCTGCCTGGTCGATACGTTGAATAACGTCGTCTATGACGGGTGCGTGTGGGATAGAAACAACATTCAAATCATTATTATCATCGGCATGATGCAAAGCAAGAAACACCGTATGCAACGGTGTGCTTTCGAAAGGTTGGCCGGGCGAATACACGGACAGGTCACTGTCTTCATGCAAGAGCCCCGCCTGTGTTAATTGCGCCAATACAGGCTCAATAAGCACCTGCGGAACAGCCAGCTGCTCGGCCAAGGCAGATGCCGACCAACGCGCACCGTGCTGATAAAAACGTTGCCCTACCAGCAACAGGATATGCAAGGCCAGGCGTTCTCGCGTACGGACACTGCTTTGCAGCGCATTGCCCTTAAGAGATAAATAGATGGGATGCTGATAATAAAATGCAATGCTGGCACCTATCAATAAAATTAACCAGCTTAGATACAACCACATGATGAAAACAATCAGTGTGGCAAAGGCGGAATAAATGGCCGTGTATCTGGCTGAACCAGCAACGAGCGCGGCAAATATCCAACCTGTGCCTTGCCACAACAGCGCCGCAACCACACCACCCAGCAGCGCTGCGCCGAAATTCACCGAGGTATTGGGCGCAAACACATAAAACACGGTAAATGCCCCAATGAAAAGCATATAGGGTATAAGCAGGGCAAGCATTCTAATGACGGTGTAAATGGGTTCTATGTGGAACGCCGCCATGATGATTTCCGTGTCGATCAGGGAAGACATCATCCCTATCGCCGCAAAAAGAAGCACCGGACCCACAAGGAGAATACTCAGATAACTGCTGATGCGCTGCATTAAGGGGCGGATCTTTTTAACCCGCCAGGTTTCGTTAAGCGCCTCCTCGGTTTTTTGCATTAATTCCAGCGTGGTGTAGATAAGAAAGGTCAAGCCTATCGTACCGAGCAAGGTGACCTGGGTATTCTCTACGAATCCAATCACCTGATTCACGATGTCCACACTTTTAGGCCCCAGTGGTTTAAGTAATTCAAGCAACAGCGGCCCCATCATATTGTGCACATCAAAGACTTTCAGCATGGCAAAACTGACGGCAAGCATAGGAACAAACGAGAGCAGGGTAATATAGGCCAGACTGGTTGCACGCAGTGTTAATGTGCCTTCATAGATATCGTGACCAATAATACGCAACATCCGCAAACTCGTTTGCAGCCACAGTTTCCACCGCAGCCGAGGTGCCACGTCCTCGGGTGCCAAGGGCTGCGTCACAAAGGTCATGAGCGTGTTAACGGGATTTTTCATGGGAAGGTCCTGTAAGGCCATAGTATTTATCACGCGCAACTATCACGTATTCACTCCCATAGAGATCTTTGCGGGAATCAACTACGCTTTGCCAATAGATGACTAACGATCCAGAATAAATACACGACGATTAAAACAGATTTTATGTTTTATCAGTGTGGCGAATTTTTCATGAATCGAAAATAACAAAGGACGTGACAGCATGCCATTTATTTCTTATTCAAACCTTCATCAAATGTTAAAAGAGGCCGTTGAGCACTCCCCCGATACACAGGCCTATCGTTGGTTTGATACTAAGCTGGCTGTTCACGGTGTGACCTGGCGTGAGTTTTATACCCAAGTAGAACGGGTTTCGAAAAGTTTAGTAGCCTTGGGCCTTAAAAAGTCGGACAAGGTCTGTATTCAAAGCAATACCTGTTATCACTGGGTTTTAAGTGATTTGGGCATTGTCAGCATGGGTGCCGTAACCGTTGGTATTTATCAATCAAATCTAGCCAAAGAGTGTGAGTACATTATCAATCACTCGGATGCGCTTGTTGTATTCGTCGAGAATGAGGAACAACTTGCCAAACTCTACGCCGTTAAAAACCAGCTCACCCACGTTCGCAAAGTCGTTTTATTTCACGGTGAATCAAGCGATGACTGGGTGATGAGTTACGAGCAATTTTTGTTATTGGGTGACTCGCTTGACGATCAAACGTTAAAAATAGCGCAAGACGCTGTGGTAAGCGACGACATCGCCAGCCTTGTCTATACCTCAGGCACCACAGGCATACCTAAAGGTGCGATGCTCAGCCATGGTAATATTATTTTCGTTACCCAATCCGTTTTAAACAGTGTTGATGTGTATAAAGGTGATAGCACGCTATTATTTTTACCTCTGGCACATGTCTTCGCCCGGGCCATTCTTTACGCCAGTTTATATTCCAATACCCTGACCTATTTTAATCGCAGCATGGATACCTTGTTGGAAGATTTCAAATTAAGCCAGCCGCAGTGGTTTGCCAGCGTGCCGCGAATTTATGAAAAAGTGTACGCCAAGGTAAACAGTGGTGCGGAGGCCAAAGGTGGCTTGACGCTAAAAATTTTTCACTGGGCTTGTGCGATCGGAGCAAAGGTCAGCGAGGCGCGAACATCAAGAAAATCCATTCCGTTCACACTAGGCATTCAATACAAAATTGCACATAAACTGGTATTCAGTAAATTGCAGGCCGCTTTTGGTGGACGCTTACGCTGGTGCATCAGTGGCGCAGCGCCAATGAATGCCAGCATCGCCAAATTTTTTGATGGTGCCGGCATTCCTATTCTTGAAGGCATTGGCATGACTGAAAATACCTCCTTCTCAAATATCAATCGTCCCGACAATTATCGCTTCGGCACCGTGGGTCAGGCCGGACCAGGCATTGAAGTTAAAATAGCCAGTGATGGCGAATTTCTGGTGCGTGGCCCAAACGTTATGAAAGGTTATTACAAAATGCCCGAAGAAACGGCACGAACCATTACACCGGATGGCTGGTTATTAACGGGTGATCTGGCGGCCATTGATGAAGAAGGCTTTGTCACCATTACTGGGCGTAAAAAAGATTTGATTATTACCTCGGGCGGTAAAAACATTGCGCCCTCGGCGATCGAAGGCTTAATTGCCCTGTCAAAATACATCAATCAGGTCTGTGTGATCGGCGACAAACAAAAATATCTCACTGCCCTTGTGACACTTGATAAAGAAAACATTACGCAATACTGCCATGAACACGGTATTGCGTTCGATTCGATTAATGCGCTGGCAGACAATGCGGCGATCAATTCGTTAATCAAAACAGAAATCGCGGTCAGCAACCAACAATTAGCTTCGTACGAAACGGTGAAGAAATTTGCTATTGTCCCCGACTTTACCTTGGAAAATGGTTTTCTAACGCCCACGTTAAAGATAAAACGTAATCTTGTGTTAAAGCAGTATGCTGAAAAAATCGAACAATTGTACGGGGAGTAATTTTTGTTCTTATCAAACGCAGGCCTAAGTCACGGCAGAGAAAATGAATAATACCGACCGGAGGGTAATACGGTAAGCGCTGTCAACTTTACTGGAAATTGCTACCGGTGAATATTGATGCTTACCCGTATTACAACAAAATCACCTTGCACCTCGTCACCCCTGGGTTTCACCGCTACACTGTACAACCTGTGTTTAACACGCGTGGCTTCGGTGCATCAAACTCCTTCTGAACCAATATCGGTTTTACTCACGACCTCGCAGCAGCGCTGGGCGCAATCGCTGGTCTTGCTCAGCGTTATCAGCGTGGGCATGGGACAAACGCTGGTTTTTGCGATACTGCCCTCTTTGGGGCGGCAAGTCGGATTAATGGAAATACAAGTGGGCGGCATTATTTCTGCCTCGTCGATTATTTTTTCACTCGCCAGCGCGATCTGGGGCAATCAGAGCGAACGTTTGGGACGCAAGCGGGTGATGCTGATCGGGCTGCTGGGTTATACCGCAGGGACACTGCTTTTTGCGACCACCTTCTGGTGCGGACTTAAAGGCTGGATGCTGGGCTGGCAACTCTTTGTCTGCCTGGTGCTGACACGTATGCTGCAATCAACGGTGATGGCAGCCACCACACCGGCGGCAACGGCCTATATGGCTGATATTTCCGATATCAACAAACGCACCTCGGCAATGGGTAAGCTCGGTGCAGCACAAAGTGTGGGCACAATTATCGGCCCGGCGGCGGGTGCAGGTCTGGCCATTATCAGTTTGCTTTTACCACTGTATGTTGCCGCAGCGGTGACGTTTATCACCGCCTTGCTGGTCTGGAACTTATTGCCAGAATCACCGCAGCAACGCAGCGCCAACCCTATTTCCATCAGCATCAAAAAACAAGTGGTCATGGCAATAAGGGCTTATTTCGATAAACGCTATATTTCTTTTCTGTTTATAGGTGTTTCGATGTTTATGGCTTTTGCCGTTATTCAGCAGACGCTGGGCTTTTTCTTTCAGGATCGTATGGGACTTGATGGTCAGCACACGGCGCAAACGGTTGGTTTGGCGATGATGATTTCTGCCAGCGCCTCACTGATTGCGCAAGCCGTGGTGGTGCAGCGTTTTGAATTTGCACCGATGACACTCATGCGCATCGGCATTCCCATTATGGCTATTGGTTTTATTATTCTGGCCACGGCCGAGCAGAATGCCTGGTTAATTGCTTGTTTGGGTTTTGTCGGTTTTGGTATGGGACTCACCATGCCCGGTTTTACCTCGGCGGCAACGCTTTCGGTCGGCGCTGGTGAACAAGGTGCGGTGGCCGGTGTCATTGCGGCATCACCGGCATTAGGGTTTATTCTTGGACCTATTGTGGGCACGGCACTTTATCAGCTGGGTGAAACTTTGCCCTATTGGTTTACCACCCTTGTATTTATTCCTTTAACAATCTATGTCTGGCGCCTAAAACCTGAAAAAACATTTTTAAACTAAAAACGCTCAATGTATTTTTAATGCCATTTCATTCTTTTCTGACCTAGAGGTTACCATGCAAAACAATCCTGCGAATTCAAGTTCACACACGGCGACAGTTATCACCAATGATAAGGTTAAAATTGCCTATCAAGTGCTGGGGAAAACATCAAAACAGCCACCGTTGGTAATGATTATCGGTTTATCGGGCGTAAAAGAAGATTGGCGTTCTTTGTCTCATGATTTGGCTAAAAACAGGCAGGTTATTGTGATGGATAACAGGGGGCTGGGCGAAAGTGATGTTCCTCCGGGGCCCTATTCGACCCAGATGATGGCAACCGATGTACTCGCCGTAATTAATCAACTGGGCTACCAGAAAGTAGATGTCATGGGACACAGCCTGGGGGGTATGATTGCACAACAATTCACCGCGTCATTTCCATCCAACGTTCGAAAACTTATATTGGCAAGCACCTGTCACGGTGGCCCAAATCAGGCGCCACTTAAAGCAGAGAGCGCGCACTCTTTTCAGGTTGATCCTGCTGCCTCTGCGTTTGAAAAAGCGGCAAAAGTATTAAGAATTAATTTCACACCGGAA
>DAIRVL010000113.1:0-8313 GCA_036802845.1 Pseudomonadales bacterium | reverse complement strand
CTGAATGGACTCGCTATTTGCAATAGATTTGAATATGTTTATTGGCATATCCCTAATTGCATACTCTATTTGCTCTTTTGCACGAAATTCGAATGAATCGATGTTATTGAATGCGAATTTTCTTGCTCTTTCAAACTCCATTGCCAAATCATTTTTCATGGACAAGTAAAGTTCAAAAAGAAATCGAAAGCACATTGAAAAAATGTCGTCTATTTTCTCTTTAGTCAGATCTTCACTCTCGTCTGAAATACGACTAATGAAATAATCACCTACCCAGCCAATATTTATTTCACAAAATTCGTCCCACTGGTCTGGAGCAACTGCCATTGAATGAATAATTGTTTGAATATGACTATTTCTAGCCATCTCAAACTCATCTTCTGTTTGTATAGCATCCATTCGGCCTTTAAATTTATTCAAAGCCGTTGCGCTTTGTGAACGAGCAAAAAATCCTATGGTTTCTTCCATCTGAGCCTCAGTTTATTTGCATATAACGTGATATATACAACATCAAATGTCTTATAAAAATATAAATTATCGTACAGTCCTTATTATCAACTCTAATGGATCGTTTTCTATAAAACAATTTGTGTCAAAAAAGCCCTGGCAGACAAACAAATACGACACTCGGTTTATGCGCAATAAAGTTTGATTTTTATTCAGAATAAAACGGATAAAAGAACTGTTCAGTATGAAATTTTATTATTCAGCATAAAACTTTACTCCTCCTCCTCCGACAGGACATGGCTCAAACATGTCCTCGTTTTAGAGCTCACGGCTTTTTTGTTTTAATTTGCTCACTTAAAAACTGCCATACGGTGGCGAAGATGATGCCCTGTGCTTGTTCGTTGGGATGCATGCCGTCAGCTTGCATCAGTTCGGCGTGTCCGCCGACCTCTTTTAGCAGAAACGGCAGTAGCGCAACGTTTTCTTCTTCGGCTACTTTCTGATACAAGGCGTAAAACCGTTCGGTGTAGATTTTTCCGTAATTAGGCGGCAGCCGCATGCCCGCCAGCAGGGGTGTGGCACCTTGCTGGCGGACGAGCCGAATCATGTTGCGCAGATTGTTTTCAAGGGCGCTCAGTGATTGACCACGCAGACCATCATTGGCACCTATGGCGATGAATACCCACTGGGGTTTTGTGCGTTGCAGCGCTGCAGGCAAACGCGCCAAAGCACCGGCGCTTGTTTCACCACTCATGCTGTCGTTAATAACGCTGATGGGTGGCTGGTGTGTCTGCAGTTGCTGCGCCAGCTGCTGCGTCCAGATTTTATCAAGAGAAACGCCGTAGCCAGCACTGAGGCTATCACCCATAATCAGCAGGTTTACCGGTTCTGCAGCGTACACGCTGGGGTTCAAGCCGCTTATCGTGCTTGCGAGCAAGAACAGAGTGAATAAAATTCGTGTATTCTGAACAATAATTTTTAACATGGATGCGTGATGATGATTCCTGAAACTCACAGTGAACAGGATAGCTTTATCCTGGATGTGCGGGCAGTAGAAAAAACAGTGGTGCTGGGCCAACAGACGCTGCAGATCTTAAAACCAATTGATATGCACATCAAGGCAGGGGAATCGGTGGCAATTGTCGGTGTGTCTGGCTCGGGCAAGTCGACGCTCTTGGGTTTGCTGGCAGGGCTGGATCAGCCGAGTCGGGGACAGATTATCCTGGCAGGTCATACGCTGACTGATCTGAATGAAGATGAACGTGCCGAGGTGAGGGCGCGTTATGTCGGTTTTGTTTTTCAATCTTTCCAGCTTATGCCAAACCTGACCGCACTTGAAAATGTCATGTTGCCGCTGGAATTACTGAACAAGGCCCATGCCCAAACAGCGGCGAAAACTCTATTGGATCATGTGGGTTTGTCGCATCGCCTCAAGCATTATCCCCGGCAGTTGTCCGGTGGTGAACAACAACGCGTGGCCTTGGCGCGTGCCTTTGTGACCCGGCCGGCGGTGCTCTTTGCCGATGAACCTACGGGTAATCTTGATCGCCATACTGGCCAACGTATTGCTGATTTGTTGTTTCAGTTAAATACAGAATTGAATACCACGCTTGTGCTGGTAACGCACGACCAAAGCCTGGCGCAGCGTTGCCAGCGCGAGCTTACCATGGAAGACGGTACGATCACGGCTGAGCGATCCGATTTGCTCATACCTTCTATGGCATACAAAGGAAGGCATGCATGACCCTGCTATCGACCTTCCGTTTTGCCGCCAGACTTTGTTGGCGGGAATTTAAAGCCGGTGAACTAAACGTCTTGCTGGTGGCTTTGATTATTGCTATTTCCAGCCATACGGCCATTGGTTTTTTCACCGAGCGTCTGGACAAGGCCATGAGCTATCGTGCCCGTGATTTGATGGGTGCTGATTTGCTAATACAAAGCGCGCGTCCGGCACCCGCCGTCTGGTTTGATGAAGCGCGTACACAAGGTTTACGTTTCACTGAGGTATTACTTTTTTCCAGTGTGGTTATGCAGGGTGAAGACATGCTGCTGGTGGGTGTAAAAGCGGTTGATCAGCGTTATCCGCTTAAACCCGGCCTGAAAACCAGCACCAGCGCCTATGCAGAGGCAGTAGAGACAACACAGGGGCCACCGTCGGGTGAAGTCTGGGTGGAAACGCGGGTGCTCAATGAGCTTGATCTACAGATAGGGCAGGCGCTCACGCTGGGTGCCGCCTCATTCACGGTCAGTCGAGTGCTGAATTTTGAGCCTGATCGCGGCAGCAGCCTCTATAGTTTTACGCCTCGGGTGATGATGAACAGTGCCGATTTAGCGCGTGCTGAAATACTGCAAGCCGGGAGTAGAGTAGATTACCAGTTTCTTTTTACCGGTGAAGAAAACAAAATCAAAGCCTATGAAGCCTGGATCAAAGCACAACTGACGCCGGGACAGACCGTGATGAACCCAGGGGAGCAACAGCCCACTATTGGCAGTGCGTTGACGCGGGCACAGGGATTTATGGGCTTGGCCAGCTTATTGGCCGTGTTACTGGCCGCAGTGGCTATTGCGGTCAGCGCTCGGCATTACAGTGTTCGTCATTACGATAGCAATGCCCTGTTGCGTTGTTTGGGTTGCAAGCAGAATGAGTTGTTTTTTATTTCTGTATTGCAATTAGTGTTGTTGGCTGGGGCAGGAAGTGGGCTTGGTATTGCGTTGGGCTGGCTGGCCCAATTTGTTTTTTTATTCCTCTTGCGCGATCTGTTGCCTGATGTATTGCCTGCACCCGGTTGGAATGTGGTTTGGTCGGGATTGGGTTTAGGTTATGTGGTGTTGCTGGGTTTTGCGTTGCCATCGGTGTTGCGTTTGCGCGCGGTATCGCCGTTACGCGTTTTACGCAAAGACTTGGACCCTCTGCCCTTGTCTGCCTGGGGTGTATATGGTGGCAGCCTGGCCTTGGTGCTGACGCTGATGTGGATTTACACCGGAAATGTTGTAATGGCTATCAGCGTGTTGCTGGGGGCGGGTGGGGTATTTCTGTTAACGTTGGCATTAATTGGCGTGCTGTTTTATTTTCTGGACAACAGGGTGTTGTCACGCTCATTAGCCCTGCGGGTGGGCTTGCGTAATGTCTTGCGTCGAAAACAAGACGCGCTGGTGCAAACACTGGCCTTTGGTTTGACCCTGATGGCCATGCTGGTGGTGCTTTTTATTCGCACAGATTTGTTGCATGACTGGCAGCAATCCTTGCCTGCCGATGTACCCAATCATTTTGTGATTAATATTCTGCCGGAACAAGTGCCCTTGTTTGCCGATTATTTACAGGCACAGCACGTGACAGCTTCAGCCATTTATCCGATGAGTCGTGGGCGTTTGACGGAAATTAATGGTGTGGCCGTGACCCAGGCAGTGAGCAAAGACGCCACTGAAAACGAAAGTCTGAACCGGGAACTTAACCTGACCTGGTCAGAACACCTGGGCAACGACAACAAAATTCTGGCGGGTGAGTGGTGGGATAAAACACGGCTACCGTCCAGCCCCGAGGTATCTATTGAAGCACGACTGGCGAAAAAACTCGGTATTAAACTCGGTGATCAGTTAACGTTTTACAGCGGTGAGAAAAACTGGGTGGCCAAAGTGAAAAGCATACGCTCAGTGAAGTGGGAAAGTTTTCGTCCCAATTTTTATTTTGTCTTTGATCCTCGCAGTGTCGGGCATTTACCCGCAACTTACATGACCAGTTTTTATCTGGCACCCGCACAAAAGGCCTTATTAAAAACGATGGTCAGAACTTTTCCTGCCATCACCGTGTTTGAAATGGATGCGATCCTGGCACAATTAAATGCCATTATCAGTCAGGTCACAGTGGCTATTGAATACGTTTTGTTATTTGTGCTTGCTGCCGGATGTATGGTCAGTGTTGCCGCAATACAAGCATCACTTGAGCAACGTTTGCGTGAAGGTGCGTTGATGCGAACGCTGGGTGCGTCTCGCGCCATAATTCAGCGTACCCAGTGGAGTGAGTTTGCCGCAATCGGATTGATTGCGGGTATTGTTGCGGTAGCGGGTACGGAAATGATCACAGCCTTGACGAGTTATTACCTGTTTTCCATGGACTATACGCCCTGGTTGTGGGCGTGGTTAGTGGTGCCGCTGTTATCCGCCGTGCTTATTGCTTTTTTAGGTTTATACAGCAGCCGCAAGGTGTTGGCAGAGAGTCCTATGCTTATTTTGCGCGAGCTCTAAGTCATGCTGTATTGTATATACGCCAACGATCTGCGGCTGTTGAAACAGGTAGTCGCCCGCACGATGCAGACACGAGCGCTGACGGATCCTTTTCAGGCCGAACAAATCGTTGTGCCCGGCACAAGTTTGTCACAGTGGTTAAAGCTCGAATTGGCCAGTGAGCTGGGTATGGCGGCCAATATTGACTATCCCATGCCGGCCAATTTTTTGTGGCGCTTGTTTCGAATTTTGATCGAAGAGGTGCCGATCGAATCCGATTTTAATAAAGAAATCATGACATGGCATGTGCTGGCCATTTTGCCCGAACTGCTTGCCGATGAGACCTTTTTGCCACTCAGGCAGTATCTGGATAAAAGCAGTCCTCTGCACGCATTTCAATTGGCCGGAAAAATTGCCGATGTCTTTGATCAATACCTGGTGTACCGCATCGACTGGATCAATGATTGGAGTGGTGGTGGCAACGCGGCAGCAGACAGTCATCCCTGGCAACCAGTGTTGTGGCGTGCATTGTGTGCGCGCATAGCAGGCCTTGGGCGCGCACCCTTGCATCGTGCGCAGTTGTTTTCACGTTTTATTGAAAGTTTGCAAAACGAAGGCGGCAGTGCTGAAAAATTAAAACGTACCTTGCCCGATCGCCTGTTTATTTTTGGTTTTAGTAGCCTGCCGCCAATTTATCTGACGGCATTGGAGCACGTGGGTAGGTACTGTGATATTTATTTGCTGGTGTCTAACCCTTGCCGGTATTTCTGGAGTGATGTGGGGCTTGCACCGGCACCTGTTTCATTTTTTCCTGCGAACAATGCCGATGTTTTAACCGAAGATGCTCAGAAAAACACCGTGTTTGTCGAAGGAAAAACACAAAGTTTACTGGCATCGTTAGGCAAGCAGGGCCGTGATTTTTTGTCTCAACTGCAAGATATAGCAGCACAAGAGAGTGACTATTATATCGAACCAGGCCGTGACACCTTGTTAGCGAGTGTGCAACAAGACATTCTCGACTGTGTGGACCGTAGCGCATCCTTGCTCACAGCGTCAGATAGTCGGATAAAACAGGGTTTGGCTGAGCAGGATTTTTCCATTTCATTTCACAGCAATTACAGCCCTTTGCGTGAAGTGGAAGTGCTGCATGATCACTTGCTGCATTTATTCGAACAAGATACCGCGCTCACGCCCAGAGATATTGTGGTCATGGTACCGGCCATTGATCGCTACAGTCCCTATATTCACGCGGTATTTGCCAATGCTGGATTGATGCCGTTTTCGGTGGCTGATCGTAGTGCGCGCAGTGAAGAACCCTTGTTGCTGTGGGTGCAAACATTATTGCAATTGCCCGCCAGTCGTTTGACGGTGAGTGATGTACTTGCACTGCTGGAATTGCCCGCCATTCGCCGTCGTTTTCAAATTAATGAAAATGAGTTGCCCCTTATCACGCGCTGGATTCGTGACAGTGGCATACGCTGGGGGCTTGATGGTGCTCATCGCCGTGACTTGAATCTCCCCGATTTTGAAGAAAACAGTTGGCGTTTTGGATTAAAACGCATGTTGGCGGGTTACAGCATGGGCGAACACCATGTATATCAGGGTATAGCCAGTTATGACGAAGTGAGCGGTCATTCAGCCCAGTGTGTGGGAAAACTGGGGAGTTTACTTGACCAGCTTGAGCAGTCACGTATTTCACTTGCCGTCGAACACACGGTCGACGAGTGGATCGGTCTGACTCATGCCTTGATTGAGGATTATTTTCATTTTGAACCCGGGGAGGAGCTCACGCTTCTGCCGTTGCGGACAGCACTGGAGCATTTCAAAAAACACACGGCGCTCGCAGAATACCAACAGCCCATACCTCACGGTGTGTTTGTCTATTTTATTAAAAACGCGCTGGACGATGTGCCAGGAAACGCATCTTTTCTAACAGGCAAAATAAGTTTCTGCACCTTGCTGCCCAAACGGGCTATTCCATTCAAAGTGATCTGTCTCTTAGGTATGAATGAAGGGGATTACCCGCTGATTCAACCATCGCTTGGTTTTGATTTGATGGCCGAGTTTTATCGCCCCGGAGATCGCGCGCGACGGGATGAAGAACGGTTTTTGTTTCTGGAAGCCTTGCTGGCCGCCGAAAAAAAATTGTATCTGTCATGGGTGGGTCGCAGTATTCAGGATAACAGCGAAAAACAAGCCTCCTTGCTGATCAACGAATTGCTCGACTTTTGTCTGAATAATTATTGTCTGACCGGTGATGAAACCTTAAAGCCCGATGAAAGCGCAGCAAAATTGCGCCGTTTTTTAATAACACAGCATCCACTGCAAGCTTTTAGTGTTGAAAATTTTCAGCACGATACGGCGGCACCTTTGCGTTTTAGTTATGCCCGTGCGTGGCTGCCGCCCACACCGTCGCAGCAGCACAACGTAACCCCCTTTATTTCATCGAAAACGCATTTGCCCGAAGATGCAACGGCGGCTGATGAAATTATTTCAATCGATGCCTTGCAAACTTTTTTCAGAAACCCCTGTCGTTATTTTTTTCGCCACCATTTGCAGGTTGAACTTAAAATAGACACCGATCAACTCGACGAGAACGAGCCTTTCACTATCAACACCTTGAGCGACTACCAACTTAAACAAAGTGTGCTCAAGCAACACATGCATGACACCCACGGCGAACAGTTCGAACAGTTTCAACTGGCGAGTGGTCATTTGCCCGCCGGCTATGCAGGGCGTTTTCTTCTGACCCAGGCCGAAACGCAGCTCTCGGTGTTAACGTCAGCGCTGGATGCCTTGCCCAGACGAAGCCCTTCTTCGTCGGTGGAAATTGACCTTCTTCTTGGCTCACAACGTGTGCAGGGTTGGCTGCAAAACGCGTTCATTCATCACTATGTTGTCACCCGCGTGAACGAACTCAAGGGCAAAGATTATCTCTGCAGCTGGATTTATCATTTGCTGTTATGTGCGACAAATCCACCGGATTTTCAAGGCACTTTATTATTGGGTGTAAAAAAAATCAAAAAAAACCAGACGCAATTAATCACTATCCATTACGAGGTACTTGAGCGTGACACGGCACTGGGCTACTTGCATGAACTGTTTGCACTCTTTTTGAAGGGACGCCGACGTCCTGTACCATTTTTTCCGCAAACAAGTTGGGTCTGGTATGAAAAATTCGTCAGTGCCGCAGATGATCAACAAAAAATAAACGATGCGTTTCATGATGCACAAAAATCATTTTATGGTGATGAGTTTGCATCAACTTCAATAAGAAAAGAGGGCATAGACCCGAGTATTTCGCGCATTTTCCCGTGTTTAGACGATGTCGCCGATGATTTCAAACACATTGCTATGCGCATTTATGGTCCCTTGATGTTACACATGAAGGTGGAGACACAGGCATGAATACGTCACAAGCCTTTGAGCTGAGCGATGCGTTTGACTTCCCCTTGTTGGGTTGTCGTCTGATTGAAGCCAGTGCCGGTACGGGAAAAACCTACACCATTGCTAATTTATATGTGCGCCTGTTATTGGGTGAGGGCGATGTGTTTACAGGTTTTGGTCGCACGCTTACTGTTGAACAGATTTTATTGGTCACCTTTACCGAGGCCGCCACACAAGAACTCAAAGCACGCATTCGTG
>DAIRVL010000112.1:0-8384 GCA_036802845.1 Pseudomonadales bacterium | reverse complement strand
ATTCCCGCAGTAACGCCCAAAGAAGCGGGGGAATTTCACCGCTTCTTTGCTTGTTATGTGCTCTTCCTATAAAGGAATAACGTTGTTAGCACATGGACCTTTTTGTCCTTGCCCAACTTCATACTGAACGGCTTGACCATCTTTTAATGACGCATAACCCCCACCATTCTTGATTTCTGAATGATGAACGAAAAGGTCTTTACCGCCATCTTCTGGAGTAATAAAACCAAAACCCTTGTCTGCATTAAACCACTTAACTATACCTTTACTCATATACTTATCTCTAAATTAATGGTGAATTAAAAAACACCTACCTCGAATTCACCCCTTCGAGGTAGGAACTGAAACTTTTATCAGCCCGCTAACGTTTAAATCAAACGGTGCTGGTTTTTTGCCCTGCGGTTTTACATAGGGTCTGTTATGTTTATTCATATGCCGGACAGATTCAAGTAATAACTGCATATTAGGGTCAAAATCATCTGCATTTGAATTGTGGCAACACTAAACCCCTACCAATCCATCACGTGTTTTACAAAGGGCACGGTGATTTTGCGTTTTGATTCCAACGAGCTTTGGTCGAGGGTGTCTAACACTCGCATCAGTGCAGGCAATGTGCGATTGGCGCGGCCGATAATATAGCGGGCAACTTCATCACTGAGTTCAAAACCACGATTTTTAGCGCGTAATTTCAGCACCGATTTTTTGTCTTCATCACTGAGTTCGTGCAGTTTATACGTAATACCGGCATTAAGGCGTGATTTAAGATCAGCTAAATGCAAATTTAATTCGGTGGGTTTGATTTTGCTGGTTACCAGCAAGCGTCCGCCATAAGCGAGCAGTTTGTTGTAAAAGTGAAAGAGCGCTTCTTCCCAGCGTGTATTTCCTGTAATGGCTTCAATATCGTCAATGCAGACATGGCCCAGGGTTTCAAGGCCTTGAAGGATGTCGGGCGAGAGTTCGCGTAATTCTAATAGGGGTAAATAGATGGCGGATTGCTGATCTATTTCCAGTTGCAGACAGGCCGCTTGCAGCAGGTGAGACCGTCCGCTGCCTTCGTGCCCGCTGAGGCAAATAAACCAGTGTCCTTCGCCTGCGATCCATTGTTTAAGGCCATAGACCAGCGCGTCATTCGGGCCGTTAAAGAAGTTGTCAAAGCTGTATTCATCGCGCAAAAGAATATTCATCACTTTTTGTTGTGGTGGGAGGTTCATGCACTGTGTTCCTTGTCCTGTACGGGGGCTTCGTCAGGTTCATGGCTATACAGGTCACTATGCAGATAGCGTTGATGCACGGTGCTAATCAGCACTTTAATAATCGCCGCCAGCGGCAGGGCCAATAACATGCCCACAAAACCAAAGAGTTGTGCGCCCATAAGAATGGCAAAAATAACGGCAACCGGGTGCAGGCCAATGCGATCTCCGACCAGCAGCGGGGTGAAAATCATACTTTCGAGCATTTGACCAATCGTGAACACGCCCAGCACCAAAACCAAATGCAGAATGTCGCCAAACTGAAAAAATGCAATCAGGCTGGCGGCACTGAAGCCAACAATAAAACCCAGGTAGGGCACAATGCTGGCCAGGCCGGACAGAAGTCCAACGAGTATGGCAAAGTCGAGTCCGACCATCCACAAACCAAAGGCATAGGTGGTGCCGAGCAAAAACATCACCAGTAATTGACCGCGCAAAAATGCGCCCAGCACAACATCGCATTGATGCACGATGCGCATGGTTTCATTTTCCACACTCAGGGGAAGTAACTGGCGTATTTTGAGCAGCAAGATGTCCCAGTCGCGTAGCAAGTAAAATGTGACCACGGGAATAAGCACCAGATTGCCCAGCAAGCCAAAAATTGCTAAACCGGAACTGCTCAGCTGTGTCAGGACTGTTTTCAGGTATTCGTCCGTGTAGTTCCAGGTGGCGAGTAGAATTTCACTAAAATGTTTTTGTAAGGTGGCAAAACGATAGCCGCTGACACGTTCTATCCAGGGCAAGGCTTTGCCGTAGAACCATTCCATGATCGCGGGGAGTTTGGTTTTTAACAGCTCGAATTGATCCCCCACGAGGGGGATTAATATAAAAATGCTCAGAATCACCAATAACACAAACAATAGAAAAATAGCGACCACCGCGAGTGTTCTGTGAATGCCGCGTGCTTCGATGCGATCGACCAGCGGGTCGAAAAGGTAGGCCAGCAGGGCGCTGATGACAAAAGGGCTTAATATAGGCGCCAGCAGATAGATCAGGCCAGCAATAACGGCTGTAGCGATCAATGCCCATACGCGTTGGGAGTCTGTCATTACTGTTTATTCCGTGGAGAAATTGAAGGTTCTTTCTTTGCACAGCCTGGCTAGAGAACAAGGCTGTTTACTCGTTCCAGCGATAGTAAAGCGTTGTGTCGCTTGTTGTCGCCTCGTTGGTGCTTTCTTTGGCCAGTTTATTGTCCATATGAACGATTTTTTCAAACTGTGCCAGGTCGGTATTTAAAATGAGCTCAAAGGTAACGGCGTCTTGTTTGATGGTGCTTGCCGTGACCTGTTTAACCGCGTCGAGTCGTTGAAAATACTGTTCTATGGCTGCAAAGCCTTGCAGATTCGTTATATTCGAAACAATAAGGCGAGTGGCTGTGGTGCTGTTGCCACGATTAAACACCGCATAACGGGTGGCAATATTGTCTGCGGCAAAGTCGATGGCTTTGGCCAGCATGGGGCTTAATTCACCTTGCGTAATTTCGCCTTTAATTTCTTCGTCGCCCAGAAGTAAGACCCAGCGGCTTTCGCCAAAGCCATTGATGAAATCGGTACGGCCGACGAGAATGTTTTCATGGCCATAACGTTGTGAGGCCAGTTTGGCTTTGTCGAGAAAAAAGCTCCAAATGTCCTGCGCCTGAAGCGCCTCGGTATCCTGTATGTCAAGCAAGGGGAAGGTGAGGGGGATGCCTCGTAGTTTGGCTTGCTGGGACAGGGCGTCTACAATCTGCGGCGCAGTATCCTGATTCACCAATTCGCGTTCACCTTCGCTTTTTGTTACCCACCACACCATAAGCGGTGCGCGATTTGCGCCCCATATTGGCAGCCCCGCTTCGTTTAATAGTTTTTTTATCGCGCTTTCATCAAAGGCTAAATGCAGGGCATACAAGTCGGTGCTTTCAGGATTCGGGTCGTTTAATTTGTTGTAACGAAAACCGACCACGTAGGCTTGTGGATTGTCCAATGCGTTGACAATGCGCGGTGTTTTCAGTGCAGAGGGAACACCGCTGGTGCGCAGTAAAACTTGCGCCAGCCCTTTTTGCATGGCCTGATTTAACTCGTCCTGGTTCTGTGATTTGACATTGATGCTGCTGGTATAGAGTGATTCTGCGTTCTGCGCCCAAAGTGACAGCGGCCAAAAAAGAACACTGGTCAGAACAAGCAGGCGCATCACGGTGCAGGCCTTTTTCATACATGAAGTCCAGAAGAAAATAGATCGAAGTCGCGAGTTGTTCTATTGTAATTGAAACCGGGAAAAATAACGCATAGGGATGAAAAACGGTAAACAAAGCAATGAATCGGCCCCGGATTTAGCAGTCGAGACCATTAACAGGCTCAGTCCTGGTCAAGAACAAAACCCAACAAACTGTCACGAAGATTCTGTTTAAGCGTAGTGCTTGCTTCGCTGAGCATACGTTGTTGGGCGCGTTTTTCTGTGGTGGCCGATACTTTCAGCGGCCAGCGTTGTACGCCGAGTTCATGCCCGAGTGCATCAAGCAAGGTAATTTGCAAGGTGCCACGGAGCCAGTACCAGCCGCGCTCTTCCTCAATCGGATCGTTGATCAACAAAGCAGTGACCTGATAGTCACTGCTTTGATTGTCGCCACTTTTGAAACCCGTTTCAGCCAGTACGGCTGTCAGCAGTTTCTGTAGCTCGCTTACTTCGCCTTCGGACGTGATGGCTTGCACGCTGACCTGTTTGAGCAGGGCGTCGCGGCTTTGTTTAAGCGTTGAGAGCGAATATAAAGAAGGGCGACCGCGACCACTGCTGTCGACCACTTGCAGCGAACGCTGAACACCAGAACGCAGTTGTTGGTTGTTTAGGGCGCGTTGTAGAAGCGCTGCTTTAAGCAGATTGGATTTTTCGCTTTGTGCGCGCTGAATGTCGCTGCGGCTGGCGTCATCGTAGGCTGCGATTTCTTGTTCAAACTGACGCTGGGCACGGTCGCGAGACAGTACTGCCAGCGCATGATAGCTGTGGGTTTCGGGCGATTGCCATTGTTCGGCAATTTCTACGCCTGCCAAGTCGCGGGTGGTATAGGTATTTAATTGGCGTGATACGCTTTGATCAAGGCTGTGTTTTTCATGGCCTTTAACCTCGGTGCTGACAAAGGCTTGTGATTGTTGGCTGCTTTCGTCAATGATTACTTCAAATTGTTTTGCCAGATCACTGCGGGCACGGTCTTTGGCGTCCTGTGCGTTGTCACCGCTGCCTCTGCCCGTTAGATAAAGCGCAGTGCTGTAGCGCTGGCTGTTGCCATTGATCCATTCGGGCATTTTGTTGGTATGCGGTGTATTACAGGCGGCTATTAATAAGGTCAAAAACATTAGCAGCAGATGTTTTGTCATGTTTGAGTTCCTTATTGTTGTATTGCTTCTGATTCTGTCCAATGCCAGGTATGTAACTGCATTTGATTTTTAGTTGGTTTTTGCTGCGTCCATGTTTTTTGGGCTGCGGGTAAGGTTGTGCCGGATAATTCAAGCGTGATGTCTTGGGTTTTATCGGCTTCCAGACTTACGCGACTGATCAGCAGTTGTTGTGGCAAGGTATACCAGCCGCGTGTGTCTGCGGTTTCAGTGACAAAGGTTGCCACATTTAACGCCAGTCCTAACCAAGGGTTCTTGTCGGCCGCTTCATCCATTACCTTGTTTTTAACACCGGTGCGGGCAATGGCACGTGCCATGATGGCGGGCATGTCATTCTTCAGGGCATTGGAGGCGTCGTGATCGAGACGGGCAAGAATTTCTGTTTCGTTTTTACTTTGTGGGGACGTTAAAAAAGCGCGTGTAACGGGCGCACGTCGCTGTTCGTAAAAAGGGAGTGAAATACGGTGTAACTGGCCATCCTTCGGTGATTGAATGGCGACTTCTTGACTTTGTTTGCGTGGTATCAGACCGTTCAGAATAATTACCGTTACCGATGCACTTTGTTTGAACGTGTCCTGTGTGGGCCAGGTGATTTCGCCAAATTCGCTGAGATAGCGTTGATGTTCGTCGGTTAAATGCAAAAACTGACTCAGGCGTAATAAATCCTGTTGCAAAATCAGCGGAATATTTTGCTCAAGGGCTCGGTACTCGTCATAGGCCTGGCGATAGGAAATCAAGGCTTCATCCGATTCATGATTAAATTCAAACACCAGACCCGATAAATAACGCGCAAAGGGGAGTTTGGTCTGCTCATGCTGTTTTAACCACTCGGTCAGTTGTAGCACTTCAACCCGGGCCTCCTGTGCTTGTTGCAGCTCAAGATAATTCATGGTTTTAATGCAATACAGCAATGATTGCTCAAAGTCAGACAGGTAATAACTGCGTTGAGCATCATTCACCGAAACCGCCTCGGCTTGTTCGCGCAGGCTCAAGGCTTCCGTTTGTGCGGCCAGTGATTTGGCGTCTTCCAGCGCTTGATTACTGGCCGAAAAATTGCCTTCCATGCGTAATAAAATGGCTTTATCAAGATAATATAAAACACGGTTGCGTGTTTTTATGTCTCTGGATTCAAGCTCTGCCAAGGCTTGTTGAGGTTGTTGCTTGAGCATGTATTGCTCAATAACGTCTTCATTAAGCGTACGTGTCACGCAGCCGCTGATCAGGAGCATGCACAGAAAAACAGGCCACGTACAGGATCTTTTTTTGTGGCCTTTAGGCTTGTTCAAAATGCGCATTGGGAGAGATTTCTTTCTTGGTAAAATAGGCACGGATACAGTTACCAGCGTAGTTTGGCTTTTTTAACCATTTTTTTGATTTTCTTTTGTCCTACCCAGATTTTACGGTTATCGGCCATGCTGATCAGGGTTAAGTCAATCTGGTAATAACGCACCTGGGTTTTGCCTTCTGTGTCGAGAATGGTGTTGATAATGCCTTTTAGCATGTAATCGGCACCGGCTTCCTGTCCCATGGCTTTGGCTGTTTTGCTGCTGGCGTGTAATTCCTGATCCTGACGTTCGTCGCGAATTTCATCACGTTCGAAACTGGAAGCCACGAATTCAACTTTGCCGGAATTAATCAACTGCCGCTCAATGTCGCCGATAAAAGTTGCCACATTAATATGTTCATGGCTCAAATTGACCAGTTCACCCACAATAACTGTCGGCGTTTTGCCCTTGCTTGCACGGTGTTTGTCTACCCAAGGGTGTGACAATAAGTCGCGAATCATTTCTTCAGACACCAGACGTGAGTCGGTATCGTTCCAGTCGCCGCTCAGGTCGGTTGTTTCGTCGGATTGCAGACGATCAACCGAGGTTGAACAGGCTGTCAGTAACATAGATTGACTGGCGCACACCAAGGCTATCCAAACCCATTTTTTACAACTCATTTTTTATCTCCTAACATTTGATCAAAAATAGACTCACTCTCATTGGCTAAAAATGTGCGCAAAGCCGGGGTGACTTCTTCAGCCTGACGCATGGTTTCTTTCATGCGATTTATATCAAGCTCAGCAATAGACCAGATAAGTCCCGTTCGTTTGTCGGTCCAACGACCGATGATACGTGCGCCCGCGAGATTGATGCGGGTTAAATTCTCAATATCACGTGAAACCGACAGCTCATTCGCCATTTCGCCGGCGCGACTGGCCGAAACGCTGTAATCTTTCGAACCCACTTTTAAATAGGAACTTAACATGCGCGCCACTTCTGCACGGGCGCGCTCATCGGCGGTTGAACTTTGCAGCGAAATATCCCCCATGTTTGGCGCAGAGCCCACGCCATGAAACAGCCTGCCATTTTTATCGTTAAGCAAGTGCGTGCCTTTATTAACCCAATCTGGCGCGCCTTTAACGTTTAAATCGCTTTCAACCTTGGTTTTGCTGCTGCAAGCGCTCAACAGAAAAACGACCGCAACACACCATGTGCCCAGTAAACGTACAGTCATAGAGTTCACCTTTCTGTTTTAAGGAGATTTTTTCTACAGGGAAATACACCCATAACGTTAAAGCAGTGATGCATGCAGCTGATTGTCATGGGAGTGAGTGATTTAAGCACTCAAACTCTGTATTGACAACAGACATTGTAAATTTGAATTTAGGTGTCACGTTGATGGCCTGTCGCTGTATCGGGCGTAGCGCTGAGCTTGACGAATCAGCGTCGCCTCGTATTAGACCATCGCCGTTTTTTAAGCTATTTTTATGATTGGAATGTATAAAAGAAGAATTTCATAGATCCAAGTGTGACTATGTTATTCTTCAAACAATATAAAAAAACCGTTTTAACTATTTTTTTGCTGTGCTCATCAGGGAGAAAAAATGAAACTTCAGCAGCTGCGCTATATATGGGAGGTTTCCAAGCATGATCTTAACGTGTCGGTGACAGCGCAAACGCTTTATACCTCGCAGCCGGGCATTAGCAAACAGATTCGTTTGCTGGAAGACGAACTGGGGGTGGAAATTTTTTCCAGAAGCGGCAAACACCTCACACGTGTAACACCTGCCGGTGAAGCCATTCTGAAAATTACCGGCGAAATCCTTAGCAAGGTCGAAACAATCAAACAGGTGGCGCTTGAGTTCAGCGATGAAGAAAAGGGTAGCCTGTCGATTGCAACAACACACACGCAAGCGCGTTACGCCTTACCCGCCGTTATTGAAAAATTTATTGCCAACTACCCCGATGTGTCTTTGCATATGCACCAGGGCACGCCTATCCAGATTTCTGAAATGGCCGCCGATGGCACCGTTGATTTTGCCATTGCTACCGAAGCGCTGGAGTTGTTCAGCGATTTAATTATGATGCCGTGTTACAAATGGAATCGTTGCATTGTGGTGCCTGAAGGCCATCCGCTTACAAAAGTGGCAAACCTGACGCTGGAAGATGTCGCGCGTTACCCGATTGTGACCTATGTATTCGGCTTTACCGGGCGATCAAAACTCGATGATGCCTTTTTGTCGCGAGGTCTTTCACCCAAAGTGGTATTTACCGCCGCCGATGCCGATGTCATAAAAACCTACGTGCGTTTGGGCTTGGGTGTGGGTATTGTGGCCAAAATGGCCTGTCAGGACGACAACAAAGGTTTGGTGTCTTTAGATGCCAGCCATTTGTTTGAACCGAGCATCACCAAAATCGGTTTTCGCAAAGGCACTTTTATTCGCGGTTATATGTATGATTTTATTCAGGCATTCGCACCCCATTTGACGCCTGATCTGATC
>DAIRVL010000111.1:0-8495 GCA_036802845.1 Pseudomonadales bacterium | reverse complement strand
ATTGCTCGTGATTACCTTCATTAATTCGGCCATCGCCATTGCGATTGGTTTGCTCATTGCCAATGTGTTTCAGCCGGGGCAGTATTTACATTTTCTGGCCAATGATGTGTCAGGCGCTGCGCAGAAAATTGATTTTATGGACTTGCTCGCCAAACAGTTGCCGGTGAGTATTGTGCAGCCATTGGCCGATAACAGCATCATGCCTTTGGTGTTAATGGCGCTGGCCTTTGGTTTCGCTTGGCGTCAGGTGCGATCAAAACAAACCAGCGACACGCAGGCTTTGATGGAACAAGGGGAGGTGTGGGTTTCGCTCATTCGTGAAGTGTGTGAGACCTTGTTAATCTGGATTGTAAAATTGGTGCCCTTTGCTGTATTTGCCGCCAGTGCCAAAGTAACGGCAGAACACGGCTTGCATCCTTTTAAAGGATTGGGGCAATACGTTGTTTTGTGTTTATTGGGCATGCTAGTGCATGTTGTGTTTACCTACAGCACGTGGCTTGTATTTTTTGTACGGATCAGTTTACGGCAGTTCTGGCGTGTGGCTATTGAGCCGGTACTGTATTCCTTTAGCGTTAATAGCAGTCTGGTCGCTTTACCACTGACCTTGCGCGCCCTTGATCAACTCGGCGTTTCACGTCGTGCATCGACCCTGGCCGCCTGTGTGGGCACCAATCTGAATAACGACGGCATCATTTTGTATGAAGGTTTTACTGTGCTGGCGCTGGCGCAAGCGGGCGGCATTGACATGAGCCTGGGCACGCAAATTTTTGCGGCCTTGTATTGCATTTTTGCAGCCATGGGCGTGGCCGGTGTGCCCGAGGCGGGCGTGGTTGCTTTAACGCTGGTATTAGGCGGTTTGGGTTTGCCCACCGAAGCCCTGGCCCTACTTTTGTCAGTGGATTGGATCATCGCCCGCGCCCGTTCTTTTTTAAACACAAACTCGGACATGGTCGGTTCTTTGATTTTGAACCGTTGGATAAATTTATCGGAACGCAGCGCATTAAAAAGTGAGGGAAGCGAGTAATTAATAACGCTTTTCAATAAATAATTACCCGCTATTTTTAACCACACAAATTTATACACTGGAAAAATCTACACAATGTGAGGTGAGATACACATGGCACGAACCCCTCTGATGGCAGATCTTCGCCACGTATTTAAACAACTAAAAATAGCACGCGAACATAATATGTCTTTGCCCGAGTTTCGGGAAAAACTCGCAGAGCAACACATAAAAACAGCGGGCATTGCCGGCGAAAAACGCGCACTGTTGATTAATCGTCGCGAATTTATGGCCGGCCTGGCGGCACTTTCTGCCGCAGCGGCCTTGCCCAAACTGGCACGTGCCAGTGGCGAGCCGCGTATTGCCATTGTCGGTGCGGGTATTGCCGGTTTAAGCTGTGCGCTCAAGCTGGCCGATGCCGGTGTGCCCTCGACCCTTTATGAAGCTTCGTCGCGCGTGGGTGGCCGTATGTTCAGCAATAACGCCGGGTATTGGCAGAATCAACAGGTCAGCGAATGGTGTGGTGAATTGATCGACACCGATCATGTCACCATTCAGGCATTAGCAACGCGTTTTGGCCTGCCACTGGATGATTTGCTGGCGGCGCAGCCCAAGGCATCGGAAGACACCTGTTTTTTTAAGGGCCAGTACTACAGCAAAGCGCAGGCCGATAAAGATTTCGTCGCCATTTTTGACATTGTGACGGCTGACATGGAAGCGGTCGGCGAGAACACACTCCATGATGATATCTCTGCCGCAGGCCGCCGTTTTGATGCCATGAGCATCGCCGACTGGATCAGCAAAAAGGTGCCGGGTGGACTTGAATCACCCATGGGACAGTTGTTGCGCGTGGCCTATGAGGCCGAGTTTGGCGCCGATCTTGAAGATCAATCGGCACTGAATTTACTCTGGTTTCTCGCCGATCAGCCGGTAAAAAACCGTTTTTCCATTTTTGGTGTGTCGGACGAACGTTATCATCTTCGCGGTGGCAACGAGCAATTACCTCGTGCCATTGCCACGCATCTGGGTGGCGAGCGTATGATTCGTTTTGAGTCGTCCTTGCTTAAAGTGGCACAAAAACCGGACAAGCAATATCAGTTGACCTTTGAAACGCATGGCAAGGTATATGAAGAACGTGCCGACATGCTTGTTCTGGCATTGCCTTTTGCGGCCTTAAAACAAGTCGATTACCAACATGCTGGTTTTGATGCGCTTAAACAGCGTGCCATACAAGAGCTCGGTTGTGGCGCTAACAGTAAATTGCAGCTGCAATTTGATACACGTTTCTGGAACGGTCGCGGACCTTGGCCAAAAACTGGTAACGGTTCCACCTTTGCCGATACGGGCTATCAGTCGTCGTGGGAGGTGTCACGCGCACAGTCAGGCACAACAGGCATTCTTAATCTCTATTCCGGCGGCAGTGTTGCCCGGCGCATGACAACAAACAAAGCCTTTGCAACGGCCCGTGTGGCTACGACAAAAGCGGATGCAGTCAGGGGATTGGCGCAAATTGAACGGGTTTTCCCGGGTTTATCTGCCCACTGGAACGGTCTGGCTACACAATCCCTGCCGCACAAGTCAGACTATTTTGGTGCTTCGTATGCCTATTATCGCATTGGTCAATATGCGGCGTTTTGTGGTTACGAAGGCGTGCCACAAGGCAATGTGTATTTTTGTGGCGAACATACCTCGGTCGATTACCAGGGCTATATGGAAGGTGGTGCGGCCGAGGGTGAAACCACAGCGAAAAAAATTCTGGCCAAAATGGGTCGTTAAGCAAGACATAAACAAAACTGCCACTGCGTGTGGCAACTTCTAATTAGCATCACTTGACCAAAGCGAGGAACTTTTATGCCAGCACAATTACTCACCGGCCCTCTGTTGGGGCTGGAATCGGACACACTTTACACCCTTTGTTTTACTACCACTAAAAATGTCAGCCAGGCCAGCGTTAACGTTAGCGGTAAAAACATTGCTGCCACGGCAGAAGGTGACACCTATGCGAGCCGCTTCTGGCGCGCTGAAATTACGATTGCGCCCGATAATCAAGCAAAAAATGTGAGCTATAGCGTGATGGTCGATGGAGCACCGGCGTCGAATCGTAACCAGCAAAGCGCATGGACATTTCATGTGCCGGCGCGTGATGAAAAACCCCGAATGATGTATGCCTCCTGCAATGGTTTTTCCAGCGCTGATCTGGCCAACAAAACTGAGCACCCCTATGCACTGTGGGAAAAACTCAAAGCCGATCACGCACAAGCGCCTTATTCACTAATGATTCTCGGTGGTGATCAACTCTATGCCGATGAAATGTGGAGCACGGTGCCTGCGCTTAAAGAGTGGAGCAAACGCAAACTCAGCGACAAAAAAAATCGTGCGACCAACAAAGTCATGCTGCAACAGATCGACAAATTTTTTGATGAATTGTATCAGCAACGCTGGAGCGACCCCTGCATGGTTGAAATGCTGGCGTCTATTCCCAGCATTATGATGTGGGACGATCACGATATCTTCGATGGCTGGGGCAGTTACCCGGTCGACCTGCAACAAAGCCCGGTTTTTCAGGCGATTTTCAGCACGGCAAAATTGTATTTTGAGTTGTTGCAAATTCGTAGCCGCAAAAATACCAGCCTGCTTAACCCTAACGCTAAACATTATGCCTTTGCCCTGCAATTTCGCGGCTATCACATTCTGGCGCTGGATAATCGCGCCGAACGCACACTCACACAAGTCATGAGTCCGCAGCAGTGGCAAGATATGCTGGCTTACATGGACACAAAAATAACAAAAGGGGATGTGCTGTTATTGTCAGCCGTGCCGGTGGTGTACCGCGATTTTTCTTTTACCGAAACAACACTCGATGCCACACCTTGGGAAGAAGAACTCACCGATGATTTAAAAGACCACTGGCGTGCCAAAGAACATCAGGGCGAACGGGCGCGATTGATCATGCGTGTGCTGGATAATATCGGCAAGCGTCAGTTGCATGGCAATTGCCGCACGGTGATTTTATCGGGTGATGTACACATTGGTTGTCTGGGCGTGGTCAATGACCGTCGCTCAGCGCAATCACGCAAAATTCATCAGGTGGTATCTTCCGGCATTGTGCACCCGGCACCCAGTCGCATTGCCTGGTACGGCATTATGGCCGTAACCAATGACAAAACCGAACACCTCAATGAAGATAAAAGTATCGAAATAAATATGCTCAAACCTTACAGCTCGGATCAGTATTTACGCGTGCGTAACTATGTCAGCCTACAGGAAGGCACCGATAAAAAACTCTGGTTAAACTGGATGTGCGAATCAAAAGACAAACCGGTGTATCCGCTGGATTAACAGCAAGCATTAAACAAGAGTGTAAAAATGTACGATTATATTGTGGTGGGAGCGGGTTCAGCCGGCTGCGTGCTTGCCAACCGTTTATCGCACAACCCGGCAAACAAGGTGTTATTGCTTGAAGCCGGTGGCAGCGACTGGAACCCCTTTGTGCACATGCCGGCGGGCGTAGGCGAGCTACTTAAATCGACCTGGGTGAACTGGTCTTTTCATACTGCAGCGGAAAAACACTTAAATAATCGCCCTTTGTACTGGCCGCGCGGCAAAGTGCTGGGCGGCTCCAGCTCGATGAATGGCATGGTGTATATTCGCGGCCATCCCACTGATTATGATGAATGGGCGCAATTGGGCTGCCATGGCTGGAGCTGGAACGAGGTCTTGCCCTACTTCAAGCGCTCAGAAAATTTTTTGGCTGGGGCGAATGAATTTCACGGCACGGGTGGCCCGCTTCAAGTCAGCTCAGGGCGTTCAGGCCATCGGTTATTTGACTTGTTTATTCAAGCCGGGCAAGACGCCGGGCTGCCTTATACGCCTGATTTTAATGGCAGCCAACAAGAAGGCGTGGGGCCTTATCATCTCACCATTACCAAAAAAGGCCGGCGTTGCAGCAGTGCTGCGGCTTTTTTAAAACCGGTTCGCTCGCGGACGAATCTGGACGTGCAAACACAGGCACACGTTAGCCGTATTCTTTTTGACGGAAAAAAAGCGACAGGTGTTGAGTATCATCAAAAGGGTCAGATTAAACAGGCACGGGCGGCCAAAGAAGTTTTATTGTGTGCCGGTACCGTGCAATCGCCGCAGATTCTTTTGTTATCGGGTATTGGTCATGGACAAACGCTACAGCAATTTGGCATTGCAGTGTTGCAGCATTTGCCCGGCGTGGGGCAGAATTTGCAGGATCATTTGGATATCAGCATTCAAACGCAGGTGACCCAGCCCATTACCCTCTATGCAATGACACGGCCCGATAAAGCCTTGCGTGTCTTGCTGCAATATTGGCTGTTGGGAAGCGGTTTAGGCCGATCCAATGGACTGGAAGCCGGTGCTTTTGTTAAAACCCATCCTGACCTTGCCAAGCCGGATGTGCAGCTGCATTTTATTCCCACATTTATGTTTGATCACGGACGTAAAAAAGTCCACGACCACGGCATGATGCTGCATGCCTGCCAATTACGCCCGCAAAGCCGGGGTTTTGTTTCACTGAATTCGCCCAAGCCCTTCGCCGCGCCCCTGATTCAGCCAAATTATTTAAGTGCAGAAAATGACATTAACGTTATGGTTGCGGCGGTAAAAATAGCACGCGCTCTATTTAGCGCTAACGCGTTTAAAACAATCATTGGCGAAGAATATATGCCGGGGGAAAAAATAAAAACAGATGCAGACATTGCCGATTTTATTCGGCAATCGGCCGAAACTATTTACCACCCGGTGGGCACCTGCAAAATGGGTATTGATGATATGGCCGTGGTGGATACGCAATTACGGGTAAAAGGCCTGGAAAATTTGCGGGTGGTCGATGCCTCGATAATGCCCACCTTGATTGGCGGCAACACCAATGCGCCTACCTTTATGATTGCCGAAAAAGCAGCGGATTTTATTTTGGGAATGAGGCAGTAACAACCAACAATACGCAATAACCCGGCGTTGTGTTCAGTGGGCGCAGGGATGCGTTGGTATCCTTTGTTTGTAGCGCACCGAAGGCGTCCCCGCTTTTGTGGAATGCCATTCCCAACCTTTTGAAATCTTCTTTGCGATGCCTTCTAAAACTCTTCTGCGGCGATGAATCCAACAATGTCACGCACGGCGTCTACGTGCGTGCGCATATTCGACAACTGATGTTGTTTTTGCGCAGGTAAAAGGCCGAGCGATATTCTTTCATCATTAGCGGAATGCGTCATGCCGTGATGTATCGTATTAGCTACCATAGAGTTCTTGTCCTGTGCGCACACGGTCATTACCGCTCCTGCGAAAAAAAACACAGCGCATAAAATGTTTTATATTTATTCATCGCGTCTCCTGATCATGATTATGTGATTTTTTAATTTTTCATGGTTCTTATGCTAATAGCCATTATTTGAAATAAACAGCCTGTCACGTGATGTGTCAGCCACAAAAAAAGAATCATGCGAACACAACTTAGCCAGAACGCTAATTATCTATCATATAGTCTGACCTGCATGTATGAATACACATCAATAATTGTTATAAAAATTCAATTGCCTTTTATTTTGAAGTCTGAAATATTTACTCTTATAAAGAGCGAGTAAAATTAGCCGGCTTGACCGACACCTAAGTTGCGCCGATGCCTGGGTTTTGAGTGACTTTTTATTGAACTATGCGTTAAGTATTTATGTCTCTGTCGTTTCTTATAAGCGGTATCTTTTAGTAATGCCCTGTAACCAAGGAGAACTCTCATGTCAAAAATCAACGTTTCAGATGCCACCGAAGACAACGTAGTAATCGGCAAATTAGGCATGGGATGGTTGCCTGACTATCCTGATATTAATGACTACACCGCAGAGAAAAAAGATGTTTCGCCCAAGCTTAAATCGATGGGGCAGGATTCTATAAAATCCATGCTTAAACGCGTTGGTGTGGCAGAACCCGCAAAATTGAGCCTGCCAGGCTCTGTGGATTTAAGGGCGTGGTGTTCACCTGTTGAAAACCAGGGTTCACTGGGTTCATGCACGGCTAACGCTGGTGTTGGGCTTGTAGAATATTTTGAGCGCAGGGCATTTGGAAAACATATTGATGCGTCCAGACTCTTTCTTTATAAAACAACACGAAACATGTCGCACTGGACTGGAGATACCGGAGCCTTCCTACGCACAACAATGGGGGCTTTAGTGCTTTTTGGCGTGCCACCAGAAGAATATTGGCAATATAACATTGCTGATTTTGACAAAGAACCCACCGCGTTTTGTTATGCCTTTGCGCAAAACTATCAGGCGATCAGTTACTATCGTCTTGATCCACCCGGCACAAGCAATAGTACGCTGCTGGAGCGGATCAAGGTTAATCTTTCTGGGGGCCTGCCTTCCATGTTCGGCTTTACGGTCTATAACTCCATCGATCAGGCGGCAGCAACGGGAAAGATTCCCTACCCCAATCGTGGTGAAAAAATTTCTGGTGGTCATGCCGTTGTTGCGGTGGGTTACGATGATACGATAAAAATCAAAAACACCTTTGCAGGTTCTACCGAAACCAAAGGTGCTTTGCTGATCAGAAATTCATGGGGCACTGCGTGGGGCACCATGGGCGGCTACCTTTGGTTGCCCTATGAATATGTATTAAAAGGCTTGGCTGATGACTGGTGGTCGTTGATGAAAAATGAATGGGTTGAAACAGGTAATTTTAAAGCTTGATTCTGCGAGTTAGAGAAAATTCTTTACTAAAACCAGAAAACAAGAGGGCTGCAAGTCTTGCAAGCCCTCTATTACAAAACTCACAGCGGCGTAAAAAATTTAATAGACCACGTCGTCGTTCGTCGTATAAAAGAAATTTCTTTAGCTTCACAACACAAATCGGTATTTTTCAGAGACTCAATAGTCAATCTCGAAATTGGCAAGTCGTCGCAGCCGTGGTCGCTTTCACAAATCCAATTGCACTTTGTCCACTTTACACATGAGCTGCCTCTGGGTCACAGGGTTAGATTTAAGGTCGTGGTTTTCTTTCAGTCTGGTCTATATACTGGTCTATATCAGGATCGTATGACAGGAGAATATCATGAAGATCGAAATCGGTTCATATGAAGCAAAAACAAAACTCCCTGAATTGCTGCGGCAGGTGAAAACAGGCAAAAGCTTCACGATTACTAATCGCGGCGAGGCCGTTGCTGATCTGGTTCCTAGCGCGGGTACCAGGACAAAAGATAAAGTTGCGGCAGTGGAAAAACTCAAAGCCTTTATGCGGGCCGATCCGGTGCGCAATGTAAATATCAAGGCACTCATTGAGGAAGGGCGCGCGTGAGCTTTGTTCTCGATAATTCTGTAACCATGCTGTGGTTCTTTGGTGATGGCAAGCAACAAGAACTTGCCTATGCGGGTAAAGTGCTTGAGGCAATGAAACAAGACAGCGCACTTGTGCCCGTGACATGGGGGCTTGAAGTGGCAAACGTCATTGCCAAAGCGGAAGCCAAAACCTTGGTGACAGA
>DAIRVL010000110.1:0-8603 GCA_036802845.1 Pseudomonadales bacterium | reverse complement strand
TTTGGCAGGTATTACAGCGACGGTTGCTCTCATGGCGTGTCTTTTGTTCTGAGTAGTGTTTGGGCAAAGTCTAAACAGATTTTCGCCAAGTGAATACGGTCATCGAGGCTTTTCATCACGGTTTGGGCCACTTGCACTTTGCAGACTTCCTGTTCTATTGCCGATTGTAGAGCGGCGTCTTGTTGGTCGAGGATAAAACCATCAATAAACGTCGCGTAATGCTGGGCCACGCGTGTGGCTGTTTGTGGCCAGCCCAGTTCCTGCATTATTTTGGCACTGGGACCTTTTAATGCTTGACCGGCGACAATGGGTGACACGGCGATCACGGGCGCGGGGCTGTTTTTGAGTTCTTGTATTAAACCGGGCAAGGACAGAATGGGATCTATGCTAACGAAGGGGTTGGAAGGGCACACGATAATGCCTGCCAGCGCAGGATCGTGCAAGGCCTCAAGGAAGGCAACACTGGGCGTGGCCGTGGCGCTGCCGATAAAGCTGAAGCTGCGCACTTCGGGGATACATTTTTCGCGTACAAAATACTGCTGAAAAGGCAGGGTTTGTCCATTTTTCAGATTGACCTGGGTGCGCACAGGGTCATCACTCATCGGGATCAGTCGGGATTTGATAGCGAATTGCCGGCGAAGAATATCCATAACGGCGCTAAGACTGTGGCCCTCCGCCAGCAAGTGGCTGCGCGTGAGGTGGGTGGCCAGATCACGGTCACCCAATTGAAACCAGCTGTCCTGATTAAGTTGTTTCATGGCAGCAAGACAATTCCAGCTTTCATCGGCCAAACCCCAACCCATATCGGCATTGTTAAGCCCGGCCAGGGTGTACATCACGGTGTCAAGATCGGGTGAAATGTGCAAACCCCAGTGAATAAAATCGTCACCGGTGTTGGCTACAACATACAGATTTTCCTGTAGCAGATGTGACAGCCCCAGCACCAGTTTTGCGCCACCGATTCCACCTGACAGGGCAAGATAATGACGTTTTTGGTTTATGGGGCGTTGGGTTGTCATGGGCGTGAATCACCTTTGATGGAGGGTGGTGTGTTAACGAAACAGATCCTGTTTTTCATCGCGCAGCAAGTTGCGCACACCTGATTCAACGCTGGACTTTAGCGGCAGGGGGTAACCACGCACCAGTACCACCGGTGTTTTTTCCGTGGTTTGTCCCATAATCACAGAGGCGCCGGCGGCCAGTTCGTCGGCCACGGCCGCCGCTGTGACCTTGAGCTCGCGTCCAAATAGATCGTGTTGCCCGATTTTATTGTCAATAGCATCCATGCCGGCAACACCAATGGCCAAACCCAGCGTACCATTACGCCATGCCCGCCCCATGCTGTCGTTTATGATAACAGCCACCCGCGCACCGAGTGTTTGTTCAATGCCCTGACGTAATCTTTCTGCACTGGCATCCGGGTTTTCAGGCAACAACAACACACGTTCAGCCTGGCTATGGTCAATATTGGATTGATCAATCCCGGCATTGGCATGAACGAATCCCAGGCGGTGTTCGACAATTAATACGCCGGGCTTTTTACGTACCACGTGTCTGGATTCCCGTAACACCAATTCCACAAAACGCGGATCTTTTTCCACCTCCCTGGCCAATGTGATGGCGGCGGCGGAAGGGGTGACACTGTCTAAAATAACGTAACGGTTTTCTGCCTTAGACACGATTTTCTGTGCAATCACTACAACATCCTGATCACGGATAAACAGGCCATTAGCACGAATAGCAGCCAGAATCATGGTCAGCAAGTCGTCGCCAGGTTCAACCATGGGAAAGTCTTTGAGTGCAGAGAGCGTTACTTCCATACAGGGCATGTATCCAAAACTATTCGGAGGCAGAGAGCGCTTCGCCGGTAATGCGAATGCCGGCCCCATCGAGTTTGTAATTGTTATTGATATGAATGAGCACGGATGTCAGCGCTTCGGTTGCCACAGAGTTGGCCAGAGGACCGGCATGCCAGGCACGCAAACCGGCCGCTTCTACCAAGGAAATCACTTGCGTGCGGGCCGCCTTGTTATTACCCGTGACCAGTACATCGCAATCAATTGTATGATCGCTGTTCAGGTGCGTCGCACTGATATTTTGAAAAGCCGAGACAACAAGCACTTCCTCACCCAGAAAATTCTGTGCAATCAGCGCAGCGGAACCTTGTGCCGGCATTTGCACCGTGCCTACTTTGGGTGGCACAAGAGGCACTGTTACATCGATGAGAATTTTTTTGTGCAGCGCAGAATGGACTTCTTTAAGCGTATCGAGTTGGTGTTTAAACGGCACCGTCAACACAACAATATCGGCTTGCTCAGCCGCATCACGATAGGTGCAACCGTAAACCTCTGCGGTGGGATAGGATTCGCTCAAACGAGCCGCCGCCTGTTTGGCTTTGTCGGCATCGCGTGAACCTAAAATAACTTTGTAACCGGCGCGTAACCATCGTTTGGCCAAACCGCCACCAAGGTCACCCGTGCCGCCTAAAATGGCCAGAGTGGGTTTTGATTCTTGTACTGACATGGAATAAATCTCAAGAAGGGTGAAATGAGTGGCGCATCTGTTCAGAAAGAGGCAGAAGACCTAAGCAGGTGCTTAATAAAGTCGCTCATTATTCACCATCTAATCTGGGCTCGCAATCTTGCGTCATTGGCTCAATTAAGGGATTAACCAGTGTTACATAAAACAATGGGGGCAATATGTGTGGCGTGTTATCACGCCAAGGTCTGAATAATTCCAAGCGCTGGGTACAATGCCATTGTTTTACGCGATTGTTTGACTTGTTTTCTATTTCCTGTGTAGCCTGAGCAGGTTTAGGGGGTACAGATTTACGGTGTAATCGCAGCGCTGTGTTCCTGATCCACCGAATAAGCTTAGAGTGCAAAAGTATGTCGTCTCGGAAAAATATCACAAAAATTGAATCTGAAGAACCTACGCTGCGCCTGGCGGTGCTTATTGATGCGGATAATGCTCAGGCAGCCGTCATAGAGGGTCTGTTGGCGGAAGTGGCTCGTTTTGGTGAGGCCAGTGTTAAACGTATTTATGGTGATTTTACCTCGACCACAAGTTCATCCTGGAAAAAAGTGTTGCAGAAGTATGCGATTAAACCCGTACAACAATTTGCCTATACCAAAGGTAAAAATGCAACCGACAGCACCTTGATCATTGATGCAATGGATTTGCTGTATACGCGAAATTTTGATGGCTTTTGTCTGGTGACCAGTGACAGTGATTTTACTGGTTTGGCAATGCGCCTTAGAGAAGAGGGCATCAAGGTATTTGGTTTCGGTGAAAAAAAGACGCCCGAAGCATTTAAAAATGCATGCCACAAGTTCATTTTCACCGAAGTACTGCGTTCTACAATGCATGTGGAATCGCACACCAGCCCTCTAAAAGTTGAAGCCCCCTCAAGCCCACCCAAAACACCTGAGCCGTTAAAAGTTCAGCCTGATTTCCCCAAAAAGTTTGTGCTCGATGCCTTGGAACAATCGTCTGATGATGCCGGCTGGGCCAATCTGGGCACCTTTGGCAGTTATCTCACCAAACTGCAACCCGACTTCGATTCGCGGGTATATGGTTATAAAAAACTTTCAGATCTGGTTAAAGCAAAAACCGATCTGTTTGAAACCGAGGAACGTTCTTTGTCCGGTCAGAATCGCAAAACCTTATATCTTCGAGCAAAATAGTTGGCAGGCTGTTGAAAAACGTTAGGAGCGATGCAAAGACAAGGCAAAATTTTCTGTCTACGTCTTAAACCAGGCATGACGAATCTTATAATAATCATGAGCCGATATGTGTTGGCAGTGGCCGTGGCTTGAGCCCGAGTTTTCGCCGGTAAATATCCTGATTATTCAGAATTTGTTTGACGTAGTTTCGGGTTTCTTTATAGGGCATGGTTTCAATCCAGATATCCAGAGGCAAGGGTGTCTCTGTTAACCATTTTGTAACACTACCGGGGCCGGCATTGTAGGAGGCCATGGTTTTAATTTCATCGCCGTTAAAGTCGCCAAGCAGATCTTTTAGATAAATCGTGCCTAAACGGATATTTTTTTCCGGGTTTAACAAATCATTCGGGCCGTTATACGGAATGTTATGTTTTCGTGCCAGCAGTGTTGCCGTGGCCGGCATGATTTGCATGACACCCACCGCGCCAACCGGGGATTGTACATCCGGCGTAAACAGGCTTTCTTGTCGGATGAGTGCAAACACCAGGTCTTGATGAAGGTTGTTTTTGTTGGCGAAGGTGACGATCTCGTTTTTAAAGCCGGTCGGGTATTTCAGGGCAACGTATTTGTCGGAAATAATGGTGTTGGCGGCGCGTATTGTCAGGCTTGACCAGTTCAATGTATTTGCCAGTTCAGCGGCAATGAAGCGTTGTTTTTCGTTTAAGTGGGGCATGGCGAACTGCCATTCCCTGCGAGCATTGGCTTGCTGGCCCAGTACGTAGAATTCGTACGCGCGTCTGATATTGGGGTGCGAGGTGATCGAGGCCTGGTCTGTTTCACTGATGTGATATTGCAAGGTTTGAAGGCGTGTCGCGGGCTGACCTTCTCTGGCGAGAATGCCGTAAAAATTTTGTTTCTCGGATAAAATCCGGTAGGTGTTTTTGTGGGGCGAATTACTGGTAACGTTACTTAAAGTACGTGCATACCAGTATTGCCAGCGATCTGTTCTGAATTCGCTGTCGGGAAGGGTTTTTATCTTTTCATGTGCTTTTTTCCAGTCAAGCTTGCGCAAGGCGACACGTATTTCCAGTTCGTTTAACAGGGTATTGCTTCGTAAGGGATTGGCGGCTATCAGCCATTTTTCAGCCAGGGGATGAAAGCGCACAGCCAGAATGATGGCTACCTGTTCTTGAAATGCCGTGCGTCTTCGTTCGTCATAATGATAGGTTTGATTGAGCTTTGGCCAAAGACTCATCGCCAGTTCAGGGTCTTTATTTGCCAAACGCATGAGCGCGATATAACTGATATCTCCCGTGGCCGCATTTTGCTGACCCAGGTTGCAACACAGGAGACGTTCAGGGAGTCGATAAAAATCCAAGCCCTGCTTGGCCAGGCTTTGCTGTGCCGGGGGTAAATGTTTGATCAAATACTTCGCAAGCGTGGGATTGTTAAGTTCTAGGGCGCGCACATAACGTTTCCAGGTGTACTCCGGTTTAAAAGCGTTGGAACTCATCCAACGCGTGAAAAGCGGATCACAATTTGCCGGCTGAGGTGTGCCGCTTAACCACATGTCTTGCAAGTTTGCATACGCTTGGGTGCTATGCCCGGTTTCAAGAAGCGACTGCTGGTAGTAACAAATGAGTTGCGGGTCCTGGCTGGTGGTGTAAAAGTTTTTGAAGGACGGCCACTGTTTTGTTTGGGCTAATGAATACAGTTTTCTCGATTTTAGAAATGCTGTGACGGGCAGCGTGGGATTGTTTGCCATGAACTGCTTGATGCCTTCCGTTGTTTGGCTCGGAATGGTTTGCGCCAGTTCGTAATAACGTAAATAAGGATACAAAGGATAATCACGGAGTTTGGCCTGTGAGGCTAAAAATGTTTTTCTATCCCCTTTTTTAAGTGCTTTTAGCGCGTTGCTGTAGAGCATACGTTGTGTGCTAATGTCTTCAGATTCGAACTGCTGTTGAACTTTGTTTATGGGGATTTGCGTTTTAAGACTCTCCCTGAAGGGTGAAAATTGGGTTCCTTCCTGAATAAGTGGTGGCATTTTAGGGCGCGTAGGTGAAACAAAGGGCGACTCCGTTGCAAATTGCGCGTTTGCCTGCGTCGTAGTTAGAACTGGCTTGTTGAAAGATCGGGCTGATGGGGAATCTGACGCAAGTACCCCTGTTGCATAAAGTGTGGTGTGAAACAGACACACATTGATTATGAAAATACGTAACAAACGTTTTACGTCACCCGTGATGCGTGTCAAATAACTGTGCTGATGCCCCTGCATGCTGATGTTAGGATTCCTGTATGCCTGCCAAAGACAGGTAAAATGGTCAAATGGTTTGAAAAATGTATAAGAGGAAGTATATGTAATAACGCGTTAGTGTGCCTTGATTCCGATGATGCACGGAATCAAGGAGTCAAGACAACTAAGCGGCGCACATGAAAATGGGCTTAAACCTGATAATACTCGCGGTACCAGGCCACAAAACGTTTAATGCCTTCTTCAATGGGCGTGTCTGGTTTATAGCCCACGTCCTTGATCAGCGACGCAACATCGGCGTAGGTTTCGGGCACATCACCGGCCTGCATGGGCAACAGGTTCTTTTCGGCTTTTTTGCCCAGACAGTGCTCAAGAATTTCAATGTAACGTAAAAGTTCAACCGGATTATTGCTGCCAATATTATACAGTCGATAGGGTGCTTTACTGGTCGCCGGATCGGGTGACAGGCTGGACCAGTCGTTATTCGGGGTGGCAACGTGGTCCAGCGTGCGAATTACCCCTTCAACGATATCGTCGATATAGGTGAAGTCACGTCGATGATGGCCATGGTTAAACACATCAATGGGCTTGTTGCCGAGAATGTTTTTGGTAAACAAAAACAGAGCCATGTCCGGTCTGCCCCAGGGGCCATATACGGTAAAGAAACGCAGACCTGTGGTGGGTAAATTAAAAAGATGGCTGTAGGTGTGTGCCATCAGTTCGTTGGCTTTTTTACTGGCCGCATACAGGCTGACCGGATGATCAACATTGTGATGAACCGAAAAAGGCATTTGCGTGTTCGCCCCATACACCGAGCTGCTGGAGGCATAAACCAGATGCTCGACCTGGTGATGCCGGCAGCCTTCAAGGATATTCACAAAACCCTGTATGTTGGACGACACATAGGCCTGAGGATTTTGCAATGAATAACGCACACCGGCCTGGGCGGCGAGATTGACCACGCGCTGTGGTTGATGTTTTTTAAACAGGGCGGCAATGCCGTCGGCATCTTCAAGCGACAAACGAATATCGGTAAAACGCGAATGACTTGTGAGTCGGGCCAGTCGGGCTTGTTTCAGCGTAACATCGTAATAATCATTGAGATTATCCAGACCGATGACTTCATCGCCACGCTCCAGTAAACGCTGTGAGAGGTGAGAACCGATAAAACCTGCCGCGCCAGTAACGAGTATTTTCATGAGTGCCTGGGTCTATTGTGATAGTGAATGATGGGCTAGAGTCTGGCATCAACCGCTTCTTTGGGAAACACGTGTTTAATGTCAAAAATAACATGATCTTTTTTGCACAGGCTGTGCAGTTCTGCCACTGTCATTTCTTTGAACTGTTTATGCCCCACGGCCACAATAACAGCATCGTATTGTTTGGGCTCAAGTGTTTTGATCAGTTTGACACCGTAGTTGGCATAAGCCTCGTCACTGTCTGCCCAAGGGTCATAAATATCGATACTGGCATTGTAGTCGGATAATTCCTGGTAAATATCGATCACGCGGGTATTGCGTAGATCAGGGCAGTTTTCTTTAAAGGTCAGCCCCATGATCAGGATTTTGGCTCCGACAATATGAATACGTTTTTTGGTCATTAATTTGGCGACACGTTCGGCGATATAGCGCCCCATGCTGTCATTGATGCGACGGCCGGCGAGTATAACTTCCGGTAAATAACCAATGGCCTGGGCTTTATGGGTCAGATAGTAGGGGTCAACGCTGATGCAATGCCCGCCCACCAAGCCTGGACGAAAGGGTAAGAAGTTCCACTTGGTGCTGGCTGCATCCAGTACTTCTTCGGTATCAATGCCCAGTTTGGAAAAAATCATGGCCAGTTCGTTAATCAGGGCAATGTTAAGATCCCGCTGGGTGTTTTCAATGACTTTGGCTGCCTCAGCAACGCGGATAGATGAAGCCTTGTGTGTGCCGGCGGTAATGATTTGCTGATACAGATTATTCACGGTTTCGGCTGTTTCAGGGGTGGAGCCGGAGGTGATTTTAGTGATACTCGGCAGGCGATGGGTTTTATCGCCGGGATTAATCCGCTCCGGACTATAGCCGGCAAAAAAATCCACGTTGAATTTTAAGCCTGATGCGGCTTCCAGTTCGGGAACACAAATTTCTTCGGTTGCTCCTGGATACACCGTGGATTCATAAATCACGATATCACCCTTTGACAGTACGCCCCCGATGGCTCTGCTGGCACTGATAAGGGGGGTTAAATTGGGGTTCTTATGCTCATCTATGGGTGTGGGAACGGTCACGATGTAGATATTGCATGCTGCGAGCTGTTCTATGCTGTCGGTGAAAGTCAGATGCGTGCTGCTGGCAATATCGCCGGCTGAGACTTCTTGCGTTTTGTCCTGATTTTTCTTGAGTTCCGCAATGCGTGTGCTGTTGATATCGTAACCTAGGGTATGAAGTTTTTTTCCAAACTCTACGGCTAGAGGCAAACCAACATAGCCAAGGCCAATGATGCCAATCTGTGTGCGGGTAAAATCATGCATTGTGTCTGTCTCGTTTAGACTGGAGGGTGAAAATAATTCAAGTAATTATAAACCACAATAGACGATAAAAACCCCCTTAAAATGGGCGCGTTGGTATTTGAGAGGTGGATAAAATTTTATTCATAAAACGTTTGGATACGTTTTATACAAAAACAATTTATGACGACTGCGC
>DAIRVL010000109.1:0-8641 GCA_036802845.1 Pseudomonadales bacterium | reverse complement strand
GCACTGTGCCTGCGCTCACACTCCGGCAACACTGTTGCATCGTTCCACTACCACACAAGAAAAATCCCGGACGCTGTCAGCCGACGATAAAATTTTATACCTCCACGCGCTAGAATCACTGAAAAATAAACAACCGAAAGGAACGCTGCAAACATTTAAAAGGCTGCAAAAGGATTATCCCGATTTCGTCAGCGCATGGATTGGAGAAGGGGATCTGTATTTGCAACAACGGCAATGGCAACAGGCATTGGCAGCGTACAAACAGGCGCAAACAATCCATCCCGATTTGCCCAGCCTTTACACCCGACAAGCCTATTGTTACCGGCAACTCGGGCAATTCGATGAGGCAGAACAAGCCTATCAACGTGCGCTTCGTCTGAACGCTGATTACGCACTGGCCCACTACAATTATGCCATCTTGCTTGATCTGTATTTACAGCAACCGCAAGAGGCCATCACCCACTTTGAACACTACCAGCGCTTGCAAACAACACCCGATCCACAGGTGGCCAAATGGCTGAAAGAGCTAAAGCGACGTGTTGCCGAACCCTTAGCCCAAGACCCTGATGCTGCGTTATTGCCATGATAAAACCTAAACATCAAAACACCCGATTTTCTCAGACGCACCGCAGCCTGTGCTGGGTGCTAATTATCCTGACCACCGGGCTTAAAACGCTGGCAGCAAACGCGGCAGACGAGCCGCTTGGATTTTCCATTACTGGCGACAAAGAATCCCCGGGCGTGTTATATTTGGTCCCTTGGAAAACACCCAACCCACCGAATAAAATACGCCCGCCTTTGCCAGAATTAGCGCCCATTGAGCTTCTGGATAGAGACACTCTGCGAAGAGAGCAGCGCTACTTTATGCAAGTCCAAACCCTCCAGCCCGCGCGCCCAGCATCTACTTACTAATGTGATCAACAGGATTTTCAACATGACACAGACTTCCGAAACAAGCCTCGGTTTTTTCAGCACACTGGTCAAATTCATTCAAGAAGGTGGTCCCTTCATGTACGTTATTTTGGTTGTTTTTACCGTGGGTCTGGCCATTGCCATTGAACGTTTTATTTATTTACACACAGTTAAAATCAAAAACCGCTCAACCTGGGACACGCTCTATCCCTTGTTGCGCCAAGGCCAGTTTCGCAAGGCCTATCAACTGGCCCAAGAATCTGATGCGGCAATAGCAAAAATTCTGATTTACGGCTTCGATCGTTCAAGCCATACCGACCAGCATGACGAAATCGAACAGGCCATGGAAGAAGGATTGATGGAAATTATTCCCCGTCTGGAACAACGCACGCCCTATTTGGCCACCTTTGCCAATATCGCGACCTTACTGGGTTTGTTGGGCACCATTATGGGTTTGATCAGTGCATTCACCGCCGTTTCCAGTGCGGACCCTGCGCAAAAAGCCGATCTGTTATCTGCCAGTATTTCGGTGGCGATGAATACCACGGCCCTGGGTTTAATTACCGCCATTCCCTTGTTACTGGTCTTCAGTATTTTGCAGTCCATGACCACCCAAATTATCGACAGCATGGAAATGGCCTCGGTCAAGTTCCTTAATACCTTCAAACACAGCCCAAAAACCGGGCCAGAGTAAGCCACTTTGATACAGCGATATATAGGCACATGAGACGACACGCACGTAAGCATCGCCACGTTGACACGGAACTTAATATTACCGCCTTCCTCAATTTAATGGTGGTGCTCATTCCGTTTTTGCTGATCACGGCGGCGTTTTCACATATTACCGTGTTGGATCTGAATATGCCCGGCAGTGGAAGTACATCGCCGAAACAGGCCCCTGCGGTACAAGTGCAAATGATTGTGCGTCACGACCAGCTCGAAGTAGGCGATGCGACCAGCAATGTCTTTTCTATCCTGCCAAAGACAAATGAACATTATGATTTTTCACGTGCCCACGAGGTGCTGAAAAAATTAAAAACAGAACACAGCGACGTGCGTGGACTAACGCTTTTACTGGAAGACGATATTGACTATGAAGTCGTGATCCAGGCCATGGATCACAGCCGCTATGTCAACAAAGAAATAAATGGTCAGCTGATCAAAACAGCACTTTTCCCACGTATCACTTTGGGCAAAGCGCCTCCTCGTGTCAATGAAAGCAAAACAAACACGAGCAGGCCAACCCAGTCATGAAAATGTCCAAACGTGCCCGGCGTATGCAGCGTCACCACAACCGCAAAAAAGTTGCCACGCTCAATCTAGTCTCACTGATGGATATTTTTACCATTCTGGTATTTTTTCTGTTAGTCAATTCCAGTGCGTCACAACAATTAAACCTGACCCAGGCTATTCTATTACCAGAATCGGTCTCCGATCAGCATCCAAAAACAACGTTGACGCTTCTGGTGGATGATAAAAACATCTATGTAGACAATCGCCCTGTCATTAGCACACAGGCTGTTCTTCAAAGCGAACTTGCGTTAATTCCTGCGTTACAAGAAGAATTGGATAAGCGCATGACACAGCTGAATACAACTGAAAAAAAACAAGGCCAACAACGAGCTATCACTATTTTGGGTGACAAAAAAATTCCCTATCGTTTGCTGGAAAAAATTATCCTCACCTGTAATAAAAGCAATTACAGCAAGATATCATTGGCTGTTCAGCATAAAACCGAGCACGCATCATGATGAGCACGCGCGTAGTAATTGACGCTCAGCTGCCCTGGTCAGCGCATCCCGCTGACGAAAAACGCTTCCAGCGCATTCTGGGCGCACTCGTCTTTTTAATGGTGTCCATCAGCATACTTATCTCACAAATACAGCTACCTAAAATCGAACGCGTATTCATAGAAGAATTTCCAGCACAAGTGCAGGAATTAAAACTCGAAGAAAAAAAAGTGAGCCCCCCTCCTGTGCAGACAAAACCCGTCGAAGGCGCTCGCGCTGAAAATAAATCCACCGTTAAACCTGCACAGGCAGTCCAAAAGGCCCAGCCTCTGGTACAAACAAAACAACAAGCGGTCGGTAAAATTGCAACCGAACAAAAAACTGCCAGTAAAATTGCCGCTCAACAGCAAATAAACACGTTTTCAGATCTGTTAGCCGACATGAATGATCCGTCGGCCGCATCCGCTCACGTACCAACTCTGCGCTCAAATCTAAACGAGGACTACAACAACACATCCGCACCCGCAGGGCGCAGTGAACGTATAAACACCCGTGCTCTTTCAGGCCATTCGGACGGCAAGGTAACAGCCGCCTCGATAAAAAAAGCCGGCGTGACGCAACAAGCGCTCTCCAGCAACACCTTGGCCCAGGTCAGTAAACGGCAAACACAAACTACGCAAACAAACACGAAAAGCCCGAGCGAATCAAAACATCCGGCTACGCAGCGTTCACGCGAGTCCATTCAAACGGTGTTTGATCAAAACAAAGGCGCCATCTATGCCATTTATAATCGGGCCTTGCGTAGTAATCCTGATTTGCAAGGAAAAGTCGTGTTTCACCTGCAGATCAATGCACAGGGACAGGTCACAGAATGCAGAATTGTTTCGAGTGAATTAAAGGATGCGACGCTAACACAAAAGCTGATCGCACGAATCAAACTCTTTAATTTTGGTGCGATAGCAGGCGCCCAGCCCTGGAGTGATAATTTCTTCCTTGATTTTATTCCATCCTGAAAATGGAACTGCATTATGTTTTTTGTTTAGCGGGCTGTTAGAGCTTTAGTGAGTACACACTAACACTGCGCCAGTCCATAAAAAACACAAAAACAAAGCAAAACTATTGAGCGCTCTTTATAAAATGCTGACGGTAATAACGCAGCTCCTCAATGGATTCTTTAATATCATCAAGTGCCTGGTGTGATGACTTTTTCGTCAAACCCTTGGCCACCTCTGGCGCCCACATTTGACTGAGAATCTTGAGCGTGCTGACATCTAAATTGCGATAGTGAAAATAAGCTTCCAGTTCAGGCATCAGACGAAATAAAAAACGTCTATCCTGACAAATACTGTTGCCACACATGGGCGACACGCCCTTCACCGCATAGGCCTGCAAAAACTCCAGTGTTTGCTGCTCAGCCGTCGCCGTAGTAATCGTACTGTGTCGCACCCGTTCAATCAAACCCGATTGACCATGCGTTTTAATATTCCACTCATCCATCGTTTTCAGCACAGCGTCACTTTGATGGACAGCCAACACAGGCCCTTCGGCAACGACTTCCAGGTTTGCATCCGTTACAATAGTGGCTATTTCAATAATAACATCACTATCTGAATCCAGACCTGTCATTTCCAGATCAATCCAGATCAAATTATCTTTACTTGCCACCATTATCTACTACTCCTACCAATCGTTATCCGGATAGTTTACTCTGCATAGTAATATTTTCACACTTTAAAATCCTTCCAGACTCACTGATGTCTAAACGCAAACTGACTCGCCAACAAAAATGGCGCATTGAAAAAATCCAGCAGGAACGCATCGATCGTGCGCAGGATCGCGTTCAACGCGCCGAAACCTTGGTCGATAGTTCTGTCTTGGGCTCGGAACAAGACGGCCTCATTGTCGCGCATTTTGGTACGCAAGTTGAAGTAGAAGACACTCAGCTCAAACGTTATCGTTGCTTATTACGCGCCAACGTTCCTGCATTGGTCACGGGTGACCGTGTTGTGTGGCGAATGGGCCCGGATAATCAAGGCATCGTTGAGGCACAATATCCCCGGCATTCGAGCCTCAGTCGCCCCGATACGCGCGGGCTTATTAAAACAGTGGCCGCCAATGTTGACTACATAATTATTGTAATTGCTCCGCTGCCAGAACCGTCCACGCTGCTTATCGACCGTTATTTGGTTGCCGCTGAACTGGCGCACATTGAACCGATTCTGCTGCTCAACAAAATAGATCTATTGAATGACGCTCAACTTGGCAAGTTTAACGAATTAATTCAGAGCTATCGCAGTATCGGTTATCGCGCATTTAGCTGCTCGACAAAACAGGACATGGGTTTGCAGGATATTAATCCCTTGTTACGTCAACACAGCTTCGTGTTTGTGGGGCAATCCGGTGTTGGAAAATCATCCATTATTAACGCTCTGTTGCCCGGAAGTGATCAACAAACAGCGGCTTTATCTACATCACAACTAGGCGTACATACAACAACCACTGCGCGTTTGTTTCACACCGCCGAAGGTGGCACTCTTATCGACTCCCCTGGCATTCGCGAATTCAGCTTGCATCTTGATGATCCTCATCTTCTGGCTACGGGATTCAGAGAGTTTCGACGTTACATTGGTCAATGCCAGTTTAGAGACTGTCGGCACGATCATGAACCCGGTTGTGCCATCAAAAATGCCGCAATAACAGGTGAAATAAATCCAAAACGTCTGGAAAATTATCTCAAAATTGCACAAACTTTAAGCCATGCATCCTACTGATAATTTTGTCGACAAGCATGTCGATATGGCAGATCTGGCTCGTAATTAATGCCGTACGATTTTTTTATCCGTACCTTTTCAGCAGTCAAAACCATCCAAAGGATAAAAAACCTATCCCTGAAACAAAAAACCCATCGTTATGACGATGGGTTTTTTTCTGCTGTCATTTTTTATTTACTTTATATTTTTGGCAATTAGATCAGCAATGGCTTGAGAACCTGCCATTAAACCTTTAACAGCCGGACTAACTTCGCAATCAACTTCGCAAAGTTTATCCCAGCCTCTGACAACATCTTCAGGCTCTGCGGGACGATCAGTGGGGCCATCCACAGGAATCGGGCCGCCGTAGTTCATAACACCGGCATAAAGCGTTTCACCGGAAAAAGCATCAACCAAACGCACCGGTGTTTCAATGGTTGGCACATAGGGTTCACCGGGTTTTATTGCCACATAACCCGCAAAAGCAATATAAAGATCCAGATAAGCATCTACAGGTTTTGCCGGTTTTGGGTAAGCCGTTGCAAAACGTCCACCCCGACGAAATTCAGGCGTAATCAACACCACTTCATAACCGGCTTTTTCAAGCGCGCGTTTCGTATCACTGACCAACTGATCAGATAATTTAAATTTCCACTCTTCCAGCGTGTGCGTTAAACGCCGGTTTCTTCGCCCCTGATCAACAAATTTATTTGCCGTATTAAAACCACCCGCCACAATCCTGCCCGGCAAAGTCACACCAGGTGCTTTCATGTCATACGCCATTATTTTGATATCGTAAAAAGTAGGTTCTGAAGTTGTGGTCAACGCAATACGATTATAAGGTTGTGCGGGCTTAAACTCGGTTGCATCCAGTGTGGACTGGCCGTTTAATTCTTTTAGCGCACTACAACCCATGCCTAACGTTATTACTATACTAAGAGCAAACCATTTAGTTATTTTTTTCATCCCTATCCCCTTGATTAAAATTCGCCTTACACGAAGCTTTTCACTAAAAAGTAGAATGTAAATCCATCAACGCATTTTTAGCATTAATAATATTTAAAAACCAACCCAGCCCCCATGAGAAAAATAATCATGGAGGCCTACTATAAAACACAAAAACGAGCGACTTAATTCTATTTGCTAGTTCTACCAGAGATTTATACGGTTTACCATGCCATTTGAAGCTCATTTATTACTATCAGTCACATTGAATACGCGAACTATTTTCCCACAAACATCCCAATCTCCTTTACAATTACGATTGGATTTAAACAATTCATACCAATCTTCAGATGCCCGCTTGGAATGACACATTTTAAAGCTACCAAACAAATGTTTTTTTGGCGCATTATCACACTTTATCTGCCAAACAAAATCGTAGACTCTGTGCGCACTTGAAAATTCATTAGAAATTTATTCTCCCGTTCTGTTATTAAAAATAAATATAATAAAAAAACAGGGAATTGTTTTCACCATCAATAAAGATATTGCGTATTTAATTTTGGGTTTACTGACTAATTAATGCAGGATACGGCATGAGAAAATGTCCTAACTACACGACGTGTTCTTCTCAAAAAACACTCATGACTCACTACAAGCTAAGATCAATATTAAGCGTAATTGCTTTAACGTGCCTTGCATTTAATAGCTCGGCTGCCGGTTCAAAAATGGGTGAGTTTTACCTGCAACTAGGCGGTGGTGCTTTTGCTCCACAGTTTACGTTAAATGCTGGCAGTATTGATGGTCCGGCGGGGCAAACCCAAATTTATGCAACACTACCCAACAGCGGCGGCACCCCGGTCCCCCTCATTGGTTTGGTCTTTGAGAGTGACGAAGAGCAGCTCATAAAACCCGAAAACAGGGGCATGATTTCATTGGGTGGTGTATTCGGTTACCAAATCACTGATGAATTTGGTGCCGAGATCGGGCTGGATCTCGCCATGCTTGAAATTGATGTGCAAAACTTGTACATCATCAAAGACGTATTGCCCGGCAATCCAGAAACGATCAACATACAAATCCTCCCACCCGATTTATTACCTATAACTTTTTCAGGCATTTACACCTTTTTCCCTTCATCCCGTGTCAGCCCTTACGTGGGTTTTGGTGCAATGCTTGCGATTCTGGACAATCGAAGAGCTCCTAATACCGCCACAGACATTGTTGTTTTGGATGGCGGCGTTGAATTTGGCTATATTGCGCACGCAGGCATAAAAATGGATATTTCCGAAGGCATGTACGCCTTTGCCGACTTTAAATATGGCCGCATCTCGAACCCTGATATCCAGGATCGTTTTGGCCAGGCTGTAAGTGTTGCGAAATTCGAAGTCAGACATATGCGTTTTGGTATTGGTTACCCAATCTAATTTATTAAGGTATTAAGGGGGCAAACATTTCGAGGGGATTTAACAACTGTGTTAAGCGCTCGATTTTTTGCCACAAAACCTACAATTCACCTAACCTAAAAATTACTTATGACTATCCAATCCAGCTTATTTAGCAAAAAGATAATATTACTTGCCATTACCCTTGTTGGAATCAACTCCTCGGTGGTTTTTGCAGCAGGCCCTCGACCCAAGGATTTTTATCTGAACCTCGGTGGTGGTGTTTTTTCTCCTGACTTTGTTTTAGAACGAAATGCCACGGTCAAAGGTGTTGATGGCGATTCAGCCCTTACCTTTGTTGGTATCAGTGTTCCGTTTGTTGGTGTAGACCAGCCTTTGCAACTTGTTGGGTTGTATGGTGACGGTGATGTAGCGAAAGGGCGCCCTGAAAATCGCCCGATTCTCTCCTTGGGTGCTGTGTTAGGTTACAAATATAACGATTACTTCGGTCTTGAGGCGCACCTGGATCTGGGTTTCCCCAATATTTTGATTCGTGATGTTCAGTTGGGCAATGTGCTGGAAAGTGATACCCAATCAACAGGCCGCATACAAATTCTGGCGCCTGAATTACTTCCGATTGGCGCAAGTATTGTTTATACACCTATCCCTGATTATATTGTCAGCCCCTATATTGGCGTAGGAGCAATGATAGCACTTCTGGATAATCGCCGAGCCCAAAGCCAACCAACGGATATTATGATCCTTGATGGCGGCATATCGTATGGATACATCGTTCATGCAGGTGCCTATCTTGACCTGAGTAACACGTGGTTTGGATTTTTTGATGTCAAATATGCCAGCGTCCCGGATCCAAAATTCACGACCCGTCAAAACGAACCTGCCCCAGTTGCCGAGTTAAATA
>DAIRVL010000108.1:0-8654 GCA_036802845.1 Pseudomonadales bacterium | reverse complement strand
GAAGAAGGGCTTGGCTTAAATATCGTAGGTATGCAAGCCACATTCACGGTTAGGCGCTATTTTGGTGGGATCAAAATAGTCATGTTCTATTGGTAAACGGTGTGTGGCAAGGTAAGTGTCCACCTCGTTTTCGCTCAAGTTAAACAGCGGTGAGGCTTTGATTACATTGCGTGCGGCATCGAAGGTAAAAATGTTTTGCTTCTGACGAAATTCGGTTTCTTCCTTGCGAATGCCGCTGAACCAGAAATCAGGTTTTAATTCAGCAAAAGCACGGTTAAAGGGTTCAATTTTGACGATATGGGAAAACTCTTTATGGGCATCGGTATCGGCATCTGGAATGCCGCGATAGCGCGTGTTGAGGTGAGCGGCCGATACGCGTGGCAGGTACACGTTTAAATTGAGTTTTAATAAGGCGCTTAATTTGTCGGCAAAACGGTAGGTGGCCGGGGTGTTATAGCCGCTATCGACCCAGAGCACGCTAATATCGGGACGTACCTGGGTCATCATATGCAACAGCGCCGCTGAATGCGCACCAAAGCTGGTGCTGATGACAGGGCGCTTGGCATATTTTAATGCATAACGAATAATGTCCGAGGGCGCGGCGATTTTCATATCGTTGTTGGCGGTCACAAGGTCAAATGCAGGCATGGCACTTGCGTACTCAGTGTCCAGGCTTGGGTTGTTGTTAGCATTTAAAACAACTGACATGTGTAATCCGTAATAAATAGAATAAAAAACAGCTTAAAAAAGTAAGAGTTTCATGCGACTGCACTAATATACGCGCGACGGCTTATTCCGTCTAATTACTAATGTTTATTTACTTATTCCATTTTTACAGAAAAAAGCAGCGAACTGAAGACCTGTCACCCTGGAAAGCAGTTGAATGCCGACGGGCTTTATAAGAGACTTGGCGCTGCGGTATTCGCGGGTCATTCTCGGTTTTTTTGAATTTTTCGGATCAAGGTGCCTTTTTGTTGAGTGATATGTCCTATCTTCAGTGGTTTCGCCACACCTCGCCTTATATTAACGCGCACCGGGACAAAACCTTTGTCATTGGTTTTGGCGGCGAAGCGGTGGCCCATGAAAACTTTCATCATTTGATTCACGACTTCGCCTTGCTGAACAGTTTGGGCGTGCGTTTGGTGCTGGTGCATGGTGCCAGCCGTCAAATCAGCGAGCGGCTGGCAACGCGCCAGATTAGCTCAGTATTCAAAAATGGTTTACGTATTACCGATGCACCGGCCATGGAATGTGTTAATGATGCCGTGGGCACCTTGCGCCTGAAAATAGAAGCGCTGTTGTCCATGGGGCTGCCCAATTCGCCGATGCATGGTGCACGCATTCGCGTGTGTTCGGGCAATTTTGTCACCGCCCGACCCGTGGGCGTGCGTAATGGTGTCGATTTTCAGCACACCGGCGAGGTGCGCCGCATTGACAGCAAAATGATCAATAAACTGCTTGATGACGGTGCCATTGTGCTCTTGTCGACCCTTGGTTATTCCCCCACGGGTGAAGCATTTAATCTGGGTATGGAAGACGTGGCCACCCAAACGGCCCTGGCCTTAAAAGCGGAAAAACTGTTGTTTTTGGGTGAGCAAGCGGGCTGGTTGGATACAGAAAAAAATCTGCTCAGGGAACTCACGCCGCAACAAGTACGCAGTGGGGCCTGTTGCTCGCCTGCCATCATTGCCAGCAATAATGAAGAAAGTTACCGGCAACTGCTGGCGGCCACCCGTGTGTGTGAACAACAGATCGCTCGGGTGCACTTGATCAGTCATCAGGAAGACGGTGCCTTGATCAAGGAATTGTTTACGCTCGATGGGGCCGGCACGCTGGTGACTCAAGAGCGTTACGAGCATTTGCGTCAGGCGCAGATTGATGATGTGGGTGGTGTTCTGGAGCTGATTGCACCGCTGGAAGAGCAGGGTATTCTCGTGCGTCGTTCCCGTGAGCATCTGGAAACTGAAATTCAGCAATTCACTGTCATTGAACGGGATGCGATGATCATTGGTTGTGCTGCGCTGTATCCCTTCACCGAGGGTCGCGGCGCAGAGCTGGCTTGTCTGGCGATTCATCCTGATTACCGTGACGGCGTACGCGGCGACCTGTTGCTCAAGGATATTGAGCGCCAGGCACTGGCCAAGGGTTTAGATACCCTGTTTGTGCTCACCACACACACGGCGCACTGGTTTCTTGAGCGGGGTTTTGTTGCGACCGATCTGGCCGCACTGCCGCAGACACGTCAGGCGCTTTATAATTACCAGCGTAAATCAAAAGTTTTCCGTAAAGTCATCAAGTAATGGGCTGTGTGGTCCAGTGCCTTGATCCAGCACCACACATTTTATTCACCACCGGGATTATTCAAACCAGGTTATTACTCACATCAGGTCATTAAAACTATGTCAGAAAACGATGCAAACAAAAACAGCCGAAAATATTCCAGCCAGGTAGTTGATGGCATTTCACACGCGCCGGCTCGGGCCATGTTGCGTGCAGTGGGTTTTAAAGATGAAGATTTTAACAAACCGCAGGTCGGCATCGCCTCCACCTGGAGCATGGTGACGCCCTGTAACATGCACATCAATGAACTGGCCGATGAGTCTGCCAAAGGTGTTGATAACGCCGGTGGCAAGGCCGTTATTTTTAACACCATTACCATCTCTGACGGTATTTCCAATGGCACCGAAGGCATGAAATACAGCCTGGTGTCGAGAGAAGTGATTGCTGATTCAATTGAAGTGGTTGCTGGCTGCGAAGGTTTTGATGGTCTGGTCGCCATTGGTGGTTGTGATAAAAACATGCCGGGCTGCATCATTGGCATGGCGCGCCTGAACCGTCCGTCCATTTTTGTTTATGGTGGCACCATCCGTCCCGGTAAAAACCACACCGATATCATTTCGGTGTTTGAAGCCGTGGGTGCGCAGGCCAAGGGCAGTATTTCTCTGGTCGAATTAAAAGAAATTGAAGAAACCGCCATCCCCGGCCCTGGTGCCTGTGGTGGCATGTATACCGCCAACACCATGGCGTCGGCTATTGAAGCGCTCGGCATGAGCCTGCCGGGCAGCTCGGCACAAGATGCCATATCGGCACAAAAGATGAGTGACTGCGAACGCGCCGGCAGCAAAGTGCTCGAATTACTGGCCAAAGACATCAAACCCAGCGACATCATGACCCGTAACGCCTTTGAAAATGCCATTACCGTGGTGATTACCCTGGGTGGCTCCACCAATGCCGTGCTGCATCTGCTCGCCATGGCGCATGCGGTTAACGTTGAACTGTCGCTGGACGACTTTGTCCGCATCGGCGAACGCGTACCGGTGTTGGCTGATCTGCGCCCCAGCGGCCGTTTTATGATGTCAGAACTGGTCGCCATTGGTGGTATTCAGCCCTTAATGAAACTATTGCTCGACGCCGGTCTGCTGCATGGTGACTGTCTGACCGTCACCGGCCAGAGCCTGGCCGAAAATTTAGCCAGCGTGACCCCTTATCCTGCCGGCCAACAGATCATTCGTTCACTTGACCAACCCATTAAAGCAAACAGCCACTTGGTGATTCTGCGTGGCAACCTCGCCCCTGAAGGCGCGGTGGCGAAAATCACCGGCAAAGAAGGTGCTTATTTTCAGGGCAAGGCCCGGGTGTTCCATTCGGAAGAAGAAGCACTGGCATCCATTCTGGATGGTACTGTCGTCAAAGGCGATGTGCTGGTTATTCGTTACGAAGGCCCCAAAGGCGGGCCCGGCATGCGCGAAATGCTCAGCCCAACATCGGCCATTATGGGCAAAGGACTGGGCCAGGATGTTGCCCTGATTACCGATGGCCGATTCTCAGGTGGCAGCCACGGTTTTGTGGTAGGTCACGTCACCCCCGAAGCTGCAGACGGAGGCCTGATTGCCGTGATTGAAAATGGTGATGTTATTACCATTGATGCCGATAGTCGCACTCTTTCAGTTGCCCTGACGCAGCAGGAAATCGATGATCGTTTTCAGCATTGGCAACCCATTAAACCCCGATACACACGTGGTGTGTTGGCCAAATACGCCAAAACCGTTTCATCCGCCTCTTATGGCGCTGTAACCGATAAATAGACCGTAGCGGCAAGCCCCCGTGATTGCCCTGTGCTCCCCTCAATTATGTGGTCAAGCATAATTCCGCGCAGGGGCAGAATGGGCCAGCACGGGGGCCTGCCCCTACGGGGGTATCTTACCAACGGCACATCTCAATGCCATGCTGGATAGGTTCGGGCGATACATGGACAATAAAAGGATACAATCCTGAATGCCTATAAAAATGATGCAATTTGTGGTACTTGGGAGCGCCTTGCTGATGCTGTTTTTCCGGGTGGATCGCAATCTCTTTCAAAAAAAGGGTGGGGGGCTGTCGGTGCAGAAAAATCAGTTTGGGCTGAGAAAATCACACCGCATATGGATGTCACAACTAATTTATCGCCAAGTTTTCGTTACTTTAAGTCGAAACTACAAGAATTAGCAGAGTTGGATGCGGGCTGATGCACTACTTGTCTAAGTCGTTCGGTTGCTGGCACAAATCACCGCCCAGAGATTTTGGGGTTTAACTTCAAGCCCACCTGTTTGATCTCACCTTGTGATTCTGTTTTTACGGTCAGAGTGACGTTGTCGAGCTGGATGCGGTCACCGACTACAGCGGGTCGGTCAAGGCGTTTTTCAATGAGTTGTGCCAGCGTGAGCTGTTGTTCTTCGCTGTGTACAACAATGCCGTAGGCGAAGGTCAGACTGCTGGTAATGGCGCTGGCATCGAGCACAAATTCACCGAAGAAGATTCTGTTGGCCAGGCCGCCGCGTTGCTGTTGACGGGTAAAGAGCGGCGACAAGGGTTCCAGATTGTCGGTGGCAGCTAACCAGCCGACTACGTCTTTTTCCTGTAATTCCATCAGCGCATCGGCGGCCAGCAGTTTGCCTTTGCGTGCAATAAAAATGCAGTGAAAGCGCGGGTCGTTGATTTTATCGCTCAGGCTTTCGATGGTGCGTGTATTGGCGGGTGTGTCTTTTTCGACCACAAACTGCACCACTTCCACAGGAAGTTCGCCACCGGCCCAGATTTCCTGGCGATCCAGTGGCTCAGCTTGCGGCGGAATAATAACCTTGAATAAACGTGCGGCGGGGGCAACGGTAGCGCCCTGAATTAACAAGGAGCCCAGCACAACCACAAAGGTGATATCAAACAGGCTGCGTGCCTCGGGCATGCCGGCCATCACCGGGAAAACGGCCAGGATGATGGGCACAGCGCCGCGTAAGCCTAACCAGCTGATGTAGCCAATTTCAGGCCAGGGAAATTTGAAGGGTATCAAGCTGGCCGCCACGGCGATAGGGCGGGCAACAAACATTAAAAAAAGCACGATGGCAATGCCTTGCGGGGCGTGATCCAACAAACGACTGGGGGTGACCAATAAGCCCAAAATAAGGAACATGCCTGCTTGTGACAACCAGGCCAGTCCGTCCATGACCTTCATTACGTGTTCGGTGGCGTGACTGCGATTATTGCCAATGATCAGGCCACATAAATACACCGCCAGAAAGCCGCTGCCGTGAATGCTGTTCACGGCAGAAAAAATCACCAGACCACCAGATAAAATAAACAGGGCATACAGGCCTTCGGGTAATTTCAAATGGGCCACCAAGCGTGATAAGGCCCACCCGCCCAGCAGACCGCCTAAAATACCCAGACCAATGTCCTGAATAAAAATCAGTATCAAAGCCCAGGCGCTGGGATGACTCGACTGGGTCAAGAATTCAACGATCATCAGCACCAGAAAAATCGCCATGGGATCGTTGGCGCCGGATTCGATTTCGAGCGTTGATGACACCCGTTCATTGAGTTTTACACCGCTTTGTCGCAGCAAGGAAAATACCACGGCCGCATCGGTGGAGCCAATAATAGCGCCGAGCAGAAAACCGTTCATCCAAGGGAAATCGAATAGCAGGCAGGCAAAAGCGCCGACCAAAGCCGCCGTCAGAGCCACGCCCACCGTGGCCAGTGATACCGCAGGCCATAGCGCCACTCTGAAGGTGGACATTTTGGTGCGTAATCCGCCATCAAGCAGAATCACGGCCAGCGACAGATTGCCGATTAAAAAGGTGGTGGAAAAATCATCAAAGGAAATACGCCCCGGACCATCTTCACCGGCAAACATGCCGACCACAAGGAACACCAGCAACAGCGGCACGCCCATACGTGCGGACACCGTGCTCGCCATGACGCTGAAGAACACCAGAATGCCGATTAAAAAAATAAAGGTGTTTGATGAATCCATTTAACTACGTGTGCCACGCTGATTAAGTGTTACGTCCACCGAGAAAATAGCGGAGCAAGATCAAGGCCATGCCTGCTGCAGCAAGTTTGGGGTCTGGGCTTGTGAGCTGCAAGGGTTCAAGGAAAGCCAGCGTAGGGGTGAAGGCCAGTCCGATGATAATTAAACCGGCCACTAAAAAAGCCGTGTCGGCGCGACGGCGATTTTCGATGGCACGTTGTTGTTTCATCCATTTGCGTTGCTGGTAGTTTTGATCACGGATTTCTTTCAAGGTTTTGTGGATCAGCATAGGTAGTTCGGGCAACTCGTGCAGCATGGCGGGCGCATTTTGTCTGATTTGCTGGAGAAGCTTTTTGGGACCCAGCTGATCTTTCATCCATTTTTCCATTAATGGTCGGCCAATTTTCCAGATGTCCAGCGCCGGGTTCAGCTGGCGACCGAGCCCTTCGATGTGCAGAACCGTTTTCTGTAGTAGCGTGAATTGGGGTTTGGCTTCAAGATGAAAGCGTCGGGCAAGGGAATAAAAACGCAGCAAGACCGGTCCAAAATCAATTTGATTAAGAGGACGCTCAAAAATAGGTTCGGCCGCACGTTGCAGCGCATGGGCAAATTCATGCACGGAGGTGTCTTCTGGCACCCAGCCATGGTCACACATATTTTGTGCAATGGCCTGGTAATCCTGCTGCAAAAATGAATACAGACTGTGAGCAAGAAAGGATTGATCCTGTGTGCTCAGGGAGCCGGCAATAGCGCAGTCAATGGCGATATAACTGGGATCGTCCGGATTACGGATGTCGACAAAGATATTGCCCGGATGCATATCCGCATGAAAAAAATTGTGATTAAACACCTGGGAGAAAAAAATCTGTACGCCGTGTTCGGATAATTTGTCCAGATCAACACGGTGTTTGATCAAGGTGGCCACGTCGGTCAACGGCACGCCGTAAATGCGTTCCTGCACCATGATTCTGCTGGTGCAGTATTGCCAGTAAATATCGGGAAAATAAATGTACTTGGCCTGTTTATGGTTGCGGCGAAAACGAGCCGCATTACTGGCCTCAAGGCCCAGATCAAGCTCATCCAGAACAATGTTGCTGTAGGTGGTGGCAATGCTATGGGGGTGGAAACGGCGTAAACCGGGGAAAAATGTTTCAATCCAGTGCGTGAGTGTGAACAATAGGGCCAGGTCGCTGCGAATAACTTTTTCAATACCCGGACGCACTATTTTGACGACCACTTCTTCGCCCGTGTGCAGGGCAGCGCTGTGTACCTGGGCAATGGAGGCCGAAGCCATGGCATGACGATCGAAACGTGCGAACAGTGTTGAAATGGGTTGTTTTAATTCGCTTTCAATAAGGGCACGGGCCACGTCGTCATCAAAAGGCGGCAACCTGTCCTGGAGTTTTTCCAGTTCCAGAATCAAGCCCTGCGGTAGAAGGTCGGGTCGGGTGGAGAGCATTTGCCCCAGTTTGATAAACAGAGGTCCCAGTTCAACCAGCACATCTTTCAGGCGACTTTCGAGATGCGGATCCGCCTGTCTGAACCAGGACGAAGGCAAGAGTCTGAGGAAAATGCGCAGCGGCAAGAAAAAGGATTCGTGGGGTAATAGCTCATCAAGGCGATGTTTGCCAATGATGTGAAGCACATGAATGATACGAATCAGTTTTGACACGAAAAGGCCTTTTGCTGACGAAGTAGGTGAGACCGGTGTTATGGGCTTGTTTATTCTGCTCCCGGCGCACCACGATGTGCGTCGAGATGTGCTCGCACGTTTGCAATACGTGTTTCCAGGGCGTTGACTGCATCGATCATTGTACTGATTTCCGTACTGAAAGCGTCCAGCTCCTGCGCACCCACCACGGTTTTGCTTTCATAAAGCAAGTATTCACGGGTATTTCGCAGCATGGAGCGTCTGACTTTTTGCGTCCAGCGCCGGAAGCGTCGTCCCTGGCGGCCTATTTCATGCGCCGCAATGTCACCTAAATAGACCGAGAGCCATTCTTCCCAGTCGATATCCATATGCTGGGTCATGCTCAGAAATTGTTGCGCCAGGTCGAGGTCACCTTGCACCGTGACGTCGCTGTTGTCCCGTGTTGGCGGTGTTTGACTGCGCAGCAGGCGCAACAAATCAAAGGTGCTGCCACACAGACAGGCATCGGCTGACGTGAGGTCTTCAACACCCGAAAGGGCAATACTGTTTTCTCTTAGCAATAAACTCAGGGTAAATGCGGGGCTGCGGCCTTGTATGCCAATCACCTTGCCCTCAAGTGTGCGCAGGGTCTGTAAAGCCAGAGGATCAAATTGCAGGGCACGGTTGAGTACGTGTTCGGCACCGCTCAGCGCCAGGGTTTTTGTCATTGAGACTGTTTTG
>DAIRVL010000107.1:0-8663 GCA_036802845.1 Pseudomonadales bacterium | reverse complement strand
TGCCTCATTTGAGCCATAGCGCAATGTCGTGATTGTGGAAGGGTGTGAAGCGCTCAACTACAAGCGCCTGGTTGTGGCAGCGGGTTTAATGCTCGATTGGCAAGCGGTAGAAGGGCTGCCAGAAACCTTGGGCAAAAACGGCGTGACCTCCAATTACCGTTTTGATCTGGCACCGTATACCTGGGAGTTGGTGCAGCAACTTAAACAGGGACGGGCGCTATTTACGCAGCCCCCCATGCCCATTAAATGTGCGGGCGCCCCGCAAAAAGCCATGTATCTTTCCGGGGATTACTGGTACAGGCAACAGTGTCTTAAAAATATACAAATTGAATTTTTCACACCCGGTGCGGTGTTATTTGGCGTGCCGGAGTATGTGCCGGCCTTGATGGAATACATTAACAAATACCATGCGCAATTAAATTTTCTGCATAATCTGCTGCGTGTTGATGGCCCGAAAAAAACGGCCTGGTTTCAAAAAACAGATGCTCAGGGCAATAAAGAACTCGTTGAGACGTCCTTTGACCTGCTTCATGTGTGTCCGCCGCAAAAGGCGCCAAATTTTATTCGTGCCAGTGGCCTAGCAGATCAGGTCGGTTGGGTCGATGTTGATCAAAATACGCTGCAACACAAACGCTATGCGAATATCTGGTCATTGGGTGATGTGATGAATGCACCGAATGCCAAAACTGCTGCGGCGGCACGAAAACAAGCGCCGGTAGTGGCCGAAAATATTCTGGCTGATCTCAAGGGACGTGGTGCAGTAGCGCACTATGATGGTTATGGGTCCTGTCCCCTAACGGTGGAGCGTGGCAAGGTTGTGCTGGCTGAGTTTGGTTACGGTGGTAAATTGCTTCCTTCTTTTCCACGCTGGCTTTTGGATGGAACCCAGCCCACGCGTCTAGCCTGGCTGTTAAAAGAAAAACTGCTGCCTCCAATTTACTGGGAAGCCATGTTAAAAGGCCATGAGTGGTTGGCCAAACCAAAACTCAAACAGAACGTTTAAACAGACGTGCGTTTTAAGTCCCGCTATTTACCGATACTCAGCTGGAGCAAAAACTACAATCGTGCTGCCTTGACGGCTGATCTACTGGCGGCACTGGTTGTAACGTTGATGCTGATTCCGCAATCACTTGCTTATGCCTTATTAGCCGGATTACCTCCGGTGACGGGTTTGTATGCCAGTATTCTACCCCTGGTGGCCTATGCTGTGTTCGGCACGAGCCGCACCTTGTCAGTTGGACCGGTGGCCGTGGCCTCATTAATGACCGCAGCAGCGATCGGGCAAATTGCACCAGCGGGCAGTGAGCGTTATGTGGAAGCGGCGATTGCCTTGGCCTTGTTGTCAGGTTTTATTCTTCTGGTTTTGGGTTTATTCCGCTTCGGTTTAATCGCTAACTTGTTATCACATCCCGTAGTGTCGGGTTTTATCACGGCCTCGGGCCTATTGATTGCGGTCAGCCAATTTGGACATCTTCTGGGTATTCCTGTTGCTGGGGATAATCTGGTGGCACTGTGTGTGTCTTTGTTTAAAAACGTGTCCCGTACCCATGTTATTACGCTGGCATTGGGTGTGGGTGGGTTGCTGCTGCTTATAGCGATGCGTCAGAAATTAAGCAAGACCTTGGTTAAGCTCGGGCTTTCAGCCCATGCCGCATCTTTGGTGAGTAAAGCAGGGCCCATTTTTGCTGTACTGATAGCGACTTTTATTGCCTGGTATTTTCAGCTAGATAAACAGGGTGTTGCTCTGATTGGCGTTATTCCTCAAGGCCTGCCGGTGTTGCAATGGCATGGCTTTGAGCTGCTTTTTTCAAAAGAATTGATTAATGCGGCATTTTTAATCGCCATTATTGGTTATGTGGAATCCGTTTCGGTAGGAAAAACCCTGGGTGCCAAACGACGGCAGCAAATTGACCCCGATCAGGAGTTAATCGCCTTGGGTACTGCCAATCTTGCCTCAGGATTTTCCGGTGGTTTTCCTGTGACTGGTGGGTTTTCACGATCAGTGGTCAATTTTGACGCTGGTGCCGAAACGCCGGCGGCCAGTTTATTTGCGGCTATTGGGGTGGCAATGGTGGCGTGGGCATTCACCTCGTGGTTGAGTTATTTGCCTAAAGCGATATTGGCCGCAACGATTGTTGTGGCGGTATTGGCGCTGGTCGATTTTTCCGTGATTAGAAAAAGCTGGCGCTACTCTAAAACCGATTTTATTGCGGTGTTAGGCACAATTTTAGTGACCTTGCTGTTGGGTGTTGAAATGGGTGTTCTCAGCGGTGTGCTGGCCTCGATTGTTTTGCATATTTACAAAACCTCGCGTCCTCATATTGCCGAAGTGGGTTTGATTGAAGGCACGGAACATTTTCGCAATATTAAACGTTACCGTGTGCTGACCTATCCCCACATTGTTTCGCTGCGGGTTGATGAAAGTCTTTATTTTGCCAATGCGGCGTTCTTGGAAAATGAAATATATACCTTGATTGCCTCGCGCCCCAAGTTAAAGCACGTGGTATTAATGTGTTCGGCGATTAACGAAATCGATATGAGTGCACTGGAGGTGCTCGAAGCGATTAATGCGCGTTTGTATGAGCTGGGTATTCATTTTCATTTTTCCGAGGTTAAAGGCCCAGTGATGGATGCGCTGCAGCGCAGTGATTTTATGCACCATTTGCATGGTCAGGTTTTTCTAACTCAATACCAGGCGATTGAAGCAATTAAGGGCTGAATTAGCTCAACTTTAACTAAACCATAAGCATATTTTTTTATTCATCTCTGAACGTGCCCAAAGGCATTGGGTTTTTGTACTCTTTGTACACAAAGCCCACGCGCGTTCAAAAATATTTTCCTGATTAAAACTGGCATGTTCATTGCCAGTTCCATAGAAATTATCAAATTTAATCGAATTTTATCCATGAATTGCTTTTATACAGTGCGCATGGTTTATCTGTGCACTAAAGTGGTGCCATAACAAATAAATCATGCGGTGAGCAGGGCGCCATGTATCAGGTTTTATCAGGTGGGGATCACTATGCTGTTCGGTCGTAAAGACAAAAATCCAATCAGAATCGTTGATAAAAAAGTAGTTGACTGGAAATACACCACCTGTGGTTATTGCTCTACAGGATGCTCGATTGAGGTCGGTTTGAATAATCGAGGTCAGGCGGTGGCCTCACGTGGTCATGCTGAAGCTGATGTGAATCGTGGCAAGTTATGTATCAAGGGTATTTTTGAGCATGAATTATTTGATGCGCCGGGTCGTGGCAATTTTCCTCTGATGCGTAACAAAATCTTTGAGCCGTATCAGCCTACCTCGTGGGACAGTGCGCTGGATACCATGGCCGATAAAATCAAGGATATTCAGCATAAATATGGCCCGGATTCTTTTGCCGTAATCTCAACAGGCCAGCTACTCACCGAAGAATTTTATACGCTCGGCAAACTGGTGCGGGGTTGTATCGGCACCAATAATTATGACGGTAATACCACCTTGTGCATGGCCTCTGCCGTGTCAGGTTATAAACGGTCCTTTGGTTCCGATGGCCCGCCCGGCTGTTATGACGATTTTGAACATACCGAATGTTTAATTGCCTGGGGTTCGAATCTGCCTGAGCAACATCCGATTATTTACTGGCGTTTGAAAGAGGCTCTGGAAAAGCGCAAGTTTCCGCTGATTGTGGTCGATCCGCGCGTGACCATGCTGGCGCAATTTGCGGATATTCACTTGCCGATTGTGCCGGGAACCGATGTGGTATTAATGAATGCATTAATGCACGTCATTTTGAAAGAAGGTCTGGAAGATCGCGCGTACATCGACGCACACTGCAACAACTTCGATGCCTTGGCCGCAGAAGTGGCTAAATGGGATCCCACAAGGGCGCAAGCTATTTGTGGTATTGATGAAGACACCATTCGTAATGTGGCCCGGCTTTATGCGAAATCAAACGCTGCGATGTCGATCTGGACCATGGGCATTAATCAAAGCACGCATGGTTCGGATGGTGTAGTGGGGATCAATACACTCAACCTGATCACGGGCAATATAGGTAAACCCGGTGGCACCAGTCTTTCTATTACCGGGCAATGCAATGCCATGGGTACGCGTGAGTGGTCATCGTGTTCCGGTTTGCCGGGCTATCGCTTGCTCGAAAAAGAAAAACATCGTGAAGAAATAGCCAAATTCTGGGGCATTGATCCCGCATTTTTTCCGACTAAACGGGGTTTGTTTCAGACGGATATTTTTCCTGCCATTGAAACCGGGCAAATCAAGGGATTGTGGCTCGTGGCGACAAATCCGATGACCTCAATGCCCAATACCGGGCGCATTCGCAAAACACTGGAAAAACTCGATTTTCTGGTGGTGCAGGATGCCTATCAGGATGTTGAAAGCACGCAGTATGCACACATGTTTTTACCGGCGGCAGTCTGGGCAGAAAAAACGGGCACGTTTACCAATACCGAGCGTCGTTATAATCTGGTGCGTCCGGTGATAAAACCCAAAGGTAATTCCAAGCCGGATTTTGATATTTTTCGTGAATTGGCAACACGTTTTGACAATGGCAAAAAAATTCATTTCCCCGAAACCCCGGCTGGGGCCTTTGAGGAAATGAAATACCTGTCTAAGGGGGCGCACCGTACCCTCGATATTTCCGGTATGAGTCATGACAAAATCGAGCAGGCACGTGGCATTCAATGGCCGTTTCGTGAGGGCAGTGAAGGGCTCAAGGGCGAGCCGCGTTTATATAGCGATGGCGTTTTCCAGACCGAAGACGGCAAGGCCAATTTAATTGCCTTGCCTTTTGTTGATAACAACGAAAAGCCTTGTGAAAACTATCCATTCTGGATGAACAGTGGCCGGGTAGTCGAACATTTCCATACCCGTACCCGTACCGGAAAACTGGGTAACCTGAATAAATTCAGCCCGACACCGTACATGGAAATGAATCCCGATGCGGCCAACGAGCTGGGTGTTGCTCATCAATCCTATGTGCGTATTGTGTCGCGCCGGGGTGATGCGGTGGTCATGGTGCAGCTGACACAACGTATTCCCCGCAACATGGTGTTTATTCCCTTTCACTTTTTTGATTGCGTCAATCGCGTCACCCTGGGTTTGCTTGATCCCCATTCAAGGCAGCCCGCCTTCAAACAATGTGCGGTGCGCATAGAGCATGTTGATCAAAAGGAAGCGGCTGCCTTGAATGTAGAGCGACGAACGTTTTAAACAAATCCTGGTATGCATGTGCTGAATGTGGGCCGTGCACTAAACAGAGTTAATACCGAGGCAAGCATGTTGAATTTTCTTTACAAAGTCAGAGATACCCTGGATGAAATCGGCTCAACAGCCACGCCATTGGATTCTACTGTGCGTGAATTTGTGCCCAAACGGCCGGGTGAGCAGAACTATGCCAAGTTGTTCGATCCAAAAACGCAACAAGAAAATCGTTATGGGCAGAAAATAGATCTGCTGCAGTTGCATGAACCTAATACCAAGGAAAATACCTCCCTATTTATTAACGGCAATCCTAAGGTGGGTGAAAATCCTAACCGTAACAAACAACATGCCTTTCACTTTACCGCCGATAATTGCATTGGCTGTCATGCCTGCGAAGCTGCCTGTTCCGAAAAAAATGATAATCCGCCACATATCAGTTTTCGCTCGGTCGGTTATGTTGAAGGCGGAACCTATCCTGATTTCAAGCGTATGAATATTTCCATGGCCTGTAATCATTGTGATGACCCGGTTTGTCTGAAAGGCTGTCCAACCAAAGCCTATACCAAACACGCTGAATACGGCGCGGTTTTGCAGGATCCTGAAACCTGTTTCGGCTGTGGCTATTGTACCTGGGTCTGTCCTTATAACGCGCCACAGCTCGATACAATAAAAGGCCAGGTATCCAAATGTAATATGTGTGTCGATCGTTTGGAGGAAGGACTTAAACCGGCCTGCGTGTCGGCCTGTTTAGGTAATGCACTGGATTTTGGTGTGGTTGAAAACACGCCTGAGCGACGGGAACAATGCAAAACAGATATTCCCGGTTTCCCGCCTTCAGATATCACCCGCCCTAACATTCGCTTTCAGCAAACCAAAACACTGCCCAATGAAATGCATCGCACCGACGGTGAGCCACTGAAATATCACAAACAGGACGATGGCACTTTTCGTTCGGTGGTGGATGAAAAAATGGGCAAAACCAGGTCGTGGAATCTGGCCAGATTAAGTTCACGTGAGAATCCATTGGTGGTGTTTACGCTGACAACACAGGCGTCCATGGGCGCATTTGTGGCCGTTTTTCTTGGGCCTGTTTTGGGTATTGAGTCGCTGACAACGCTCAGCCAAAGTGCGGCAATTTATCCCTTGCTCGTTATGTTAGTGCTGTTGCAAGCCTTGGGTTTGTTGTTATCAACCCTGCACCTGGGCAAACCCATGCGTTTTTATCGCGGTTTTAATAATCTGGCGCATTCGCCGGTGGCACGTGAGGCTTTTGGTGTGGCTTTGTATTTTGCCAGTCTGGGCATGTATACCTTGCTGAACTTTGCCAATTTGATGTTCGATTCGGGTTTTATCCGCTTTGTGTCGTATTTGTTTGGCCTGTTTGCCCTTGTTGCGCTCAGTGGTGGCATGTTCTACATGTATAAAAGTTATCAGATCAAGGCACGTCCCTTCTGGAATCATCCGCAAGTGGCCAGCAGTTTTGTCGGCAGCATGTTGAGTCTTGGGGCTATTGTCATCGCTGCAATCGGATTGCCGGTGATGGCGGCCATGAGCTTGGATTGGAGTGCCTTGTTGTTTAGCTGCACATGGATGTTAATTGCAGGTTTGGCCTTGGAAGGCGTGGGTTTGTTTGCCCATGCGCGGCATTTGAATCTGGAACAAGGCGAGGGCGCAGCGGCGCATTACGTGCAATGCACCACCTTTGCTTATACCTATTACAGCCGTAATGCCGGTATTGCACTGGCGCTTGTGTTGGCAAGTTTCAGCATGCTGGCACTTTTTTCCAGCCCTGCGGTGTCGGCAATCCTGTTTGTGATCGCAGCGTTGATTGCCTTGTCGTGCTCAATTGTTGGGCGGGCGCTGTTTTATGTCTTGGTTATTCCTACTACCATGCCAGGCGCGTTCTTCTGGAAGAATAAAAGCTTTGAACAGCACGCACGTGATATTGGACTGGCCAATATGCCGCAAGTGGGTGTGGTGCCGGATTTGCATTAATCACAATTATTCTCGCTCAAGCATGAACGATGAAACGGTTTTTTAATCATGTTTTGGTAGCGGTGTGGAGTGAGCGAGTTTTTCTTCTTCAGTCATGGCGTGTAACTGGTAAACAAAACAAATCAGTTCGGCAATGGTGCGATAGAGAATGTCAGGAATTTCATCGCCGAGTTTGAGTGTGGCGAGTAAAGCGACCAGTTCGGGATTTTCATAAATAGGGATATTGTGCTCAATGGCCGCATCAATAATTTGTCGCGCGATTGCATCGGTACCGGTGGCACTGATCTTGGGTGCGCTGTGGCCAGCGTAACGTAGCGCCACAGCGATATCGTTAGTGTGATCTGACATAGTCTGTGCTCATGTGGTGATATCTATTAGCCGTGAAGTAATTCGTAGTGGTGTGCGATCTGGTACCTTACCTTGCCGGCAATCAATTCGCTCAACATGCACGCCAATGTTTTCCAGGGTTTGTTGCAGATTGTTCAGCTGATCATTAATTCTGCTATAAGTTTGCGCATTATCAGCCCAAATGATCGAATTGGCACTTTGATTAATAAGACGGAATTCGATGTGTACTTTGCCCAGTTCACCCAGGTCGAAGCCCAAGTCGACCTGCCAGCTTTTCTCCTGCCGCTGTTCTTTGTCGCGGCTCTTTTGTTCTTTTTCCTGGATATGAACTGTGACCACCTCCATGTGTGTGCCGGTATTCAGAGGCAGCTCGAATAACCATTGTTGAGTGGTATTGGTTTCTGCGGCACCTTGCCGGCCATGATCAAGACTGGCGAGTTGGTTGAGTTGAATCTTTGCCAATACACCGGCTGTTTGTCGCATCAGTGTTTCAATAATTTTTTCAATGTGTTCTTTTCCAGCGCCCAGATTGAGCGCATTTTTATGTGCCAGCTGTTCGGGTAAGCCGGTGTTTAATTTGCTTAACGGTGGCCAATAAGTGGCGCCTGTTGTAGATGTCGTGTTGACTGCTGAATTTGGCAGGGGTGTGGTCGATGCCAGTAGCTTGGTGAGCTGTTGCGCATTGGGTGCTTGTGGTGTGTTTGTGCTGGCTTTGGGAGATTTATCTAAAGAAGTCGTATTGGCCGATACCGATGGTTTTGCTGGATTTTCGGTAAGACGGGTGTCTTTTTTGTTGTTTTCCTGCTGTGTTGTTTCATCGCTGTCTGTGCTGTTCTGACTGAGTTGTTTTAACTGATTCAAATCATTCTGAAAACGTTTTAACAGGCTTTTCAGGTCAAGATCAATCGGCAGCGATTCCAGTGGTGTTCTTGCTGCGGAAACAGTCGGCAGGTTAATGGCGTCGGTAGAATTCTTGTCGCGCCTGGTGTGCTTGCGTGAATTATTCGGCTCGGTGTTCTGCGCTAAACGCTTTAATTGTTGTTCGTGAAATAAACCTGATTGCAGTAATGCCAGGCGCATCTGCTGGGGGGCTTTAAGTTGCTCCAGCGAAGGCAGT
>DAIRVL010000106.1:0-8756 GCA_036802845.1 Pseudomonadales bacterium | reverse complement strand
AGGGGGATTTTTAGGGAGCGGCCAATTGTAATAAATGACTTGCCTTCTATCGTTAACGTAAGGGATAGAAACACAAGGATGGGTGACAAGGTGATTACTTCTTTGTTATTGGCTGTTAACCATGCGTTATTCTCTTCGAACTGTCCTGATTGTTTTATGCTGCTCGGCGCTTCTTTCAGCATGTAAAACGCCCACTTCCTCTCTTGCAAATAGCGCTTCGTCTTCCTCAATCGATTTCAACCCATTGGTCACTGAAAATTTTGATCCCGTCATGGTTTCGGGTATTGCCGCTAAGGGCATTATGAAAAATGCGCAAGTGGTGATTTATTCTGTGGACAGCACTGGACGAAAATCCTTGGCTTTGGGCTTAGGTAAGACGAATGCTCTTGGTGAATATGAAATTCCCATCCCTGTCGCTTACCAAGGCGCCATTATTGTTGAGATCAGTGGCGGCAATACAAATACAGACGCGCAAATGGTTTGTGATAACGTAAGCGGATGTGGGGATGCTCCAGCGGATCTGGCATCGTTTGATACCAACAATAATCAGCAGATTGATTTTGGCGAGAGCTTTCCGATTAATTTTGATTTTATGCTGACAGCCGTCAGTGAGGCCGTGGGCACGAAAGCGCCTATAACTGTGCATGTAACAGCGCTAACACATCTGGCTGCGGCCTTGGCAGAACAATCCCCAAATGGTTTTGCGCACAGCTCCATTCTGCAAGCCAATAGTCAGGTGGCAAATTTATTTGGTCTTATGGGGGATATCCGCACGCTTAAGCCGCTTGATCTAAGTCGTTCGGATGTGTTCGCGTCCGCTACCGAGAGCCAATTACGTTACTCCTTGTTTGCATCGTCTTTTGCCAGCCTTGTCACGCATCGAAATGAATTAAGCGGTTTGCTGACGAATGTAACGAATGAGTTTGTTCGTCAAAATGGACAATTCTTGCTGGTGAATGACTCTATGCTTGGCATTGGTTTTGATAAATGGCTCACGGCAAGTATTGAGTTGAGCGAGTACCTGGCAACAAGAAATACGGTCTGGACCCGATTGGGTTTACAGCTGCGCAGAGAACTCGCTGCTATCCGACAGGTCGCGGGTTCAATAGTGTTTACAAATGCCCACGCAAGTGAAGCGATTGAATTCGATGCCATGACCCAGGCCAAAACCCTGGTTGATGACCTGAGTCAGTGGCGCGATTCGTTGAATTTTAACGACGATTCGGGGATTGCATTTAATCAAGAATTAAGTGGCATGAATGATGTGCTGAAAAATGCCAAGGTCGCCGCTGCCTTTATGGCCGCAGCAAAATATACACCTGTGTTGGCGGTGCTGCCGCTTATCAGCAGCAATGAACAGGCAGTGGATTATGTATGTGGCCAGATCACCGGTTTTGCGGGCCTGATGTGTAAGGAATTTCTTGCAAACAATGCATTGGCCACGCTGGATTGTGAGGGTACATCCAATGCAATGTGCCGTATGATGTCATCCTATCTTGTGATTAAAGTGCCTACCTTGGAAAAGAAAATTAAAGCTGAATACTCCGTGTTGCATCAATCCTTGCGCGTGTATGGTGTGCTTTATGAACAGCAGGTTGATCTGGAATTCACCTTGAATGAATTTGATTTAGAAGGTGCGGTTGTTGTCAGTGGTGTTGGCACAATAGAAAATGCAGACGCCCGATTTTTTGTCGATGGTAAGGTGGGTTTGCGCAATCAGGGTGGCGATACAACTTATCAGGGCGTGTCTGAACTTGCCATCGTTGTGAATAATGTTGATGGGAGTGCTTATTCAGTCGCCCAGCATTTTGGCGACGATGACTTAAGCGCAATAGGTTTCCAGATCAGCGCAGAAAATGGTGATCTTGCGGAGGTGTCTGTGATGACTCAGCTGCTTGAAGGAGGAGAGTCCAGCCAGTCCGTTACTATAGCCTTTGATGATAAACGCATTCTTATCGCGCAGGATGAAGTTAACAGCAGGCAGATTACTTTTTCTAACCAGGATGGGGTGAGCGGTACGATCAATTTGGCGCTTGAAGGTGACGGTGAGGTCGGTGCCATGATGTTGGGTTCGGTGAAATTGGCCGACATACTACGTGAGCGTGATGAGCTCTATGTGCTCTTTTCGGATGGTGAACGTAAAAATTTAACGGACCTTATCATGTAAAGGGGAGTTTGTTACTATTCACCCCTTCTTATGGTTTTTATATCAAGGCCCCATTTGGGGCCTTTACTTTTTCATGAGGCATACGGAATTTACATGAAAGTGATTCAGGTGCTTCCTTCACTCGAAAACGGGGGCGTAGAGCGTGGTACCTTGGAAATTGCCAGAGCACTGGTAAGCAAGGGGCATCAATCGTGGGTTTTGTCGGCCGGTGGCAAACTCGTCAAACAACTCGAAGCAGAAGGCAGTGTGCATATACAGTGGGACCTTGGACGAAAATCATTGTTCACCCTGCGACATATACCTGCTGTTCGCCGTTGGTTGCAGCAACAAGATTTTGACATCATTCATGTGCGTTCGCGCATGCCGGCCTGGATTGTCTGGTTAGCCTGGCGCAAAATGGATCCTCTCACGCGACCACGTTTGATTACTACAGTACATGGTTTTTATTCGGTTAACCCTTACAGTGAAATCATGACGAAGGGTGAGCGGGTGATTGCGGTCTCTGAAGCGATACAGGGTTATATCCTTGAGCATTACCCACGTATTGCGCGTTCAAAAATAAAATTGATTTATCGTGGGATTGAGCCTGAAGAGTTTCCTCAAAACTATCAGGCCAGCGCTGAGTGGTTAACGCAGTGGTATCAAGGTTATCCCCAGTTGCGCGAACAGCGCGTGGTGACCTTGCCCGGACGTATTACCCGTTTAAAAGGGCATTTGGTTTTTCTGGATGCTATAGCGGCCTTGAGACAAAGCGGTATTAACGTGATGGCACTTGTTGTGGGCGGGGAAGACCCTAAACGCCAAGCTTATGCCAAGGAGGTTTATCAACGGGTTGCTGCCTTGGGATTACAGGACGTGATTATCTTTACGGGTGCTCGCAGCGATATGAAGGAAATTTATTCGGTGTCCAATCTGGTGGTGTCACTTTCATCCAAACCGGAATCGTTTGGGCGCACGGTGCTTGAAGCCTTGAGCATGGGTGTGCCCGTCGTGGCTTATGCCCACGGGGGTGTTGAAGAAATACTGAACTATTTGTTTCCTGAAGGTTTGGTGCACCCCGATGATTTCAATGCCTTGGTCACAAAAATGAAAACGGTGCTGCAACATCCGCAGGCTGTGCGCCGTAATGACCGTTTCCTGCTGACACACATGCAGAATCAGACATTATCACTGTATCAGGAGCTGATAGGGCAATGACTTATGCGTTTCCAGCGGCGCTGCTGCTTTGGTTTCTATGGTTTTCAGACCGTTATGCCTGGTGGCGCAAGACCCTTGATCTGCGTTATCCGCGCATTCTGATGTACCACATGGTGAGTGAACGCATCCCCGGTGCCAAATTTAACGGACTGCGTGTTTCGCCCACGAAATTTGAGCGGCAAATAAAATGGCTCAGCGAACAAGGCTGGCATTTTGTAACCATGTCAGAACTGGCGCACGGGGTTTGTATGGAAAAAACAGTGGCCATTACCTTTGATGACGGTTTTGCGGATAATTATGTTAATGCCCTCCCAATTCTGCAGAAATACGGTGCCAAAGCTACGCTGTATCTGGTGACCGATCGCCATAACAGGGATTGGTCCGTGTTAAAAAAAGCCCATCACGCTGATGGCGAACTGATGCGGGAACCGAAACTCACCGATGCTCAAGTTAATGAAATGTTAAAAACAGGTTTGCTTGAATTGGGCGCGCATACCTTGACCCATGCCAATTTGAATCTGCTGGCACTACCTGAAAAAGTGAGTGAAATAACACAATCCAAACACGGGCTGGAGACGCACTTTAATACACGGGTGTCGAGTTTTGCTTATCCCTTTGGCATTTATAATTCGGCAGAGGACCCTTTACTGGTTAAACAGGCGGGATTTGATACCGCCGTAACCACGCACGAAGGTATCAATCCAGACGTGAATGCACAGGCTTTTGAACTTAAACGTATCAAAATAAGTGGCAAAGACGGTTTTTTTAGTTTTAAAACAAAAATTCGTTGTGGCAAAAGATCTTGGCGCAAGTAGCCCATTTATTTGATGAATATATTCTATGGTCGTCGGCTTATTGAGCTAAACCTCAAACTTGCATCTAAACTCTGGAGACAGGGTATAACTTTAGGATGAATCATCAGTGTTTGAGTTTTATATCAACCATGTTCCTGTTTAACACACACGATCCCAAACAAACGACACGGCTAAGACGTTTTTTATTTGGTTTTAGTCTGTATGTTGTCGCCTTTTTGATAGGTCTGGTGTCCATGTATATGGATGTCGAACGTATCTCGTGGGCTGAATTCTGGTGGGTGGTTCTGCTGGGAGGTAGCTCGCAGATAGGTTTATTTATAGCTATTCGCAGCCGATTCAGTGAGCGTTTTCACGATCCTAGTCTGACACTGACTCAAATGCTTATTGGTATGGGTTTGCTCACGTATGTGATTTCCCTGGTTCAGGATGTGCGGGGTGCCTTGTTAAACGGCTACGTTATGGTTGTCTTGTTCGGTTCATTTAATCTCAAACGCAGGGACTATATTTTTGTCACCTTATTTGCCATGAGCGCCTATGCCTTGGTGATTTTGTTTGATTTTTTAAGTCCACCCCCGGGCTTTGATGTAAAGGTTAATCTTTTTCAGTGGGTCATACTGGCTTTTGTGATGGCTATTTGCACCTATATTGGCAGTTATTTGCAGGACATGCGTGAAGGTTTAAAAGCCAGCCGCGATGGGTTGATCGCGAGCCACAAGGAAATTACCAAACGACGCGACGAGATTGAATCAGCGCATCGGGAGCTGCAAGACGCCTTAAGACAGTTAAGCCAACTCGCTGTGCGTGATGACTTAACAGGTCTGTTTAATCGCAAGCAGTTTGAGCAGACCTTGCGTGCACAAGTCAGCCTTGCACGTACATCCAAAACCAAGCTAGGACTGTTGGTTCTGGATATCGACCATTTTAAAAGTTTGAATGAAAAATTCGGACGAGATGCAGGTGATAAAATCTTGCACGCATTTTCTAATGTTGCCCGGAGTTGTTTACGTCGTACCGATTATATTGCCCGCTTTGGTGGTGAAGAATTTGCGGTTTTGCTGCCTAATGCCAATGAAAACTCTGTGCGTGACTGCGCAGAACGTATTCGTGATTTCGTGCTTAATATAAATTTTGACAGCATCGAACCGAGTCTGCGTATTACCGTGTCTTTGGGCGGCGCGCTCATGGACGAAGATGAAGACCCTGATCATTTGTTGCAGCGTGTGAATCACCTGTTACTCACCGCGAAAGAGGCGGGACGCAATCGAATTCTTTTAGCGTAGCCATGTATCAATATGACAGGTTGGCCTCAAACTTCTCCCGGTTTTAATTGTACAGTCGAGCCTTAATGCAAATTATACCTTCAGACTACAAACAACGAATCATCATACAGCGCTTTTTCATGGCCTGTTTTTGTTATATTTTCAGTTATGTATTGCTCGTCATTGCAATATTTTCTGGAGTGTCCGGCACAAATTTTGATGATTTTAAACTTGTCGTTTTTGTTTTTTCCTGTCTGCAAGTTGTATTTTTTATTCTAATACGTTCGGGCTTCAGTCGGCGCTTTAAGGACCCCGGCATGACGACAACCCAAATTGTGGCAGGTATTTTGTATATGAGTTTTTTGATGTACATGGGGGGGCATGAGTACCGAAGTGTGGTTATGCATGGTTACATCATTGTTGTGTTGTTTGGTGTGTTTTATTTGAGCACATGGGGTTTTACAATCATTAGTATGGCCTCCATTTTGAGTTATATGATTGCTACGATAAGTATTGTCTATCGCGATGGCATGTATTACTCCGTTAATTTTGAGGTGGCGCAATTTGCAGTGTTCTCAATCGTGATGCTGTTTGCCATGTATTTGGGTGGCTACCAGGCGCGTCTGCGCAAAAAACTAAGAGAACAAAGCAAGGGATTGATCGAAAGCCATTTGCAAATTACGCAGCAGAAAGACGCGCTGGAATACTCGCAGAAAGAATTGCAACAAGCGCTGCGAAAATTAGGGCAACTGGCCGCAAGGGACGAATTAACCGGCCTTGATAACCGCCGTCAGTTTGATGAAGTAATGAAGGGTCAGATATCCAAAGCTGAAACGCTGGGTGTATCGCTGGGTTTGTTGATGTTGGATCTGGATCATTTTAAACAGGTGAATGACAAATACGGTCACATTGCTGGCGACGCTGTGTTAAGCGCGTTTTCTGCGATTGGACCCCAGTGTTTACGTCGTAGTGATTTTGTGGCGCGTTATGGTGGCGAAGAATTTGTGGTGCTTATCCCGGAAACAGACCAAGCCAGTTTGCTTGAGTGCGCGGAGCGTATTAACAAATTTACGCGGAGTTTGCGATTTGATGACATTGATCCGGATTTGCGTGTTACGGTTTCCATTGGCGCAACGCTGTATCAGCGCAGTGAAACCATACGTTCATTTATGTTGCGCGCAGATAACGCATTGTATGACGCCAAGAAGCAGGGCAGAGACCGTGTAATTTTTGTAAGCTGAGGCATTGGGATTTAACGGCTGTCGTTTGTGCATTTCATATCAAACAGCGCTATATGGATAGAGTGGTGTTTTTTCCTGACGTAAAAAAATAACAGTAATTCAGACGAATAATAAAACCCTATTACGGAGAGATTTAATATGCCTAATATCATGGGTGATGCGCTGGCTAATTGCGCAAAATACAACCCTTTAGGTGAATTTCTGATTTATGGAAATCGACGCATTACGTGGTCTGAGCTTAATCATCGCGTGAATAAACTGGCGAGCGCACTTCACAGCCAGGGCGTGAAAAAAGGTGATAACGTCATATTGATGTTTCATAACTGTCCTGAATTTTTTGAAGCAAACTACGCCATCCAGAAATTAGGCGCGGTGGCAGTGCCGATGAACTACCGTTTTGTCGCCAGAGAAATTGTTTATCAAACCCAACACTCAGGTGCCGTGGCCTTTATTTTTGAAGACCTGTGGCTTGATCAGGTCAAACAGGCATTGCCTGAACTTAAAGGGGTGAAGACCTTTATTATAAAAGGCCAAATCCAGGACGGCATGCTCGATTACGAAGCACAAATCGCGTCACACCCTGCAACTGAGCCGAGGGTGAATGTCTACGAAGAAGACACCTGTGTGATTTGTTATACCGGTGGCACCACGGGTACGCCCAAAGGGGTGATGCTTACCTACAAAAACCACTTAAGCCTGCTCGATACCATGATCAATAGCATGGTGCCGCGATTGCATACCATGGCGCTGCCACCCTCGGTGCAGCAACGCGCCGGCATTCCCAAAGTTGCTATCACGGTGCTTGAAAGTGCGCTAACACGCTGGATTTTGCAACGTAAAGCACTTCAGAACGGGATAATACGCCTGGCCAAAAAAATGATTGGTTCGCCCCTGGCCTTGCGTTTGGCTAAAAAACAGCAAATAAAACAAATGATGCCTTCGTTTCCCATGTTTCATGATGCCGCCTATCAAATGGCTATTCTGGCGCCGATTACCGGAAATATGACGCTGGTTTCACCCGTGAATCCTCACTTTGATCCTGAAGAAGTCTGCGCGCTGATCGCGCGTGAAAAACCTGCGCTATTGGGCAATGTGCCAACAGGCTGGAAGAAACTACTGCAATTCAAAGATATCGATAATTATGATTTAAGTTCCGTAGTGATTGCGGCTACCGGTGGGGGCGTGTGTTCTGCGGCGCTGAAAAAGAAAATTTTTGCACAGTTTCCCGGTGTGATCATCGCCGATGGTTTTGGTCAGACGGAAATGACACCCACCACCTCGTTCAAAATTGATGTGACGCCGGAGTCACTTAAAGACCGCTCGGTGGGTAAACCCATGGTGGAAACACGGATCGTCGATGAACAGGGCCACGATGTGCCGCACGGCTCGGTAGGTGAAATTATTTATCGCAGTGGCACCGTGATGAAGGGCTATTACAAAGAAGAAGGCAAAACCGCTGAAGTGATCAAGGATGGCTGGTTTCATAGCGGGGATTTGGGCTGGATTGATGAAGACGGCGATATTCGGGTGGCCGAGCGTAAGAACGAGTGCATTTCAACCGGTGGGGAGAAAATTTTTCCGGGTGAAATCGAAGATATACTGGCGGAATATCACAAAATTCAGGATGTCTGCGTGATTGGCGTGCCCGATGAAACCTGGGGCAGTTCAGTGCGGGCGGTGATTCGACTTCACGACGGCGAACAGGCTACGGAAGAAGAAATCATAGCATGGTGTCGTGGACAAATGGCCGGTTATAAAAAACCACGCTCAGTACTGTTTGTGTCTGATTTCCCCATTTCAGCGGTGGGCAAGGTGCAGCGTAACAGGGTAAGAGAATTGTATGGCTTTGCGCTGGATCAGAACAATCAAGGTGCCTCAACTACCGTTGTTGAAGGACTTGTCTCGGAGTTAAGTTGAGCTTTCTGGCGATAGGTATTTTCAACACAGAAATACCTTGTCTGCGAGTTTCTGTTAGGTCGGTGAGTAACAAGGTTTCATACTAAACGTGGTAAGTTGATTTTGTAACGACGCTGTAGAAAAACCCCATTCTGAACACCTGTTTCAGCTTTGGGTGGAT
>DAIRVL010000105.1:0-8827 GCA_036802845.1 Pseudomonadales bacterium | reverse complement strand
CAATATGAACACATTGTTCAGCCGATAACTGCGCGGCGTCCAACAAGGCGGAGTAAATACCAGGATCGGGTTTCGCAATACCCAAGTGTTCAGCAGAAAAAAAGAAATCAAGGTGCGCATGCAAACCTGTTGTTATAGGGTCGGCATTGCCATTGGTGAGTGCGGCAATCAGGTAGTGTTTTTTGAGTGTCGACAGGCTGTGCAAAACGTGAGGAAAAAAAGTAATTTTATTTCTGTGCTGATAAAAAATAGCGAATGCATGTTCAGCGTGTAGTTGTGCTTGTTCTGGCGAGTAGTGTTTGTTGATAAAGGCTCTGCGCAACACTTCTTTACGAATGAACGTAAGATGGTGCGCGTGTTGCGGGTGTTCAGACAAAACGTCCTGACGCAGTGCAAAATACTTATCAAGCTGAATACTTGCGGCCACATCAGCATGGCTTTTATCAAGCCAGTCGTGCATGGCCTGGTGTGCCTGGCGTATGAGATTCTTGCCATCCCATAAGGTGTCATCCAGATCAAAACTGATGAGCTTTATTTTTTTATTAGGCATTCTGGCCGCTATTTTTTACGCGAACGTGGATGGGCTTTATCATACACCTGAGCCAGATGCTGAAAATCCAGATGGGTATAAATTTGTGTGGTGGAGATATCTTCATGCCCGAGCAAGTCCTGAACCGCGCGCAAATCACCACTGGATTCCAGCAAGTGGCTAGCAAAAGAGTGCCTTAATATATGCGGATGAAAGTTAAGGGGTAAGTTGCACACCTGGCCCCAGTGCTTCAGCCGTTGTTGAATGGCTCTGATGGAAAGTCGTTTGCCTTGCAACGTCGTAAACAGTGCATGTTCGTGAATAAGAGAGGCCTGTTGTGCGCGCAGATCAAGCCACTTATTGATGGCGTTAATGGCTTGCTGTCCCACGGGAACCAGTCTGGTTTTATTGCCTTTGCCGGTAATAGTGAGTAGTGGGTTACTTGCTTGAATACTGTCGGTGTTTAACGAGACAAGCTCGCTGATACGTAAACCGGAAGAATAAAGCAATTCCATAATAGCCCAATCACGAATCGCGAGAGGGTCGTCGGGTACTTGATCGAGAAAAACCTGCAACTGATCAACATCAAGCGTTTTGGGTAGATTTCTTTTGCCTTTGGGGCTTTGCAGGGATTGTGCTGGATTGTGATCACTTATTTTTTCTCGAATCAGGAAACTAAAAAAACTGCGAATAACGGATAGTTTTCGTTGGATCGAGCGACTTTGTAATCCTTGTCGATGCAAAACACCGATGTAGTGCCTGATATCATGAGGGCACAGGGCTGACATGTGAATGTCGCTGGGCACGGTGTGCATAAATTGCTGTAAGTCGCGTTGATACGATGTGATCGTGTGTATTGAAAATTGTTTTTCGAATTTGAGATGATTGACAAATTGTTCAAGTAAACGGGAATTATCGTTTTCCATCGGAATCAACTGATATAAATGAATAAGTGCAACACAGTTGAATGCTTGCGTGTGTTTGACTCATTGGGTTCGTAATCCCAAGGTGTTGGCGAGTGAACTGCCCACCATGTTGCCAATGTATTCGGCAAACAAGGTGCCGAGTTGGTGATGAAAACGTTTTTTATCGCGACTGCCCAAGGCGATCAAACCTTGCAGATTATCTTTATCGATAGGGATGACAATCACTGAGCCAAGTGTTTTTTCGTAGTGTGGAAAAAGAAACTGATATTCAGATTCCCTGAGTTGACCACAGAAAACGTGCTGAATATTCATGAGGCCGGGTACTTTTTTTTGAACATCGCCGAGCGACGGGGTCAGAATATAATCGTGTTGCAGCGAGCTTGCCTGATCAAAGAGCAGCAGGCTGTAACATTCTGCATTAAAATCTTTCTCGAACACGGTTTTGAGTGTGGAAATTTGTGCTGAAAAATCCAGGGTTTCATTTAAGAGCAACGAGAGCTTTTGGGTTTTTTCCAGCAATTGATTGTTGGTTCGGGCCGTGGCCAGAAGCTGGCTTACCCGTTGGCTCAGTTGCTCATTTTTTTTTCGAAGCTGGGCAACTTGACGTTCAACCAATGAATGGGTGCCGGACACGTGGTGCGGGATGGCCAGTGACTCTAAAACGTTTGGGTGCAACTCAAAAAAATCCGGGTGTGCCATCAGATAAGCACGGACGTCTTCTGCGCAGAGATCAGCATTCATAGCTTTATTTTACCTTCAAACACCCAGGTGGCCGGTCCAGTCATAAATACATTGTAATAATGTGCGTCATGACTTTTTTTGTAGTTAATGCTTAACGAGCCGCCAGGCAGATCAACCTGTACCGGGCTCTGCAGCAGGTCTTTTTCAACACCCATGACAACCGCTGCGCAGGCACCGGTACCGCAGGCCAGGGTTTCGCCGGCACCGCGTTCGTATACGCGTAGTTTGATATGATTACGATTAACAACTTGCATAAACCCTATGTTGGCTTGGTTTGGAAAGTTGGGGTGGTGACTTAAGGCCGCGCCCAGACCGGCAACATCAACCTGTTCGACGTCACTGATACAAATAACCCCATGAGGGTTGCCCATGGAGACCACGCCAATGTTGACATGGTGAAGCTGTCCTTGCACGGTAATGGCTAAGGGATAGGACAGCTGCATGCGTGGGGCAATAAAGGGCACTTGGTCAGGGATGAGGCAGGGCTTACCCATATCAACCTTGACCATGTTGTCAGGCTCAAGGTGCAACTGGATGTGGGTGTTCATGGTTTCGACCTTGATGACACGTTTGTGTGTCAGACGTTTTTGCGTCACAAAACGCGCAAAACATCGCGCTCCATTGCCGCATTGTTCTACCTCGCCGCCATCGGCATTAAAAATACGGTAACGAAAATCCATCGTCGGTTGAGTGGGTGGCTCAACGAGCAAGACCTGATCGCAACCAATACCAAAACGCCGGTCAGCAATAAAACGCACACGTTCGGGGGTGAGATAAACATTCTGCGTCACACCGTCCAGCACAACAAAGTCATTGCCCAAACCGTGCATTTTGGTGAATTTCAAAACCGTATTCTGACTCATGATCTATCTGTCTGTACAAGAAGTTGTGTGTAGGTCCCTGCTTGATCGTGCGCTTATCAGGGAAGCAAGGATTCCCCCGCCCATTGGTGCTCAATGGTTTCGCGTTTTCGGACCAGGTAATGTTTATCTTTATCAACCATGATTTCTGCGGGCCGGTTCCTGCTATTGTAGTTGGAACTCATGCTAAAGCCATACGCACCGGCCGAACGCACCACCAGCAGATCGCCGGCCTGAATTGCCAGAGAACGTCCTTTGCCGAGGAAATCGCCGGTTTCGCACACTGGGCCAACGACATCATACAGTCGATTCGGAAGGTGATGATTGATTTCCACGGGGACGATTTTCTGCCACGCGTTATAAAGCGCTGGTCGCAACAGATCATTCATGGCGGCATCGACAATAGCAAACTGTTTGTCTGCATTTTCTTTGATAAATTCAACGCCCGTAACCAGTATGCCGGCATTAGCTGCAATGGCGCGTCCGGGTTCCATAATAATACTGAGGCCCGACGGTTTTATTTTTTCAATAATCGCTTTTGCATAGGCCGATGGATCGGGTGGGGTTTCCTGGTCATAACGCACACCGAGTCCGCCGCCAATATCCAGGTGCTTGATCGAAATTCCCAGATCAAGAATCGCGTGATACAAAGAGAGAACACGGTCCAGCGCATCGAGAAAGGGTTGTAACTGCGTCAGTTGTGAACCAATGTGGCAGTCAATACCTATGATATCAAGATAGGGCAAGGTGGCCGCTTGTTGATAGGCAGCCAAGGCCTGTTCAAAATCGATGCCGAATTTATTTTCCTTGAGCCCGGTAGAAATGTAGGGGTGGGTTTCAGGGTTAACGTCAGGATTAACACGCAAGGAAATGGGCGCTTTTTTCTGCAAGGACTGGGCAACCGAGTTGATGCGCTCCAGTTCGGGAATGGATTCGACATTAAAGCAGTGGATGCCGAGTTCGAGTGCGCGTTTGATTTCGTGCGCCTGCTTGCCTACGCCGGAAAAAACAACCTTGGCGGGATCGCCGCCAGCGGCGAGTACGCGTTCAAGTTCACCCACAGACACGATGTCAAAGCCCGATCCCAATCGACTCAGCAGGTTAAGAAAGGCAAGGTTTGAATTGGCTTTTACGGCATAACACACCTGGTGAGGGTAGTCGCCGAAGGCGGAATCGAAGGCATGCCAATGGCGTTCAAGGGTTGCACGTGAATAGATGTAGCAGGGCGTGCCGTAACGTTGGGCAAGTTCTTTCACCGAGCAGTCTTCTGCAAACAGTGAGTTGCCCTGGTAATTAAAATAATCCATAAATTATCGCTTCTTTTTAGATGAGATCGGTAAATGGTCGGTAAGGATACGCACGGAATCAAGAATGAAAAGGGGTGGGCTTTGTCAGTGCGGGTGTTAGGTGGTGAGGCGCGGTGCTGTGTTTATCCTGGGTGTCTTTTGCGTCGGGCAGGGGCATTGTGAGCGGGCCTTTCTGTCCGCAACCTGGCATGGATAATCCCGTGAGTAGAACGGTTATCAGCAATCTATTCCTTGTTTCTTTTGTCAGGCGCGCGTTTGACAAGGCCAGATCCTCTTGATCATCTATATTTTGGGGGAGAGTAGTCGTGAATTATATCCCTTGGCGGATTTAAAGACGACTGTTAAGCACGCGTAGAATATTCGTAACTAATGAGCAACAAAAAACGTGTGGAATTTATGTGGAATTATCGTGCAAACAGGGCTTGATTCAAGGCTTGTTCCAGTTTGAATTTGAACTGAAAATAATCAGTGATAGACAGAACCTGGCCCTGGGTGAGCTTGCCTTTAATGCCCGACAAATCTAGATCAGTAATGTAACAAGGATACATTTGTGAACTGTTACGCTGCGCGACAATGTGCTGAGCCACTTTTTTAAACATGTGTTTGCCGTATTCACGCTGGGTAAATTCGACATTTTTACAGAACACTGAAAATTCAATGTGTCCGTGTTCATCCAGATTTGCCACGGCGTGTACCGTGTGATCACCGTCGGCCCACTCAATTTTTTCATTGGATTTGGCTTCAAAATAAATACGCTGTTGACGCTCATGACCGCAAATCTTGAAAAAATGAATGTGTTGTGAAAGATTCAGGGTGTTGAGTTCCGGGGTGTCGCTGCTCAGACGATATAGGGTTGATTGAATAAAAGGTTTTAAATGTGACAGCAGATTATTTTCGTCACTGCTATACATCGACCCATAAAACAGTGAGCCTTTATCGTCCGCGAGATACACGTCGGTGAATTCGTCCCCCGGCCGATAAAAAATTTGCAGTCTATCGGGTTTGATATGCTGGTAAATATGTTTGAGAACGGGCAAGGAATCGGTTTCTTGGTCGAAGAATACTGGATTTGAATGCGGTTGTACGCCGTTGAGTGCGTTTATCAGCTGATCGGGTGATGCAAAACTTTCCAGCCGAGGCTGCTGTCTATTCAGATGGATCAGGTGCAGCGTTCGATCAATTTCTACAATATAACGAGAGCGTTCTGTTTGTCTGAAATGCCGGGTCACATCACTGAAAAGTTGATCTATACGTTCGGCGATAGCTTGACTGCGTGTGGCACAGTAACAACGTACCGATAGCTTGGGCGCGGGCTGTGACGCTTGCTGGCCCAGGGTTTCAAGATGCATGACCAGGCAGTTAAGCAGAGCGTTGGGGCCGCTTAAATGGGAGACAAATATTTCGCCCCAGCTATTAAGATGAATTTGATCCACCGTCAGTGCCAAATTGTCTTTTAATCCGCTGTACGATAAAGGATCGGTTCGCATGCTGATCCGGCTGATGCCTTTGCGGGTATTTTCAGCCGAGGGATCCTGACCCACATTCAGATACAGGGTGCTGTGCGTAATGTAGGCATCGCTGTCAAACTGATTCAAACGATCACGGTACGTGTCCAGAGGGAAATCACGCACAAAACTGTTGACCAGTAGCTGGAGTTCAATCTTGTTTAAATCACTGCTGCCTGCGTGCAACATCAGTCGGGTATAGGGATCAATCAGACGATTAAAATGGCTCCAGGCAAGCAATTCAATAAGGGTAGGCGCACGTTTGATGGGATGATGAAAATCCAGCTGTTCTGTAGGCAAATAGCCTAGATACAGTGCCCAGACGTCGTTTTTTTGACCATTTTCGTTTTGGTGTTGATGGCAGAATGTGAGATTTTCCTCAGCGATATGCGAGCTAATGCTGAGATTTACGAGTTCCAATTTGTCGGCTTTGCGTTCAAAGGCGGCGTACAGTTTTCGTTCCAGAATGGCCATATCCTGCTGGGTGATGGCTAATTCATTATTGGGCGCATGCTGAAGGCTGTAGAAACGGGTGAGAAAACGGTAACTTTGAGTCAGCTGATTAACCAGCGCTTCTTTTTCCTGAATAACTAAACGCACATTCCAGCGATGCCGGCTATCCAGACGCTCAAGCATTCGCTCATCCCAATGCCATTCTCGCGTCAGTTTTTGTAACAGTTTACTGCGCCAGGATTGCGTAAGACCGCGCTTGCTCAGTGGAATGTTGATCTTGAAATAGAAACACCGCCGGATTAATTCCAGTCGTTCATTGTCATTGTGCTGCAAGAGATAACGTTCCAGTTTGCGATACACCATGACGTAGGGATCAAGCTCGTCAATATCCAGTTTATTGGCATAAATAGCGGCTTTATATTCGGTGCTTAAAAAACTGACCTGTGGAAATTCACTGGCATAGGTTTCGATCAGACAAATCTTGAGGATGGATTTATGGGCTGAATCAATGCCTTTATACAGCTGCCACATTCCGGCACCGATAAATTCACCGGCAGATATGCAGTAGGTGTTGCCGAAATCAATGCTGGCTGAGTCAGGAATATAACGTTTCTCACAGAGTGTGGATGCAATCTCTGGGTAGTGTGCGTCGTCTTCTGGGGGCACTAACCACCACAGTGGAAAACGACCGGCCAGAAGCAGCGCTGTGCGGTAAAACTCGTCAAGCAGCAAGTAACGTTGTGCGGAACCACAATCTTCAGTGGAGACATCCTGATGGTGACCGAGCCGAAATCGTTCGCTGTCCATAAGGAAGAAATGCACTTCAAGGTTGAGGGTTTCTCCCCAACGACGAATGAATTCGAGTTTTTGTTTTAATTCGTCAAGCTCGGTAGTCGTCAGATCACCCCGGTAGCAAATCCAGATATCCAGATCGCTGGTGTTTGAATGGGCGACTGAGCCGGTGCTGCCCATGAGGAAAACACTGTAAATATCGCCATAAGATTGATGGCGTGGATTAAAACGAAAACTGCGCGCCAGCATGCGGCCTTGAGTCAGGGCGTTCCGGTCCGGTTTGTAATCGGTAATGCCAACGGGGGTGTTTTTGCTGACGTAACCGGGGAACAGTGGATGGTTTACGTGCAAGAGCAAGGGCAGTATTTCGAGAAACTTCTGCTGTCGAGATGTTTGCAACGACAAGGCACGTTGCAGTCTTTCATGATTAACATGCAGGAAACGGCGTTTTATTTCTCGCAGTGTTTTACGATCAATATCCCCGCTGTAATACGAGAGGATAGTGTTTTGAAGTGGGGATACAGCCATACACTTGAGTATAGTGAGGCTGCTGTGTCATTAAGGTCAAAATTGTTTCAGTGTTTAGGTGTTTTGTCGGACTATGGTTTTCACACCACCGGCGCAACCAAGTAACAAGACATCGGCGGGGCGTTGAGCGAACAGGCCGTTGGTGACAACGCCGGTGATATTATTGATGCGTTGCTCCAGCTGAACGGGATCAGTGATCTTGAGATTAAATACATCCAGAATGATATTGCCGTTGTCAGTGATAAAATCTTCGCGATAGACCGGATCACCCCCCAGTTTAACCAGGGCGCGGCCGACGTGACTGCGCGCCATGGGAATCACTTCAACGGGCAACGGGAAGTCGCCTAACACCGAGACATATTTAGACTCGTCGGCGATGCAGACAAATTTTTCTGCCACCGCCGCAATGATTTTTTCTCGCGTGAGCGCACCGCCACCGCCTTTAATCAGTTGCAAATGTGAATTGGCTTCGTCTGCACCGTCAACATAAACAGGCACCCCGTCCACAGCGTTAAGGTCATACACTGGAATGCCATACGACTTGAGTCGTTTGGCCGAGGCCTCGGAGCTGGCGACGGCGCCATCGAAATGTTGTTTGATATCTGCCAGCGCATCAATAAACAAGTTGGCCGTAGAGCCGGTGCCCACACCAATAATGGCAAGGTCTTTGACGTATTGAAGCGCCGCAAGGGCCGCCGCTTTTTTCATTTCATTTTGAGTCATGGGAAATCCTGATGAAAAGGGGCATGAATAGGGTTAGACTGCCAAACTTCTACTCCGCAGATTTTGTATTTTCTCATGCCAGTAAAGTATATAAAACAGATTTTAGATGCACGCGTCTATGATGTCGTCGAACAAACACCATTGAATGACGCACGCTTTTTATCTGAACGTCTCCAGAATCGTGTGCTGCTCAAGCGCGAAGATCTGCAACCTGTTCACTCCTTTAAATTACGTGGTGCCTATAATCGCATGGTGCGGCTCTCGCCCGAGCAGCGTGAAAGTGGTGTCATTGCCGCATCGGCAGGCAATCACGCGCAAGGCGTGGCATTCAGTGCGCAAAAATTAGGCATCCAAGCCGTCATCGTGATGCCGGAAACAACCCCGGATACCAAAGTAAGGGCCGTGAGAAGTTATGGTGCCAAGGCTATTTTGCGGGGCGACACCTTTGATGAAGCGTGCGTGT
>DAIRVL010000104.1:0-8950 GCA_036802845.1 Pseudomonadales bacterium | reverse complement strand
GCGACAAGGCGCAGGGACAGCTGATTACCAGCACCGACAGAGTAATCCACAATGCGCGGTTGGCATCAATAAAGCACCAGACAGCAAAAACACAAGCAGCTACCAGCAATAATACGCCAACGAAATAACTGGCAACTTTGTCGGCAATCACGGCAATGTCGGGCTTTTCGGCCAGGCCGCGTTCCATTAATTGCATAATGTTGGACAGCAGCGAGTTTTGAACGCGATGTGTGACTTCCAATTCCAGGATACCATCAACATTTTGACTGCCACCGAGCACCTGGTCGCCCGACTGTTTTTGTTTTGGATTCATTTCACCGGTGAGTAGTGATTCATCAACACTGCTTTCTCCCGTAACAATGCGTCCATCAACAGGTATCGTTGTACCGGGTTTGATAAGAATTTTCTCACCGGCTTGCAGTGTGTGGATGGAGACAACGTCGCTGTTGCCATTGTCCAATAAACGAATGGCGGTATGGGGCAAACATTTGAGCAAGGCCTGCGCACTTTGATTGGCTTTGTGGCGACCGCTGGCTTCAAGAAAACGTCCCAGCGTGAGAAAAAAAATGAACATGGTAACCGCGTCAAAATACACCTCACCTTGATGAACCAATGTAGCCCAAATGCTGATGAGATAGGTGCTGCCTATAGTCAGCGCAATGGGTACATCCATGTTAAGTGTTTTGGCTTTGAGCCCTTTAAATGCACTAATAAAAAAGGGTGGGGCTGAATACAGCAGCACACAGGTTGATATTAACAGACTCACCCAGCGTAATAATTCTTTGTACAGATCATCAATGCCGCTGAATGCACCGGCATACAGACCGATACTGAACATCATGACCTGCATCATACCCATGCCGGCTACGCCGAGACGTTTGAGGGTTTTTTTATGGTGTTTTTCGGTTTCGCTGTTTTGAGTAAGCAACCAAAGCGGTGTTGCCTTATACCCCAATTCAGCCAGATGATTCAGGATGCGACTGAGATGGATTTTTTGCGGCTGCCAGCTCAGTTGTGCCTGGTGGGAACCTGGGTTGACGGTGATTGCCGTCACACCGTCGAGTGGGAGTAGACGGTTTTTGATCAGCCAACCACATGCGGCACAGTGTATCCCTTCAATCGTTAACAAAGTGCTGCGTTCGTCAGGTGTTGTTTGTGATGAAAATTCGTTGAGATTGTCTGGATTATCAAAAAAAGAGCATTCGGCACTGGATAATAAAGTGTCTGGTGAAAAGGGGGCTACAGATTCGGTGCGGGACAGGTAATATTGCGACAGACCGCCATTGATAATGGTTTGTGCGGCGAATAAACAGGCCCGGCAGCAGAAAGATTCAAGCTTGCCAAATACTGTCAGTGTAAGCGTACTGGTTTCACGCACTTTTTCACCACAATGAAAACAGCCGACTGACGCGTCCATTTTCATGCGAACTACGATCCCAATGTGATGGTATTTTTCAGCGGAAAGAATTCAACTTGCATAAGACGCCAGACATCTTTATACGTCTGCGTTGTTGTGACTTCAGGTGCATCAGGCATTTTATTGGATAGAAGCAGCTGGTATTTTCCAAGCAAACTACGTTCAAGAGTGCCATGATAACGCCCGTTTTGGGTCAACATGAGGATGAGGCGTTGATCTTTTTGTGCCAACGTCGGGTGAATAAACTCCATGCTCAGCTGCGAGGGATAGGGGTAATCAAGCTGTGTACTGTGCAGATCAAGCAGCAGCTCACCGTTTATATCGTCTACGGTGAGCGTGGCACTTAAACCCAGTGACAGTGCATTTTTATCGAGTTCAATACGCCGATTGATCGTGGTTCCTTCTTTATACCAATCGTCGCGCACCAAGGTATCCTGGGTATTAAAAGCGATATACAGCGTACTCAAGCCAGCAATAACAGAGCTGGCGGGCAAGGCTATTATTAGCCAGGGCCAGAACTGCTTGTACCAGGGTTTAACAGGGATAAGGGGGGATTCTTTCATTTTTGTTCCACCCATAAGGGACCAATAAAACGACTCTCTGCTTGCACTTGAAGATCGGAATTTTGTGCCGACACAATCCTGAAATTGATTAATTGATTGGCATGTGTCATTAAATCAGGACGGATTTCCAGGCTGACAGGTACATCACGGACTTCGCCGGCCTCAACACGTATTTCACGCGGGCCACGGTAGTGAAGATCATCAATCGCATTGACCTTGATACGAAATGTCTCTGCATTCTGGGTTTTATTGATCAGTTTGAGAATATAGTTGTTTTCGATCAAACCCATGGACGTATCGCGATAAAGGGCGCTGCGATCCTTGATTACATTCAGCTCGGCCGGCATACGGGTGAAAAGCAAAACAAGCAAGGTCAGTCCAACGGCAGCGAGCAATACTGATACCGTAATAATACGGGGACGCATTAATCCTTGAGTGGGTTTGTTTTCCAATGCATTTTGTGTGGTGTAACGAACAAGCCCTTTTTCATAGCCCATTTTGCCCATTATTTCATCACAGGCATCCACACAGGCTGCGCAGGAAATACATTCGTATTGCAGACCATTCCTGATATCGATTCCTGTCGGGCAGACTTGAACACACTGCATGCAATCAACACAATCACCGAGCCCCTGCTTTTTGTAGTCACTGTCACGTTTGCGTGCGCCGCGCGTTTCACCTCGTGCCGCATCGTAAGAAACAATCAATGTATCAGCATCAAACATAATGCTTTGGAAACGGGCATAAGGACAGCCATGCAGACAGACCTGTTCACGCATCCAGCCCGCATTTACGTATGTGGCCACCGTGAAAAAAATCAACCAGAACCATTGCCACGGGTCTAAAGCCAACGCAGTAAGTTGTTTAATGAAAACAGGAATAGGGGCGAAATAGGCCAGGAAACCAATGGCAGTGAGTGTTGATACGAGCAACCAGAGGGCGTGTTTGAGCAGTATTTTTCTGATTTTATCGGCGCTCCAAGGACTGGAGGCGAGTTTAATACGCTGATTCCGGCTGCCTTCGGCAAAGGTTTCTATCCATACAAATATTTTGGTCCAGACTGTTTGTGGGCAGGTGTATCCGCACCAGACGCGTCCAGCATAGGTTGTAATCAGAAAAAGACCAAAGGCCGCAGCAATGGCGACCAGTGACAACAGAAAAAAATCTTGTGGCCAGAAGGTATAGGCAAAAAAATAAAATTTACGTTCAGGTAAATCAAACAGAATGGCTTGATGACCATTCCATTCTAACCAGGGAATAAAAAAGTAGGTGCCGATAATGATGTATACGGCCGAGGAACGTAGCTTTTCAAACAGGCCTTTAACCGCTTTTGGGTATATTTTGTCAGGAGTGAGGGCAGAGGAACTACGGATTTTCCCCACGTGCCTGTCGTCAGCTTTGTATTCGTGAAGCGGAATTTTGTGAGTCATTCGTCTGGCTGGTCTCACTTGGTGGCAAATAATAAATAGGGTTTATGAACTTATCATTTGCTATATAAAGTATCGGGTAGCGCATAAAGAGGGAGAAGCCATTGGACCACTCCCCATTACACATTACTACTACTTATTTTCATGTTTAGATAGGCTGTAGATGTAGGCAGCAAGGATATGCACTTTTTCTTCGCCTAATATGTCTTTATGTGCGGGCATTTTACCATTACGACCGTTGTTGATCGTTTTCTCAACAATTTCTTCTGAGCCACCATAAAGCCAGATACCGTCCGTTAAATTGGCTGATCCGATGAGTTTATTACCTTTGGCATCGGAGCCATGACAAACAGCACAATACACCTGGAATTTCTTTTCACCTTTGGCAGCGGCTTTTTTATCCACCGAATAACCATTTAAACTTCTGACATAAGACGCCAGTTGGTGTACGCCTTTATTTCCACCTAATGCTTCTCCCATAGGCGGCATTACACCGGAACGACCCAGCAAGATAGTCTGTTTGATTGTTTCAGGTTCTGATCCATATAACCAGTCATTATCCGTCAGATTGGGAAAACCCTGAGCACCCCGGGCATCTGAGCCGTGACAAATTGCACAGTTGTTGGCGAATAAACGCTGACCTATTTTGAGCGCATCCTGATTTTTGGTCAGTTCCTCCAAGGGTGTTGCAGCCATTTTGTCAAAAATCGGTTGATAGGTTTCTTCGGCTTTTGTCATTTCTGACTGCCATTGACCACCCGAAGACCAGCCAATAAGTCCGGGATAAGAGCCCAGTCCGGGGTAAAGCACTAAATAGCCCAAACTGTACACAATGCTTGCCCAAAACATAAAATGCCACCATTTGGGTAGAGGATTGTTCAGTTCCTCAATACCATCAAAGCTGTGTCCCATTGACTCGCCTTCCTTGATGTCACCCGCTTTCATTTTATGTGTAAAAAAAAGCAGAACAGCTGAACCGAAAATAACGCCCAGCGAAATGAGAACAATATACCAGTTCCAGAAACTGCTCATTTAGGTGTGTCTCCGTTTTTAGTGTCTTGATTAACCGGATTGCTTTGGGAGAAAGACGGTTCATCAGCGAAGGGTAAGAGTGCTGCTTCGTCGAATTGCTTTTTTTTGCGGGGGTTGTAAGCCCACAGACAAATGGCAATAAACGCGACAAACGCACATACGGTGCCTATTCCGTTTAACATAGTGAGCCTCGTTTTATCGTTTGCCTTTCATTACGGTACCTAGCTGCTGCAGATATGCTACGACAGCATCCATTTCGGTTTTTCCTTGAACGGATTGATCAGCCTGAGCAATGTCATTCTCGGTGTAGGGAACACCCAGTTTCTTGAGTGCAGCCATTTTGGCACTGGGTTTTGCATCCTCAAGCGACGATTGCTCCAGCCATGGATAAGCAGGCATCACCGATTCAGGTACAACATCACGCGGGTTATGTAAATGTGCTCGATGCCAGTCATCACTGTAACGCTGGCCTACACGTGCCAGATCCGGACCTGTTCTCTTTGAGCCCCAGAGAAAGGGGTGCTCCCATACCGATTCACCCGCAACTGAGTAAGGCCCATAACGCTCAGTTTCAGCCCGAAAAGGTCTGATCATTTGCGAATGACAGGTGTTACATCCTTCTCTGATGAAAATATCTCGACCTTCAAGCTGTAGAGCCGTTAATGGTTTTAAACCAGCCACAGGCTCAGTAGTTTGTTTTATAAAAAACAGGGGGACAATTTCAGCCAAACCGCCAAAACTGATGGCAACAAGGGTCAATACCATTAATATAGCCAGATTCTTTTCAACAAATTCATGCCACATGTAATGTGCTCCTTAAACTGCCGCAACGTGTTGAGTTGATGAGTGGGTTGGCATACGAATGGTCTTCCAGACGTTATAGGCCATGATAAACATGCCTGACAAAAAGAGTGCTCCACCCACCGCGCGAATGATGTAATAGGGATGTGATGCAGCAACGGACTCAACAAAGCTGTAGGTAAGCGTGCCATCACTGTTTACTGCACGCCACATCAAGCCTTGAGTGACACCTGAAATCCACATAGATGCGATATAAAAAACAGTGCCAATCGTTGCCATCCAAAAGTGAATGTTAATCAAGTTGGTTGAGTACATTGATGTTTTATCAAAAGCTCTGGGTACCAGAATATAAATAGACCCAATGGAAATCATGGCTACCCAACCTAATGCGCCGGAATGAACGTGACCGATAGTCCAGTCGGTGTAGTGAGAGAGCGCATTAACGGTTTTGATAGCCATCATCGGGCCTTCAAATGTAGACATGCCGTAAAATGACAAGGCCACAATCAAAAAGCGCAAGATGGGATCGGTGCGCAGTTTATCCCACGCGCCAGAAAGCGTCATAATTCCGTTGATCATGCCACCCCAAGAGGGTGCCAGCAGAATAAGAGAAAACACCATGCCTAAAGACTGTGTCCAGTCTGGCAACGCAGTGTAGTGCAGGTGATGGGGACCGGCCCAGATGTAAATGGCAATAAGGGCCCAGAAATGAACGATAGATAAACGATAGGAATAAACCGGTCGTCCTGCCTGAATAGGAATGAAATAGTACATCATGCCTAGAAAGCCTGCTGTTAGAAAGAATCCAACGGCATTGTGACCATACCACCACTGGATCATTGCATCCATCGCACCTGCGTAAGCAGAGTAGGATTTAAATAAAGTAACAGGCATGGCCGCGCTGTTAACAATATGCAAAATAGCGACAGTTATGATAAACGCACTGAAAAACCAGTTGGCAACATAGATATGCGAGGTGGTTCGACGCGCAATTGTTGCAAAGAAAACTACGGCATAAGCGACCCACACCACGGCAATAAGAATATCAATGGGCCATTCCAGTTCGGCATACTCTTTGCCTGATGTAATGCCCAAGGGCAAGGTGATGGCAGCCAGTACAATCACCGTTTGCCATCCCCAGAATACGAAGGACGCTAATGCAGGAAATGCCAAGGTTGTTCTACACGTTCGTTGAACGATGTAAAAAGAAGTTGCCATCAGCGCACAGCCACCAAATGCAAAAATAACCGCATTGGTGTGGAGTGGACGGAGTCGTCCAAAACTGGTCCACGGCAGATTGAGGTTGAGTACGGGCCAAGCAAGCTGTGCGGCAATAATAAGGCCTATCAGCATGCCGACGATTCCCCAAACTACAGTCATGACCGTAAATTGTCGTACAACATTCATGTTATACGCAGGTGAGGTATGCTCTGCTTGATTCATCGTTGCGATGTTTCCTGAGTTGAATTTAAGGAGGTAAAATATGTGATTTTGCGCCAATATAATTCAGCGCGCTTATCATAATAAGATTGCCTATCTAATGATAGTGAATGAATAAAAATTTGAGTGCTTAATGGCAGAGAGAAATTGATTGAGGTCAATGAAAAGGGAAATAATAAATCACGGAGACAAAATCCCTGATTTTTTTCGAAGAGTTTAAGCGATTGAATCGATATAAAGAGTTAACCCTTTTGACCACAGAATTTATCTGTATTCAAAAGGGTTAATAATAATGAACAAGGATTTAGGGGTGCTCGTTGGGAATTTTTGCGATTGTTTCTGCTACGCGAATAATATCTTTGTCGGACAATATACCGGCGCTGTAGCTCAGCTTGAGTACTGCCAGAACATATTGGTATTGCGCATTAGCCAGATCCCTGATTGCCTGATAGTAATTTTTTTGCACAGCGAGTACATCCAGTACGGTCCGTTCACCAAGATCAAAACCGACTTTGGTTGATTCCAACGAACTGGTTGATGTTTTTACCGCCTGTTTAAACGCGATTACTTGAGAGCGTGCGAGATTTACTAGCAAATAGGATTGTTGTAGTTCCAGTTCGGTGCTGCGTTTTTTATCGGTAAGAAGCTGCTTTTTCTCTTCAACCGTAGAGGCTGCCTCACGAATAAATGAACTGGTAGCGCCCCCAGAATACAGGGGTAATGTTAGCTCTACCCCACCGGTGTAAAAATCTGTTTCGGAGTTTGTGTCACTGAAAGTACTGCCATTGGCAGTGGACGTACCGTAGCTGGCAAAGGCATTAACAACGGGGAGTCGACCGGATTTTTTCTGGGACAACTGTACCCTGGAAAGGGCGTAATCCAAATTGCTCAGCAAAAGCTGGCTATTAGCTTTCATCGCTACATCTAGCAGAGCTTTGTATTCTGGCACTTGCAAGCTAGGGTCATCTATAGGCAATGAACCCCGTATACGCTGCAGATTTACATTGCCCTGTCCTGTAAGCGTTCGTAGTTTGTGACGAGCTATTTCCAAATCATTTGTTTTTGCAATGACCTTTGCATAAATAAGGTCACGCGCTGCCTGTGCTTCATTGGTGTCGGTAATTGTACTGGTGCCCAGTTCAAAGGCGAGTTTGGCTTTTTGTAATTGCTCTTCAATGGCTTTTTGTTCAGCCAGAGCAACTTGCAGATCTTCTTCAGCGATCAGGGTGCTGATATAGACTTCACCTGTTTGCGCAATAATTGCCTGAGAGGCAATGTTGTAAAAGACGCGCGCTTGATTGATTTTGATTTCTGACTCGGGAATTTTATAGATCGAGTTCACATCAAGCAGAGGTTGTATTAACGAAAGATTATAACCATGGGAGTTGTAGTGACGCGAGCCTACACCAATGGAAGAAAAAGGGTTGGCATCTGTCGGTTCATTGGTGGTTCTACTGTCATTAATTTTGGTATCTGCCTTGAGTGCTACCTTGGGTAAAAACAAGGCTCTGGTCTGATTTTTAACTTCGAGTTTGGCATCCAGCCTTGCCTTTGCGGCGGCGAGGTTTGCGTCGTGTTTAAGAGCGAAATTATAGACTTCCAATATGGACAGTTCTTTCGCAAGGCTTGTTTGTGCTGCGGCAACAGCATTCATGGTGAGTGTGGCTGTGGTGAGGCTTGCCAGCAAGACTAAACGTAGTTTCGATGAGGTAGTGAATCGCATAGTTTATATTTCCATCAGCGTACTGAGATTTATTTTGACGATGAGTGTGGATAGAAAAATTAATAACAAATCAGGGAAATCTGTGTGGCACTCTTTATTTCTTGTTAGGAATCAAGAGTGCTGCAATCAAGCTAAACAGTTTTTGATAGCTTAGTTGTTTTGGTTGATTTTTTTTCTTCGCGACGAACAAACCAGTTTTGCCACAGAGAATACACCACAGGTACAACAATCAATGTCAGCAGGGTTGAGCTGACCATGCCACCAATAACGGCAACGGCCAAGGGACCATTGGTGTCAGAACCCGCACCCGCACCCACAGCCGCCGGCAACAGGGCGAGGATGACTGACATTGATGTCATTAATATCGGACGCAAGCGCACCGGACACGCACTAAGCAATGCATCATCGACGTTAGAACCTTTTGCCCGGTATTGGTTTGTTAAATCAATCAACAAAATGGAATTTTTCGACACCAGACCAATAAGAAGAACCAGTCCAATCATGGAGTACATGTTCAGGGTATGCCCCGTGATCCATAACAGAACAA
>DAIRVL010000103.1:0-9065 GCA_036802845.1 Pseudomonadales bacterium | reverse complement strand
AAACTGAAAAAGGACACGCGCCGCGTCACGCTATTTTTGACGAAATTGAGGCACTTATTTTACGTGCGCCACGTATCAGGACATCAATACAACACCAGGGCATTGTATCTATCAGGCAGCGGATAAAAACCCTAAAAACGCAGCAGCAGGTGTTTGGTTTTAGCGATTTATTGACGCGCTTTGATGAAGCACTGCACGGGGTTTCGGGTGATGCGCTGGCCGCACGAATTCGTCAGTTGTTTCCTGTGGCGATGATTGATGAATTTCAAGATACCGATTTAACGCAGTACCGGATTTTCAGGAAAATTTATTTTAATAACAACCAAACGGGTTTGTTTGTTATTGGTGATCCAAAACAGGCAATTTACAGTTTTCGTAATGCCGATATTTTTACCTATCTCCAAGCAAAAAAGGACATTAACGCCCATTATCATCTCAATACTAACTGGCGTTCGACACGGGCTATGGTTGATGCTGTGAATACCTTGTTTGGCTCTATGGATAATCCGTTTATTAATGAAACGGCTATTCCATTTTTAAAGGTGCATGCCGGCGGTAAAACCGATAACATCACACTCAATGATCAGACAACTACACAACACCCGCAAAGCAGCCAGGCTGCATTGCAATTCTTTTTTCTCGATGGTGACCGACCTTACAACAAAAATGACTATCAGCGTTGTTTGGCCGAATCCTGCGCCAATGAGATCTGTCGTTTACTTTTAGCAGGGCATACACAGCAGCTTTTAATTGGTGAACGGCCGCTGGAATGTAAAGATATTGCCGTACTGGTGCGCGACTTTACAGAAGCCAATCTGATGCAAGCCTGTTTGAAAACACGGCAGATTGATTCGGTGTTTTTAAGCAATCGTGACAGTGTTTTTGCCAGTGACGAAGCAGGTGATTTATATTTATTTCTTCTGGCTGTGACGCAGCTGTCTTGCGTATCTTCGGGTGCGAATACGCCGATCCGTGCCAATGAAACAGCGATACGTAGCGCATTGGCAACACGGCTTTTTGATTACACGCAAGATGAACTCGAACAGATGTTTTTCGATGAAACACACTGGGATGCTCTTCTTGACGAATTCAATAATTACCAACAGCTTTGGCAGCGTCAGGGCGTGCTGTCGATGTTGTATCACCTCTTCCACCGGCGCGATTTATTACGACGTTTGCATCGGAGCGAACAGTATGAGCGCCGTCTGACCAATATCATGCATCTGGCCGAGCTGTTGCAGGCAGCGGCCAGTGAGCTGTCGGGTGAAAAAGAAGTTCTTACGTGGTTCGAAGTGCAATTGCAATCAGTGACTGAGCGTAACGATGATCAATTATTGCGTTTGGACAGCGACCGCAATCGGGTGCAGATTGTTACCGTACATAAAAGCAAGGGTCTGGAATATTCCATGGTATTTATGCCCTTTGCGTGCAGTTACAAAAAAGCCAAAAACGCACTTTTTTATGACGAAAAAACGCAGCACAACACTTTTGATCTGCTTGATCGAGACGAATATAAAGACTGTGCTGACAATGAACGGCTCGCTGAAGATATGCGCCTGCTCTATGTCGCACTGACACGCAGCAGGTACCGTTGTTATGTAGGCGTGGCCGATGTGCGTTTTGGTAATGCCAAGGAAAGTCAGCTGAACAAAACTGCATTGGGTTACCTGTTGCTTAATGGTGGCGTGAATACGTCACTGCGCTCAACACTGCATGCCTTGGCACACGCAAACGCGGCCATTCATGTGCATACGCTGTCTGCAGCGCCTGACTTGCCTGTGTATTTTCCGTGGCAGATCGTTGACAGCACGGCCTTGTTTGTCCGTGAATTCAAAGGATACATTTCGCAGCAATGGCGTGTCAGCAGTTTTACATCACTCACACAGGGGCAAAAATTCCAATTCACCGATACGAGCAAACAACTCGATCTTGATGCGCTGCAGGATGTGCTTTCTACATCCTCAGCCCCCGCAGCTGAGCGCAACCGGTTTACCTTTCCGCGTGGTGCACAAGCGGGCAGCGTGCTGCACAGTCTTTTCGAAGAAATTGATTTTACCAGTGTCACGGAATCGGCTTTACATAGACTGGTCGAACAAAAATTATTGCTGGCAGGTTTTGATGCCATTTGGCGTAACACCTTGGTTGAGCTGGTCCTGGATGTGTTGGCTACACCGCTGCCAGTGCCAGGTAGTCAAAATTCGATACCGCTGAGTTTGAATAAAATCCCGACGCATAAACGATTTGTAGAACTGGAATTCACCCTGCCAACGGCCTTGCTCAAAAGCACCCGTTTGCAAACGTTTGAACAAACGCTGATACCTGAGGTGACTTTTCCGGCGCTGGAATTTTTGCCCCAGCAAGGCTATATCAAAGGCTTTATTGATCTGGTCTTTGAATGGCAAGGCCAGTTTTTTGTGCTGGATTACAAATCAAATTATTTGGGCGAGCGTGTTGACGACTATCAAGCGGCGCGCTTAACGGCGGTTATGGCCGAACACCATTACACCCTGCAATACCTGCTTTACAGTGTTGCGCTGCACCGTTATTTGCAGCAACGTTTGCCACACTATGAGTACAACACCCATTTTGGTGGCGTGTTTTATTTGTTTGTGCGTGGCATGCGCCATGATTTGCCCGGCAACGGCGTGTATTTTCATAAACCTGATCGGTCTTTAATTGATGAGTTCGACGCAACTTTTAAAGGCGAGGTGAATTGAATTGAATATGCCAAAGGCCCGTAAGAAAAATCTAACTACTACATTGTCGCAACTGCATGCTCTGCAGCGAAGTGGCGTAATCCGCGCGCTGGATTATCAGTTTGCCGTTTTTATTTATCAGCTGCTGATGAAAGATTCCGCACCTGCTGCATCGCTCCTTATTGCACAAGAACACTGTTCGCACCCTGAGGCGATACAACCTCACACTGAGGCGACACAACACAACGACGCACCCTTGTTGTGGTTGGCGGCACTGGTGAGTTTTCAGCTGGGTGCCGGTCACAGTTGTATTCAATTATCGAAATTACCCCGGCCTTTTTTTGCCTTGCCCAATGAAAGCAAAAACACCGGTGCTGATGCACAACTGCCAGATACTATGCACTTGCTGGCGCTGCTGAAAGCTTCCCCTGTGGTGCGTTGTATTAACGATGTGCAGGACGACAGTGCTCAAGACGCTAGCGTGGCACCCTTGTGTCTCGACGGCGATCGTTTGTATTTGTACCGTTACTGGTTTTATGAACAACAGGTGGCAACACGTTTGCGCGCCATGCTTGCTACCGAAAAAGAGGTAGCGTCAATTCCTCTGTTGCGGCCCCTCATTAATACGCTGTTTGTCTTGGATGAACACAATCCCTGGCCACGTCTGGCCGCCGCACTGGCGCTGAATAATCGTTTGCTGATGATTACCGGCGGGCCTGGCACGGGTAAAACGACCACCGTAACCCGCATTCTGGCGCTGCTGCTAGAGCAGGCCAATAGCCGGCAGCAACGATTGAGTATTCAGCTTGCTGCACCCACCGGTAAGGCGGCGGCGCGTTTGAGTGAATCTATTTCGACCGCAAAAGTGCAGTTACCTGTTGCGGCGGCGGTGCTGGCGGCAATTCCCGATCAGGCTACAACACTGCATCGTTTATTAGGCACCGTGCCGCAGAGTCAGCACTTTCGTTTTAACCGTCATAACCCTCTGCATCTGGATGTGTTGTTGATCGACGAGGCGTCGATGATCGATCTGCCGATGATGTTTGCCTTGCTTGAGGCGTTGCCTGTGCATGTGCGCCTGATTTTGCTCGGTGATAAGGATCAACTGTCTTCAGTGGAACCTGGGAGTGTATTGGCCGATTTATGTGCCCATGCTAACGACAAACTCAGTTTGCACACGAGTGCGTATGTGCAGCAATGTATCGATTTTACACCGGGTGTTGATGCGTCATTACCCGAAACTGCATTGGTAAACAGTGTGTGCCAGCTCAAAAAAAGTTATCGCTTTTCTGAACACGGCGCTATTGGTCATGTGGCACGTTTGGTTAATGCCGGGCAGGAGAGTGCCTTGGATGCTTACTTGCAAGTCGATAGTGCTCAAAGTGATGTGGCTTTTTTCCCTTTGAGTGAGGCCGAATCCTGTTTGCAAACAGTCGTTTTGCGTTACCGTGAATTTATTCTTGCCTGCCGGCAAGGCGGGGGGCACGCCGAGGCTGTGTTGCAGGCATTTTCCCGTTTTCAGGTGCTCTGCGCTACCCGTGAAGGTGTGTTTGGTGTGAATGACATTAATCAACGGGTGGAGGATGCTCTGTACAGCCAGGGGCTGATCAAGCAGCGTGATTATTACATCGGTTGTCCGATTATGATCACGCAAAACAGTTACACCCATCAGCTGTATAACGGTGATATTGGTGTGGTGCTGGCGGATTCCGATAATCAGCAGCATTTGCGGGTGTATTTCCCCGCATTAAATTCACTGACAGATAAAACACCGCGAAAATTTTTGCTTTCGCGTTTGCCCGTCCATGAAAAAGCGTTTGCCATGACCGTGCATAAAAGTCAGGGATCGGAGTTTGATGAGATCATGATCATTTACCCCAAACAGGACAGCCCGGTGCTCACGCGGGAATTACTCTACACCGCGATTACCCGTGCGAAGACGCATTGTCTTGTTTTGGCTGACTACGCCGTTTTACAGGCAAGCATTAAACGCAAAACCCGACGCGATTCCGGACTGGCTGATAAGTTGCGTTAATAGCAAGTCAGTTTCCATTGCCCAATTCTTAACTCCAAATGTTGCCAATATAGACTTTACGGGCGAGGATTCAATTCGTGCTCTACACTGGAGCATTGTTGAGAGGTCAAGTGTTCTTAATAGACTCATTGGTTATGGTAGAGCGCTTCAGTCATGCAATTTTTGCTTTTTACGTGTTATTAAATTGGTTACATCTATCGCTTGTAATTTTTTGTGCTAGTTTCTTTAAGTAGATGTATAAATTGTGTTGAGCAATTTCAGGGTGAAATATTCACCGTATGGATTTGTATGAATACCGTCGTATGTGTGCAAAGGGGATAATATGGGGTCGACAAATAGCGAGTTGTCAGCAATGGAATTTCAGAAATGTCCAAACATCCTCATTGTTGAAGATGATGAACGACTGGCATCTTTGACCAAAGAATATATGGAAGGCAATGGCTTAAATGTGTCCATCGAAATGGATGGTGCGCGTGCTGTAGAACGCATTATTCATGATCAGCCTGATCTGGTGGTGCTTGATGTCATGCTCCCCTCTAAAGATGGCATGACCGTGTGCAAAGAAGTTCGATCCCATTATGCCAATCCCATTCTTATGCTGACCGCTCGTACCGATGATGTGGATCACGTATTAGGGCTCGAAATGGGGGCTGATGATTATCTTTCCAAACCGGTGCGACCGCGCGTTTTGCTCGCACGTATTAAAGCCTTGTTGCGTCGTTCGCATGCACATTTGAACGAAGGTGATGACAACCAGGATCACGGCCTCAATAAGGGCGCTCGACTGGAGTTTGCTGATTTGGTGATTGATCATGCCTCCCGCGATGTGTGGTTAAAAGGTGAAACGGTCGATCTGACCAGTGCTGAATTTGATCTGCTCTGGCTGTTATCGTCCAATGCCGGACGAATATTGTCGCGTGAGGAAATTTTTGAAGTGTTACGCGGCATTGAATATGACGGACAGGATCGTTCAATTGATGTCCGGGTTTCCAGAATTCGCCCCAAAATTGGAGATGATCCGGTGAATCCAAAACGTATTAAAACCGTTCGCAGCAAAGGCTATTTATTTGTAAAAGAAATATTCTGAGTCCGGCGGGATTGTGCTAACTGTGGGTCCGGAGAGCTTCAGTGTTGTACGCAGCGGAACATTCCTAAATGACCCGAATATTTCTAAAACTCTACGGCAGTATTCTTATCGCCTTTATTGTTCTGTTTTTTGTTTCTTATTGGGTTCTATTCGGCCTTAACGCAAACAGATTTTCCCAGTATCAGCAATCGATGAGCCAAAGTGTGGCGATCTTGATTGCTGAACATATCCTTCTTAAAAACAATCACGATCGCCAGCAATGGTTGGCTGCCCTGAATGAACAATACAATATCAGTGCCGAACTCTTTCCTGTAGATAGATTTCCGCTTGGGCGGCGTAAGTTAAACCGTCTGGATGCGGGGCTTTCTGTGGTGGTCACTGTCCAGAAAAACAAGGTGGACAAAGAGTTTCTCCTGTACAAACTGCGCGATCAGACACTGCTTGTAGGTTTGGATGTAAAAGCAAGTCTTTCCGATCTGCCCAATCTTACTGCTTATCTGCTCAGCATGTATTTAGGCCGGGTTGATTCATCGCAGTACGCACATGAACTCAAGCGTATTGCAGACAGTTTCAGTTACCCTGTTCGTTTACTGACGCGATCGTCACTGTCATTGAACGGGCATCAATTAACTTACCTCGATCAGCATAAAACCCTTATTGATTCACAGCATGGCCTGGATCAGCCGGTCATTATCGCGGTGATGCCTGATGGCGTGAGCTATCTGAGTCTGGGTCCGATACAGCGTTTTGATCGTTATCCACTGTCGTTGATTCTGGTTATCGTGGTTTTGGACACCTTGTTGCTGGGTCTTGTGGCCTATTTATTGGTTCATCCCATTGAAAAACGACTCAAGGTGCTGGCCAAGGCAGCCAATCAAATAAAACGGGGGCATCTTGATGTACGTGCCGATGTTGACAGTGTGGATGCTATTGGCATGCTCGCTGCCGCCTTTAATGCTATGGCTGAACATATTCAGATGTTGCTTGATATGCAAAAGGAAATGATCCGGGCTATTTCTCACGAGCTACGAACACCTGTGGCGCGAATGCGCTTTTCATTGCAGATGATTGAAGATGCCCAAAGTGATGCTGAGCGATTGCCCTTGTTGCAAGGCATGGACGGTGACATGGAGCAACTGGATGAATTAATCGATGAAATACTGACCTATGCGCGCATGGAACACGCGACGCCGGAGTTGCAGTTTATTTTGCTGGACGTGGATGAGGTCATTGATCAGGTGCTCAAAGAGATGGCGCCTGCCGCCCGTAAAAGTGGTGTGCGTCTGGAACACATCCCCGAGAGTTTGCCGCCGCAACATCGACTCGTTGAAGCGGAATTTCGGGGTATTCATCGGGTGATACAAAACTTTGTGGGCAACGCTATTCGTTATGCAAAATCGCAGGTCAGAATATCGTTTTTGATTGATGGCATTACATGTAAGATTCTTGTCGAAGACGATGGACCGGGGGTTCCTGCGGAGGAATGGGAAAAAATTTTTTCACCCTTTGTAAGGCTGGATACCAGCCGCAATCGAGCGTCGGGTGGTTATGGCTTGGGTTTATCCATTATTCGCCGTCTGGTAAATTGGCATCATGGCCGTGTCTGGGTGGAGCACAGTGAGTTAGGCGGTGCTGCATTTTCCATGGAATGGCCTGTTCGGCAACCTGAATTGCTCGCACAACGGGACCCTCTTCAAGAGCACAAAGAGTAATTTTCTGTGCATTAAAACAAGTCTTTTGTTATCCCTGCACCTAGGTTGAATGATGTGTTGAACGATGCCTTTTCGGGAAACGTCTTCTTCAAGACTATTATCTGGTAAAATCCCGCTCCATTGTTTTTACGGGTGAGTCTTGATGTTTAAAAATATTCGCATCGTCATGGTGAATACCACACATCCCGGTAATATCGGTGCGGCCGCTCGCGCCCTGAAAACAATGGGCTTGTCGAATTTGTATCTGGTGTCGCCTCATGAGTATCCCAGCGCCCAGGCAACGTGGCGGGCCGCTGGTGCTACCGATGTATTACATCAGGCGAAGGTGGTCGAAACCTTGGCCGAGGCGCTTGAAGGCTGTTCTTTGGTCTTGGGTGCCAGTGCAAGGCAGCGTCGCATTCCTTGGCCGGTTCTGAATGCCCGCCAGGGGGGAGAGGTGGTTGCCCGACAGGCAAAAACAGAACAGGTGGCGATTCTTTTTGGGCGTGAAGACCGCGGTCTTACCAACGAAGAGCTACAGCAGTGCCACTATCATATCGAAATTCCCGCGAATGAAGTCTATAGCGTGCTTAATGTGGCATCCGCTATTCAGGTGATTGCCTATGAAATTCGTATGGCGAGTTTGATTCTCTCCGATCAGGAAACACAGGGTACGGATGTCCCGGTTATAGCGATGCCTGTGGAAACAGTGCGTTGGGATGAACGTTTGGCGACTATCCAGGAGATGGATTTTTTCTTCGAACACCTGGAACAAACACTGACTGATATTGAATTTTATGAACCCGATAACCCGCGCCAGTTGATGACACGTTTGCGCAGGCTTTTTCTGCGCGTCCGTCTTGATCAGATGGAGTTAAATATTTTGCGTGGCATTCTGCGTGCCATGCAAGAGAAAATGAATTTCAAAAAATAAGCCGCTCATTTTATTGGCAATGAAATGAAGCCTTTTCAAGGTTCGAAATTTCATTTCTATAATACTTGACTAAAATACTAGGAATTGACAAACTTAGCCTCAGTAACACTTTTAAAGTGATTTGAACAGCGGTGAGAGACTGTCATGCGATTAACTACAAAAGGGCGATACGCGGTTACAGCGATGCTGGATCTTGCAATTAACGAAGGCTCTGGCCCTACCAGTCTTGCTGATATATCAGAGCGTCATGCCATTTCCGTCTCGTACTTGGAGCAATTGTTTGCAAAATTACGCAGAGAAAACCTGGTAGCCAGTGTACGGGGACCTGGTGGTGGATATACCTTGGGCGGGAGGGGTATGACGACCACCATTCTGGAAATCATTGATGCCATTGATGAAAAAGTCGATGCCACCCGTTGTCGCGGTCGAGGCAATTGTCATAACGGTTGCAAGTGCATTACGCATGACCTTTGGCATGATCTGAGTCAGCAAATACGATTATTTTTAAGCAATATAACAATGAATTCTCAGAACCCAATAAAAAACCATGTCTGGCGTTTTGGTGTACTGAGCCAAAAGTAAGAAAATTTTCAGATTGATATTCCACGTATATGGGAATAGT
>DAIRVL010000102.1:5736-9084 GCA_036802845.1 Pseudomonadales bacterium | reverse complement strand
CAGGTGCCACATGATGATCGGCATTGGCGAATTCTGCCGTTAAAAGTGTCACCAAAGCGAGCAGTGCTTTTTTCATTTTGAATCTCCCAGAGCATGATTTCTTGCTCAATAATACAATATTAGACTCTTTTCGAAATCTACTCGTTTAAGTCAGGGTTTCTTCGAATAGCTGATTTCAATCGAATATATTGCGTATAAATCTAGAATCATTTGCATGAATGTATCCTGAATAGCCGAAAACACGGTATTGATATTTGTAAATACGTTAACTGCATCGCATATTTCAACTATCAAGGCACGTGATTAAATGTAAGGCAAATCCAGCGCATTTGTTAGAAACTGCATCAGTGGACCGGCCGCATTAAAAACCGTCTCAACTTTGTGAATCAGGTCAGGTGAGTACAAATCCTCTTCGTTTAGCGCTTGGGTAACGAACCAGGTTTTTTTCTTCAGATGTTCAATACAGGGATGTTGTGCACTGAAACCTTTGGGTGAGGTTTTTAACGATTCACCATAAATTTCACCAAAGCGGGAGACAAATTCTTTTTCATACACAATGTTCTGCCATTTTGACGATTTTTCGGCAATCGCCGTTCTGATTTTAAATAGTGCTTCACTGTCCGGTTTGTAAATGCCCCCTCCTACGAAAATCTCACCGGGTTCTATGTGAAAATAAAAACCAGGTGCGTGTACATTTTTGCCCGCATCATGACGAAATTGACAGCCTACATTGGTTTTATACGGCGTTTTATTGTGCGAGAAACGCGCGTCCCGATAAATTCGAAACATGGAGCCACCCTGTAATCGAGGGTCTGCTACAAAACAAGGACTTATTTTTTCAAGACGGGCTGCGAAGGCCATGATGAAGTGACTCATGGGGATTTGAATCCGTTCCCTGTAGCGTGTTTTGTTTTCTTCAAACCACTGGCGATTATTGTTTTGACTCAATTCCGTTAAAAAGAGCATGAGATCGGGGTCGAAGCCTTTAAATTGATGAGACATTGCTTTCCCTTTAAGCGTCTTCAGAGGGTTCTTTTTGTGTCTGCTGACCCAAGGTGATACGCGCCAGTACGATGCCTAATTCAAATAACATCCACATCGGCACGGCCAATAATGTTTGAGAAAAGACATCGGGGGGTGTGAGCAACATACCTACGATAAAACAGCCGACAATCACATAAGAGCGTTGTGCCACCAATGTTTCGATAGACGTAATGCCAGACAGAATCAGTAAAAAAGTGGCAATGGGTATTTCAAAGGCCAAACCAAACGCAAAAAAAAGTTTAAGGGCAATATCCAGAAATTCATTAATGTCTGGCATCAATTCAATGCCCGCTGGAGCAACCGAGGTAAAAAACGCCAGCATCAAAGGAAATACCACGTAATAGGCAAACGCAATGCCGCAATAAAACAAGATGATGCTGGACAGTAGCAGAGGCAACGCGATTTTTTTTTCATGCTGATACAAGCCTGGCGAAATAAAACACCAGACCTGATGCAGGATAAAAGGCATGACCAGCATGAGTGCCACCACCATGGTGAGTTTTAACGGTGCAAAAAAAGGTGACGTGACGCCGGTGGCAATCATGGTGCTGCCTGCCGGAAGAAGTTGTCGCAAAGGTAGGGATAAAAACTGGTAAATATCGTTGGAGAAATAAAACAAACCAAGAAAAATCAACAAAAAGACCGCAAGCGATTTTAGAATGCGGGTGCGTAATTCGATGAGATGATCAATTAAAGTTTCCGTGCCGGAAGGGAGCTGTTCTTCACTCATAGGTGCGTATCAGGTCGTGGATCAGTGGCAGGAACAGACGGCGCCTCCGTTTTCGTGGGAGGCGCTTTGGTCGCAAGAGCGCTGTTCTGAGCGCACTGAATATCCGTTTCGAGGTTTTGTTTTAGTTGCGTTAAGCCGCTGCTGTTTATTTCATTTTGTAGGCGCTGTTTGATTTCCTGCACTTCTACTTCTTTTTCTAATTCATATTTTAAATCGTTAATGGCACGTTTGATCCGTCCTGTATAGGCTGCCACCATGCGGACGGTGTGCGGAAGTTTTTCTGGGCCGATTACAAGCAATGCAATAACACCGACCAGAACCAGCTCGCTAAAGCCTATATCAAACATGAAAAACGCCCATCACTGTGTTTCATTGGTTGTTCTTGTGTTCAGTCTGTTCATTCTTCTGAATCGTATCAAGATGATCAGGAGGGTTTTGCTGAGACGCGTCTTTTTTATTTTCCAACGACTCATTTTCTTTAAATACATTTTTGAAATCTTTGATGGCCGAACCTAAATCACCACCGATGTTGCGCAGTTTTTTGGTGCCAAACAGCATAAATACAATCACCAGGATAATAAGTAGCTGCCAAATACTGATTCCGCCAATGCCCATAAGATTCTCCGTTATTAACTTGTTTGAACGAATACAACATGCAATAGAACCTTCGCACGCGCATTCCTGTCTGACTACTCGGGTGTGCGCGTGCTTTTTTCCTGTAATCCTGAAAGATTAAAACGACGTTCCAGTTCATTGAGCACTGACTGGTAATCTTCACCCAGATGCGAAAGCATCACCAGTGTATGAAACCACAAATCGGCGGTCTCATGGATCAGATCACTCAGATCACCGCTTTGTTCCGCATCTTTGGCGGCAAGTATAACTTCGGTGGCTTCCTCTCCGACCTTTTCCAGGATTTTGTTCAAGCCTTTGTGGTGTAGCTGTGACACATAAGAACTGTCAGGGTCCGCTTGTTTACGGGCGTTTAATGTGGCAGTGAGTTGTTTGAGCACATGTGCCATTTTAGTATCTCATTATTAGACCGGTTTATTGTAGATAGCTTCCGGCGGTTTAAGCACAGGGGCGTTTTCTTTCCAGTTGTTTTTATCCCATGAGCGATAAAAACAGCTTTGACGTCCCGTGTGGCAGGCAATACCGCCGACTTGTTCAACCAGCAAAAGAATTGCGTCGCCATCACAATCCAATCGGATGTCATGCACAATTTGCTGATGTCCTGACGATTCGCCTTTGTGCCAGAGCTTTTGTCGGGAGCGTGACCAGTACACAGCATGACCCTGTGTCATTGTTAAGTGCAAAGCTTCTGCATTCATCCATGCCATCATTAAAACTGTATGGGTCTGATGGTCCTGGGCAATGACGGCCACCAGCCCCTGATCATTCCATTTGATGTCGCTGATGTTTTCTTTAAAGTCTGATGTCGTAGAGTGGGACATAGGATGATAGGTCAATGAAGAGGTGAAAGCCGGTCAGTTATGGCCATTGAATTAAAGGCCAGGTTGCGGCTGCCATCATAATTCAAATTGTGATTTGAATGAAATCAAAAGAACCAGGAC